>NZ_JBJGYY010000038.1:0-46836 GCF_054050235.1 Geodermatophilus sp. SYSU D00696 | reverse complement strand
GGCGGCGGCCCCCCCCGCCCCCCCCCCCCCCCCCGGCCCCCCCCCCCCCCCCGCCCGCCCCCCGCCCCCCCCCCCCCCCCCCCCCCCCCCGCACGGGTGTCACGACACGCGGACGGCGAGCAGGGCGACGTCGTCCTCGGCGTCGGGGAGGAACAGCCGCTGCAGCACCCGGTCGCACAGCCGCTCGAGCGGCAGGCCCGCGGTACCCCGCAGCACGTCGAGCAGCTGCTCGGTACCGGCCTGCAGGTCCCGGTCGCGTCGCTCGACCAGCCCGTCGGTGTGCAGCAGCACCGTGCTGCCCGCGGCCAGGGCGGCGGTGTGGTCGGTGCGCGGGCGGTCGGGGTCCACGCCGAGCAGCAGGTCGGCCGGCTCGGACCGCAGCACCCGCACGCTCCCGTCGGGGTCCACGACCACCGGCGGCGGGTGGCCGGCGCTCGACCAGTGCAGCACGGCCCCGTCGGCGCCGGTGCGGTCCAGCCGCGCCACCAGCGCGGTGGCCATGGCACCCAGCGCCAGGCCGTCGGCCGCGCGGTCGAGCTGGCCGAGGATCGCGGCCGGTCCGGCACCGCTGGCGTGGCTGATGCCCCGCAGCAGCCCGCGGAGCTGGCCCATCACCGCGGCGGCATTGCGGTCGTGCCCGACGACGTCGCCGATGACGAGCACCGTGCCGCCCAGCACCCCGGGGAAGGCGTCGTACCAGTCCCCGCCCACCTCGGCGCCCTCCGACGCCGGGACGTAGCGGACGACGATGTCGAGCCCCTCCGGCCGCGGCGGCGCGGTGAGCATGCTGCGCTGCAGGGCGTGCGCCAGCCCGCGCTGCTGCTCGAACAGCCGCGCGGTCTGCAGCGCCAGGCCGGCCCGGCGGCCCACCTCGGCGGCGGTCTCGACCTCCCCCGGCGTGTGCGGGCCGCGCTCGGCGTCGTTGGCCGTGCCGAGGGCGCCGATGACCTCCCCGCGTGCCACGAGCGGCACGATCAGGGCCGCGTGCGGCGCCAGCCGCAGCAGCGCCTCCTGGGCCACGGGGTCGTGCAGCGCCCGCCTGATGCGCTCGACGTCGACCTCGGGCACCACCAGCGGCCGGCCGGTCCGGGTCACCACCCGCGCGGCGTGCTCGTCGGTCATCCCGTGCACCATGGCCCCGACGTACTCGGCCACGTCCGCCCGGCGGGCGGGGTCGCGGTGGGACCAGGCCATCTCGTGCAGCCGGCCCTGCTCGTCGGTGACCACGATCCAGCACCAGTCCGCGAGGGCCGGCACCACCAGGTCGGCCAGCCGGCCCAGCTGCTCGGTGATCTCCAGGCTCCCGGACAGCACCCGCCCGGCGTCGGCGAGCAGCTGCAGCCGCTGGTTGGCCTCGGCCATCGCGGCGACGGCGGCGGCGCGCTCGTCGTCGGCCCGCAGCCGGGACACGCTCAGGGCGATCTGCGCGGTCAGCGCGTCGAGGAGCTCGACGTCGGCGTCCTCGAAGGCGTGCTCGGTGTCCCAGACGACGACGAAGCTGCCGAGCAGCCCGGCCTCCACCCGCAGTGGCAGGGCGGCCATGGCGCGCAGGCCCAGGGCCGGGCCGACCTCGGCCATCTGCGGGAAGCGGGCGACGGCCTCGTCGAGGTCGGTGAGCAGCACGCGCTCGCCGTGGCGGGCCGCGTACTGGGTGGGCAGCGCGTCGTCGAGCTCGATGGCCAGCCCCTCGGGCGGGGCCTCCACCTCGGCCTCGGCGGCGGCCGCGGCGACGGTGTCGGCGAGCTGCCGGGCGAGGTAGATCCGCAGCACCCCCTCGCCGTCGAAGGCGGCCAGCGCGCTGGAGGACGCGCCGAGCAGCCGGGCGCCCCGCAGCGTGATGTCGGCCAGCTGCGACAGCGCGGTCGCGTTGGCCAGCTCCGCGGCGACCTCGGCGACGGCGGCGGCGCGCTGCACCGCGGCCATCCGGCGGGCGGCCTGCTCGCGGGCGTCGGTGACGTCGACGACGGTGCCGAGCACCCGCACCGCGTCGCCCCAGGAGTCGCGCACCACGCGGCCGCGCGAGACCGTCCAGCGGGTCGAGCCGTCGGTGTGCATCGCCCGCGCCTCGACCACGTACTCCCCCGTGCCGGCCAGCGCGTCGGTCATGGCCGAGCGGACGGCGGCGTGGTCGTCGGGGTGGATCCGGGCGGCGATCATCGCGTCGACGTCGGTGATCACGAGGGGGCCGGACAGGCCGTGGATGGCCGCGCAGCGCTCGTCCCAGTGCAGGACGCGGGTGCGCAGGTCGTGGTCCCAGATGCCGATCGCCCCGGCCTCGAGGGCGACCTCGAGGCGGACCCGGGAGGCGCCGATCGCCGACCGGGCCGCGGCGAGCTCGAGCTCGGCGACCACCGAGGCGGCCAGGTGCTCCAGCAGCGCGACGTCGTCGTCCTGCCACGTGCGCCGCCGGCCGTCGTAGACGGCGAGGACGCCGATCACGTGCCCCGAGGCGGAGACCAGGGGGCTGCCGAGGTAGGCGACCACCTCCCCGGACACGACGGCGGGGAGGGCGGACACCCGCGCGTCGGCGGGGGCGTCGGGGACCACCAGGGGGCGGCCCTCCCGGACGACGCAGGCGGAGAACTCCCCGGTGAGCTGCGCGCGACCGCCGACGACGCCGGGCGGCAGGCCGTGCCCGCCGACGACGGTGTCCTGGTCGGTGAACACGGTGACCTTGGCGTGCCCCGCGTCGAGCAGGCGCGCGGCGAGTCCGGAGAGCCGGTCGTAGGCCGCGGGCCCGGACACTTCGAGCAACAGCCGGCGCGCGGCGGCGACGCGGTGGGCGTCGTGCAGCACGTCGGCGGCAGGCGACGGCGCGGGGACGGACACGGCCCTCCTCGGCCAGGCGCGGCCCGGGCGGCCGCAGCCGACCATGCTGCCACGCTCCGCGCGGAACGGAATCGACCGTCCGCGCTCCTCCCCCCGGACGGGTCGTCCCCCGGGCGGGTGAGCCCCGCCGGGCGCCCGGTGGAGCGGCTCCCGGACCGGGCCGATGGACCGCGCATGACGGGGATGCTGACGCGGGCGCTGCCGGACTGCCGGCCGCTGCTCGCCCACCCGGACGACCTGACCCTGGTCTTCCAGCCGATCGTCGACCTCGCGCGCGCCCGGGTCGCCGGCTACGAGGCCCTGGCCCGCTTCCCCGGTACCGCCGGCCCCGACGTGTGGTTCGCCGCGGCCGCCGACGCCGGGGTCGCCGCCGCGCTCCAGGCCCTCGCGGTCGGCAAGGCGCTGGCCGCGGTGCCGGACCTGCCCGCGGACACCTTCCTCGCCGTCAACGTCGGCCCGCACCTGCTCGGCACCCGGCCGGTGCAGCAGGCGCTGGCCACCCGCCCGGACCTGCGCCGCGTCGTCGTCGAGCTGACCGAGCAGGGGCCGGTGCCCGACGTCGCCGCGCTGCGCGTGGAGGTCGCGGCGCTGCGGGCCCGGGGTGCGCTGGTGGCCCTCGACGACACCGGCTCGGGCTGGTCGGGCCTGCGCCGGCTCGCGGCGCTGCGGCCCCAGCTGGTGAAGCTGGACCGGTCGCTGGTGGCCGGCGCCGACACCGACCCGGTGTGCACGGCCGTGGTGGAGATGGTCGGCGGGTTCGCCGGCCGCATCGACGCCTGGCTGGTCGCCGAGGGGATCGAGACGCGCGGCGAGCTGACCGCCGCCTGCCGGCTCGGGGTGCCGCTGGCCCAGGGCTGGCTGCTCGGCCGCCCGGCACCCGGCTTCGGCGGGCTGTCCCCCGAGGTCGTCGGGCTCGTGCGCGGCTGCACCGCCCGCGCCCGGCAGCGGGCGACCGTGGCGGGCCTGCTGCGCCCGGTCCGCCAGGTCGAGGTGAGCGAGCCGCAGCCGGGCCTGCCCCCGGTGGTCCTCGTCGGGCCGGACGGCGAGCCGCTGGCGCTGCGACTGGCCGATCCCCGCACCGGCGCCGCGCACACCGCACCGGTGTCGCTGCGGGTCGGCCCGGCCGACGACGTCGTCGCGACGCTGCACACGGCCCTGACCCGCCCGCCGGCGCACCGCTTCGACCCCGTCGTCTGCACCGACGCCACCGGCACCGTGCTCGGGCTGGTGCGGGTCGAGGACCTCGCCTCCGCGGCCGCCGCCCGCTGAGGTGCCTTCATCGCTACAAGGGCACCCCTCCGGACGTCGGTGAGGTGCCTTCATCGCTACAAAGGCACCTCGGAGGGGCTACTCGGAGGCGGCGGTGAGGGCGGCGCGCTCGTCGTCGGTGAGCACGAGGTCCTGCACCGGCAGCAGGTCGGCGAGCTGGTCGACGTCGCGGGCGCTGGCGATCGGCGCGGTGACCGTGGGCTGGTCGGCCAGCCACCGCAGGGCGACGGCGGCCTGGCTCACCCCGTGCGCGGACGCCACCTCGGCCAGCGCCGCGAGCACCCGGTCGCCGCGCTCGCCGAGGTAGGCGCTCGCCCGCTCGGCGCGCGGCGAGTCGACCCGCTCGCCGGCGCGGTACTTGCCGGTCAGGAAGCCCCGGGCCAGGCCGAAGTAGGGCAGGCAGCCCAGCCCGTGCGCCGCGACGACGTCGCGCAGCCCGTCCTCGTAGGCGGGCCGCTCGAGGAGGTTGTAGAGCGGCTGCAGCGCCACGTACCGCGTGGTCCCGAGCCGCTCGGAGGTCTCCAGCGCCTCGGTCAGCCGCGCCGGCGAGTAGTTCGACGCCGCCACGTGCAGCACCTTGCCGGAGCGAACCAGCTCGTCGAACGCCGTGAGCGTCTCCTCCAGCGGCGTCGTCTCGTCGTCGTAGTGCGCGTAGTAGAGGTCGATCCGGTCGGTCCGCAGGTTCCGCAGCGACCGCTCCGCGGCGGCCCGGATCTCGCCCGCCGCCAGCGGGTGCGCCTTCTGCTGCGGCGAGGCCTTGGTGGCCACCACCAGCCGGTCGCGCAGGCCGCGCTCGGCCATCCAGCCGCCGAGGATCTGCTCGGAGCGGCCGTCGCCGTACATCTCGGCGGTGTCGACGAAGGGCCGCTGGGTGCTGGGGACGGCGTCTACGAAGCGGTCGAGGACGGCCTGCGACGTCGCCGCGTCGGCGGTCCAGCCGAAGACGTTGCCGCCCAGGCACAGGTCGCTGACGACCAGGTCGGTCCCGGAGAGCTGTGGCACCCCCTCACGCTAGGTCGGCCCGCGCCCACCCGCCTGCGCTGGGACGGGTGGTACCGGCGGGTCGGCTGCATGCGATCGTGGCCCTGGACTGGCCAGATCCCCCGCTGCCGTGACACGGTGCCCCGGGCCGGGGCCCCCGCGGGGGGACCGGTCCGTCCCGGACGACCGTCCGGGAGCCGGCCGCGCGCTGCGGCCGGCGCCGTCACCGGCGGCCCGCCGAGACCCGGGCGGGCGCCGACACCCACGAGAGGATCCCCGTGAACAAGGCCGAACTCGTCACCGCCATCTCCAAGCGCGCGGACGTGCCCAGCGCCACCGTGGACGCCGTCCTGGCCGGCCTGCAGGAGGAGCTCGTCGACGCGATCACCCGCGGCGAGAAGGTCGCCGTCTCCGGTCTGCTGACCGTCGAGCGGACCCAGCGCTCGGCCCGGACCGGCCGCAACCCGCAGACCGGCGAGTCGATCGACATCCCCGCCGCCAACACCGTCAAGGTCACCGCCGGCTCGAACCTGAAGAAGGCCGCCAGCAACGTCCCGGTCTGATCCGCCGGGCCCTCGCGACGTCCCGGTCTGATCCGCCGGGTCCCCGCGACGTCCGGTCCGACCGGCGCGTCCCCCGGACGTGACCGCGGGACCCACGCGGTCGCCCGCCGGGGCGGCGCCTGCCTCCTGTGACCCGCCGCACCGGCATGGGTCAGGATGCGCAGGGCAGGCGCCGCCCGAGGGGACGGCACCGGGACGGAGGCACGCGTGACGAGCGGACTGACCCAGGACACCGATCCCGCCGAGGTCGGCCTCGACGGCACCCGGCTGGAGCGCCTCGACCGGCGGCTGGCCCGCTGGGTCGACGACGGGCAGCTCCCCGGCTTCCTCGTCACCGTGTCGCGGCACGGCCGGCTGGCGCACGTCGGCCGCTACGGCTCCCGCGACGTCGAGAACGGCCGGCCGGTCGAGGAGGACACCCGCTGGCGGATCTTCTCGATGACCAAGCCGGTGACCTCGGTGGCGGCGATGATGCTGTACGAGGAGGGCGCCTTCGAGCTCGGCGACCCGATCCAGCGGTGGCTGCCGGAGTTCGCCGAGACCCGCGTCTACGTGGCGGGGTCGGCCCAGAAGCCGGTCACCCAGCCGCAGGTCGAGCCGATCCGCATCCGGCACCTGCTGACCCACACCTCCGGGCTCACCTACGGCTTCCACCACGCCCACCCGGTCGACGCGATGTACCGCGCGATGGGCCACGAGTGGAGCACCCCGCCGGGCACCGACTCCGCCGAGGCCTGCCGGCAGTGGGCCTCGGTGCCGCTGGTGTTCCAGCCCGGCGCGGAGTGGAACTACGGCGTGTCCACCGACGTCCTGGGGCGGCTGGTCGAGGTGGTGTCCGGCCAGACGCTCGACGTCTTCTTCCAGGAGCGCGTGTTCGGCCCGCTCGGGATGACCGACACGTCCTTCGGCCTGCGCGAGGACGACGACGTCGACTCGCTGGCCCGGCTCTACGCCGCCGTCCCCGGGCAGCCCGGCGGCGCGTCCACCGGGTTCGCGCCGATCGACGCCATGGGGCAGGCGGCGCACCACCGGCCGACGTTCCTGTCCGGCGGCGGCGGGCTGGTCTCGACCGCGGGTGACTACCTGCGCTTCTGCGAGATGCTGCGCCGCGGCGGCTCCTACGACGGCGGCCGGCTGCTCGGCCCGCGCACGCTGGCGCACATGGTGCGCAACCACCTGCCCGGCAACGCCGACCTGGAGACCTTCGGCCGGCCGCTGTTCGCCGAGACGCCGCTGCGCGGGGTGGGCTTCGGCCTGGGCTTCTCGATGGTGATCGACCCGGCGCGCTACGGCGTCCTGTCCAACGAGGGCGACTACAGCTGGGGCGGGGCGGCGTCGACGGCGTTCTACGTCGACCCGGTCGAGGACGTCGTCGTCACCTTCTACACGCAGCTGCTGCCCTCGAGCACGCTGCCGATCCGCGCCTACCTGCGGGCGCTGGTCAACCAGGCGATCGTGGTCTGACCGTGCACCTCCGCGGATGTGCAGCGGGCACATCCGCGGAGGTGCACGGGGTCAGACGTAGCGGCGGAAGAGGATCGCGGCCACCATCGCCGGCTTGCTCTGGCCCTCGATCTCCATCGTGACGCCGAGGTTCATCTGCACGCCGCCCTCGAACGGCTTGGCCTCGTCGAGGGTGGCCGAGGCGCGGATGCGCGCACCGACCGGCACCGGCGACATGAAGCGGATCTTCTCGGCGCCGTAGTTGACGCCCATCCGGAAGCCCTTCGCCTCGATGATCTGCGCGGCCAGCGCCGAGACCAGCGACAGCGTCAGGTAGCCGTGCGCGATCGGGCCGCCGAAGGGGCTCTCCCGCTTCGCGCGCTCGACGTCGACGTGGATCCACTGGTGGTCGTGGGTGGCCTCGGCGAACTTGTCCACCTGCTCCTGGGTGATCTCCAGCCAGTCGCTGTGCCCGAGGGGCTGGCCGACCTTCGCCAGCACGCCGTCGATGCCCTCCACGGTGGTCTGCGCCATCGCCTGTCCTCCTGTGTGCGGGGTGGTCTGGTTGGCTGACTCCACCACACCGGCGACGGGGACGGAGACGACGGGTGCTGCGACTGGGCCGGCTGGACGTCCCCGACGGCGGCCTGCTGGTGATGGCCATCGTGAACCGCACGCCCGACTCGTTCTACGACCGCGGCGCCACCTACGAGCTGGCGGCCGCCGTCGAGCGGGTGCACCGGGTGGTGGCCGAGGGCGCGGACCTGGTGGACGTCGGCGGGGTCAAGGCCGCACCCGGCGAGGAGGTCGACGCCGCCGAGGAGATCCGCCGCACCGTCGACCTGGTCGCCGCCGTCCGCGCCGCGCACCCCGACCTGCCGATCTCGATCGACACCTGGCGGGCCGAGGTCGCGCGCGAGGCGCTCGCCGCCGGGGCCGACGTCGTCAACGACGCGTGGGGCGGCGTCGACCCGGAGCTGGCGCACGTCGCGGCCGCGGCGGGTGCGGGGATCGTGTGCACCCACGCCGGCGGGCTGCCCCCACGCACCCGGCCGCACCGGGTGCGGTACGACGACGTCGTCGCCGACGTCGTCGCGCGCACGACGGCGCTGGCCGAGGCGGCCGTGGCCGCGGGCGTGGACCCCGAGCGGGTGCTGGTCGACCCCGGTCACGACTTCGGCAAGAACACCCGCCACTCGCTGGAGGCCACCCGCCGGCTCGGCGAGCTCGTGGCCACCGGGTGGCCGGTGCTGGTGGCGCTGTCGAACAAGGACTTCGTCGGCGAGACACTCGACGTCCCGCTGGAGGAGCGGCTCACCGGCACCCTCGCGGCGACGGCGGTCAGCGCGTGGCTGGGCGCCCGGGTGTTCCGCGCGCACGACGTCGCGGCGACCCGGCAGACGCTGGACATGGTGGCCTCGATCCGCGGGGACCGTCCCCCGGCGCGCACCACCCGCGGCCTGGCCTGAGCGGTCGGAGCCGCCGGGGTCCACGCGGTCCGCTCGCCCGGCGCCGTCCCCGCCCCGTGGTGCCCGACCTCACCCCACAGCGCGAGGTCGGGCACCGCACCGCGAGGGCCGAGGGCCGAGGGCCGGTGGGCCCGGGCGGGCGCGACTCAGGACCCTTCCCCCGGCGCGCCGGACGGATCATGCTCAGGACGCCCGCCGGGGCACCCGGTCCCGCGGGGACGGTGCCGAGGAGGCCGTCATGATCGAGCAGCCCGTGCGCGCCGACGAGTCGCAGGCGCGCGGACCCCGGGTGGTGGTGGGCGTCGACGGGTCGGCGGGGGCGCGGGCCGCGCTGCGGTTCGCCGTCGAGGACGCCGCCCGCCGGGGTGTGCCCGTCGAGGCGGTGGTCGCCCACCGCCCGCCCGAGGCGTGGATGGACTTCGACGTCGTCGGCGACCGCACCTACGACGAGGCCGAGGCCGCGGCGGTCGCCCGGACCGAGGCCTTCGTCGCCGAGGTGCTCCACGAGGTCCCGGAGCCGCACCCGGTGATCCACGTGACGGCCGTCCTCGGCTCGGCCGCGGACGCGCTCATCCGGGAGTCGGCCGGCGCGGACCTGCTGGTGGTCGGCAGCCGGGGGCACGGCGGGTTCTCCAGCATGCTGCTGGGGTCGACGGGCATGCAGTGCGTCCTGCACGCGCCGTGCCCGGTGACCGTCGTCCACTCGGCCGAGGCACACCGGGAGCGGCTGCACCTGCGCCGTCGCGACGGCGCCGAGCGGGTGCGCACCCAACGCCGGCGCTTCCGGGGCACGAGGGCCGACGCCGCCTCCCGGTGACCCGCGCCGGCGCTACGGTTCCCGCCCGTGGCCGCCACCGGGTTCCTCACCGCCGACGAGCTCAACACGCTCCTGCCGGGCACGCTGCCCGGACTGCTGGGCCTGACGGTCACCGCGCACGAGCCCGGTCGCCTGGAGGCGGGCCTCGACGTCCGCCCCGACCTGCTCGCGCCCAACGGCTACCTGCACGCGGCGACCGTGGTCGCCCTGGCCGACACCGCCTGCGGCCTGGCGACCCGCGCGCTGCTGCCCGAGGGCGCGACCGGCTTCACCACCATCGAGCTGAAGAGCAACTTCCTCGGCACCGTCCGCGAGGGCCGCATCCAGACGGTGGCCACCAACGCGCACGCCGGCCGCTCCACCCAGGTCTGGGACGCCGTCGTCACCTCCGGCGCCGGGCGGACGCTCGCGCTGTTCCGGTGCACCCAGTCGGTGCTGTGGCCCCGATGAGGTGACCGGCGAGTAACCCCCGTGTCCTGCGACACACCCGGGGTGTGAGACTGGCGCCACTACGCCCCCAACGAGGAGGAGCCCCGTGCCCCTGGCCAGCCGTTACCCCGACGTCGAGATCCCGGACCTCTCGGTCCCCGACTTCGTCCTCGCCGCGGGGCGGGAGAAGCCCGACGCGCCCGCGCTCGTCGACGGCCTGACCGGCGACTCGATCAGCCACGGCCAGCTGGCGACCTACGTCGACCGGGTCGCGGCCGCGCTCGCCGCGCGCGGGCTGCGCAAGGGCGACGTCGTTGCGGTGCTGTGCCCGAACACCATGTGGTACCCGGTGGTGTTCCACGGCATCGCCAAGGCCGGCTGCGTGATGAGCCCGATCAACTCCCTGTACACCGCCCACGAGGTCGCCTTCCAGCTGAAGGACTCCGGCGCGAAGGTGCTCGTCACCGTCTCGCCCTTCCTCGACCGGGCGCTGGAGGCCACCGCGCAGACGCCGGTGGACGAGGTCATCGTCATGGACGGCGCCGAGGGCCACGCCTCGCTGCTCGACCTGATCAGCAGCGACGCGCCGTCGGTGCAGGTCGACATCGACCCGGCGAACGACCTGGTGACGCTCCCCTACTCCAGCGGCACCACCGGCCTGCCCAAGGGCGTCATGCTCACCCACCGCAACCTGGTGGCCAACGTCGCCCAGTGCCGCCCGCTCATCCAGCTGGGCGCGGACGAGCGGATCATCGCCGTCCTGCCGTTCTTCCACATCTACGGCCTGACCGTGCTGATGAACCAGGGGCTGGCCTGGGGCGGCGCCGTCGTCACGCTGCCGCGGTTCGACCTCGAGCAGTTCCTGCGCACCATCCAGGACCAGAGGATCACCCGCGCCTTCGTGGCCCCGCCGATCCTGCTGGCGCTGGCCAAGCACCCGATGGTCGACCAGTTCGACCTGTCCTCGCTGACCTCGATCCTCTCGGGCGCGGCGCCGCTGGACGAGGCGCTGGCCCAGGCGGCGGAGGCGCGGCTGCGCCGGGGCGCCGACACCGGCGTCACGGTGGGCCAGGGCTACGGCATGACCGAGCTGTCGCCGGTGTCGCACACCACGCCCGACCGCGGCGGCGAGCCGGAGGGCTTCTCCGGCGAGGTGCCCAAGGGCTCGGTGGGCCTGGCGATCCCCAACACCGAGTGCCGGCTGGTCGACTCCTCCACGGGCGAGGACGCCGCTCCTGGCGAGCGCGGCGAGCTGTGGGTGCGCGGCCCCCAGGTCATGAAGGGCTACCTCAACAACGCCGAGGCCACCGCCGAGACCCTCGACGCCGAGGGCTGGCTGCACACCGGGGACGTGGCGGTCGTCGACGAGAACGGCTGCTACACCGTCGTCGACCGGGTCAAGGAGCTGATCAAGTACAAGGGCTACCAGGTGGCCCCGGCCGAGCTCGAGGCCGTGCTGGTCGGCAACCCGCAGATCGCCGACGCCGCCGTCATCGGGGTCAAGGACGAGGAGAGCGGCGAGGAGCTGCCCAAGGCGTTCGTCGTGCGGGCCCCGGGCTCGGAGATCACCGAGGACGAGGTCATGGAGTTCGTGGCCTCCCGGGTGGCGCCGCACAAGAAGGTCCGCGCGGTGGAGTTCATCGAGCAGGTGCCCAAGTCCGCCGCCGGCAAGATCCTGCGCAAGGACCTCAAGGCCCGGGCCTGACGGCGGACCCCGTCCCTCGTCGACGCCGTCCTCGCACCGCCGCTCACCCGGCGGGGCCGAGGACGGCGTCGCGCGTCCCGGCGTAGCGCCGGGCGCCGAGCCGCAGGACCAGCAGCTCACCGCGGGACGCGTTCCGCAGCACGTCCGGCAACTCGGCCGGGTGGCAGGCGTCGAGCAGCCACGGCAGCGCGAACAGGGCCTGGCGGACGGTCCGCCGGCCGGCGGGTGCCGCCGGCCGCGTCCACGCGTCCAGCCGGGCCGCGACCAGGTCGGCGAGGTCGGCCAGGGCCGGCGCGAGCAGCGGCGCGCCGGCGCCCAGCTCGCGGGCGAACAACGCCAGCGCCCGGTCGGTCCGCGCGAGGACGGCGTCGAGGGCGACGTCCCCGTCGCGTCCGGCGAGCGCCCCGTGCGCGCGGACCTCGGCCACCACGCCCGCGGTCCAGCGCACCAGCTCGCGCTGCCGGCCGACGCAGCAGGGGTCGTCGAAGGCGATGCCGGTGACCGCGTCCGCGACCAGCCGGGTCCCCGAGCGCAGCGCCCGGGCCGCCAGCGCCGGGGCGTCGAGGAAGGCCACCCGGGTGCGGGCCGGCGCGGTCGGCAGCGTGTCGTGGTCCGGCGTGCGCGGCGCGGGTATGCGGACGGGGGACGTCGTCGTCGTCATGACCGGGACGGTGCCGCCGGGCTCCTGCGACGGGCTTGTGAGCTGCTTGGACGGGTCTCGCAGGTCGCCGGTCAGCCCGCGGACCCCGACGGCACCGGCTCGCCCGCCGCGGTCGGCGGCACGCCGACGACGCGCTTGTAGGCACGGGAGAAGGCGGCCTCCGACTCGTAGCCCAGCCGCCCGGCCAGCTCACCGACCCGCGCGCCCTGCCCGAGGGCGACCGTGGCCAGGTGCATGCGCCAGCGGGCCAGGTAGTGCATCACCGGTTCCCCGGCCAGGTCGGTGAAGCGGGCGGCGAACGACGACCGCGACATCCGGGCCTCCCGCGCCAGCCGGGTCAGGGTCCACGCCGTGCCGGGCTCGCGGTGCAGGAGCGCGACCGCCCGACCCACCTGCGGGTCGCGCAGGGCCCGCAGCCAACCCGGACCCGTCGCCGCGGTGTCCAGCCACGCGCGGACGGCCTGGAGGACGACGACGTCGGCGAGCCGGGTGACCACGGCCTCGGCGCCGGGCCGGTCCTCGGCCGCCTCGTCGGCGAGGACCCGCAGCAGCATCGGCAGCCAGCCGCCGCGGGCCCCGTCACCCCCGTCGACGACCAGCACCGGCGGCAGGAGGCCGAGCAGGTGGGCCGCCCCGGGCCGGTCGGGTTCGACCACCCCGCAGACCATCCCCGTCGCGGCACCGCCGCCGTCGAGCCGCAGGACGGAGTAGTGGTCCCCCAGGTACTGCTGGGGCAGCAGGTCGGCACGGCCGGAGACCGGCGCCTCCGGGGCGCTGCGCAGCAGGTGACCGCGGCCGTGCGGGACCAGGGCCAGGTCGCCGACGCGGAGCTCGTGCCGGTCGCCGTCGACCTCCAGGACGCAGCTGCCCCGGGTGACGACGTGGAAGCTCATGCACCCGGCGAGCGCCGGCATCTCGAGACCCCAGGGCGCGGTCGCCTCCGCCCGGCAGTAGAAGGTGCCACGGATCCGCAGGTCGGCGAGCACCCCGCCGAGCGGGTCGACCGGCGTCCACGGCCGGCCGGGGTCCGCGTGGGTCTCCTCGCTCGCGTGCACGGCTCCAGCCTGCTGACCGCCGCACCGGGCGTCCAGGTCCGCCGGACGAACGGGCACGGACGGCGGACGCGCGGTCATGGGCCCGAACCGGCCGGCCCGCCAGTCTCGACGGCGACCGGCCACGAGGGTCGGCGGGACCGGAGGGGTGAGGAGACGTGCGCGTGCTGGTGGTGGGAGCGACGGGTGGGTCCGGACGGGCGGCGGTCGAGGCGCTGACCGCCCGGGGACACGAGGTGACGGCCTTCGCCCGGCGGGCGTCGGCCGCCCGTGCGGGGCGTCCGGGCGTCCGGGCCGTGGACGGCGACGCCACGGTGCCGGCCGACGTCGCGCGGGCGGTCCGCGGGCAGGACGCGGTGGTGGTGACCCTCGGTATCAGCGAGCACCCGCTGCGGGTGCGGCTGCGAGGCAGCCGGGGCACGCCACTGGACGTGCGGTCGCGCGGCACGGCCGCGGTGGTCGCGGCCATGCGCGAGCAGGGCGTGTCGCGGCTGGTCGTGCAGTCGTCCTACGGCGTCGGGGAGACGCGGGACCGGCTGCCGCTGTCGGCCCGGCTGGTGTTCGCGCTGCTGCTGCGGCCGCAGATCGACGACCACGAGCGGCAGGAGCGGCTGGTCCGGGACAGCGGCCTGGACTGGACGATCGTCCAGCCGGTGTACCTCACCGACGGCGACGAGCCGGCCACGACCTCGCCGACCGGGGAGACCGCGGGGATGCACGTCTCCCGGCGCGCGGTGGGCGAGGTGCTGGCCGACCTGGTCGCCGCGCAGGGTGGCGGCAGGTGCGTCACCGTCTCCGGCGCGGTGGCGTCCCCGGCTCTCGCACCGAGCACCCGAGCGGGCGTCCGGCCCTCCTAGGGTCGGGGGCATGCGTGCGGTGACGACCAGCGGACCCGGCGGCCCCGAGGTGCTCGGCTGGGGTGAGGTCCCCGATCCCGTGGCCGGCCCCGGCGAGGTCGTCGTCGACGTCGCGGCCACCGCCGTCAACCGGGCCGACCTGCTGCAGCGGGCCGGGTTCTACCCGCCTCCCAAGGGTGCCAGCGACGTCCTCGGCCTGGAGTGCAGCGGGATCGTGAGCGAGGTCGGCGAGGGCGTCGTCGGCTGGTCGGTGGGCGACGAGGTGTGCGCGCTGCTGGCCGGCGGCGGCTACGCCGAGCGGGTCGCCGTACCGGCCGGGCAGCTCCTCCCCCGCCCCGCCGGGGTCGAGCTGGCCACCGCCGCGGCGCTGCCCGAGGTGACCTGCACGGTGTGGTCCAACGTCTTCCAGCTCGCCGGCCTGCGCCGCGGGGACACCTTCCTCGTGCACGGCGGGTCCAGCGGCATCGGGACGATGGCCATCCAGCTCGCCGTCCGGGCCGGTGCACGGGTGTTCACCACCGCCGGGAGCGCGGCCAAGCTGGAGTTCTGCCGCGAGCTCGGCGCCGAGGTGACCATCGGCTACCGGGACGAGGACTTCGTCGAGCGGGTGCGCGAGGAGACCGACGGCGCCGGGGTCGACGTCGTCCTCGACAACATGGGCGCGAAGTACCTGGCCCGCAACGTCGACGCGCTCGCCGTCGGTGGGCGGCTGGTGGTCATCGGCCTGCAGGGCGGCGCCAAGGCGGAGCTCGACCTGGGGAAGCTGCTGGCCAAGCGGGCGTCGGTGGCGGCGACGGCGCTGCGCTCGCGGCCGCTGACCGGGCCCGGCGGGAAGGACGCGATCGTCGCGGCGGTGCGCGCCGAGGTCTGGCCCGACGTCGAGCGCGGCGTGGTGCGCCCCATCGTCGACCGCCGGCTGCCGATGTCGCGCGCGGCCGAGGCGCACCGCGTCGTCGAGGCCAGCGAGCACACCGGGAAGGTGCTGCTGCTCCCCGGCACCTGACTACAGCGCGACTGACTACAGCGCGCCCCGCAGCGCGGCCACGGAGTCGATCACGTAGCCGACCTCCTCGGCGGTGTTGTAGTGCGCCAGGCCGAGGCGGACCGCGCCGCCGGCCTCGTTGACGCCCAGCGCGTCGAACAGCTCGCGGGCGTAGAAGTCGCCGTCCCAGGCGCAGATGCCCCGGCGGGACAGCTCGGCGGCCACCTGGCGCGGGCGCATGCCGGGCACGGTGAACGACAGCGTCGGCGTCGTGTGCTCCGGGAAGCCGACCACCTGCACGTGCCGCATGGCGCGCAGGGCCTGGTCGAGCCACTCGAACAGGCCGCCCTCGTACGCGGTGACGGCGGTCATGGAGTCGCGCAGCCGGTCGCGGCGGCTGCCGGCGGTGCTCTCGCACAGGCCGGCCAGGTGGTCGACGGCGGCGGTCACCCCGGCGTAGAGCTCGAACGGCGGGGTGCCGGCCTCGAAGCGGTCGGGCACCCGGTCGGGCGTGGGCAGCAGCCGGTCGGGGTCGAGCTCGCCCAGCAGCGCGGGGTCGGCCACCACGGCGCCGACGTGCGGTCCGCACCAGGTGTAGGCCGAGACGGCGAGGAAGTCCGCGCCCAGGGCGGCCCGGTCGAGGAAGACGTGCGGCGCGGCCTGCACGGCGTCGACGTAGACCAGCGCCCCCACGGCGTGCGCGCGGGCGGCGATCGAGGCGACGTCGGGCCGCGTGCCGATGGCGTTGCTGGCGGCGGTGACCGCCACCAGCCGGGTGCGCGGGGTGATGAGGTCGTCGTACTGCCAGGCCGGCAGCTCGCCGGTCTCGATGTCCACCTCCGCCCACCGGACGACGGCGCCGACCTGGGCGGCCGCGGTGATCCAGGGCCGGATGTTGGCGTCGTGGTCGAGGCGGCTGACGACGACCTCGTCGCCGCGGCGCCAGGTGCGGGCCAGCGCGCGGGCGACGGCGTAGGTGAGCGCGGTCATGCTGGACCCGAGTACGACGCCGGTGGAGACACCGCCGACCAGGTCGGCCACCGCGGCCCGGGCGCTGGCCACCAGGCCCTCAGTCCGCGAGGACGACGGGAACACCCCGCCGCGGTTGGCCACCGGCACCCGCATCGCGGAGGAGACCGCGTGCACGACGCTCTCGGGCAGCAAGGTGCCGCCCGGCGCGTCGGTGTGCACGAAGCCGTCGGAGAGGCCCGGGAACTGCCCGCGGACGCGCGCGACGTCCAGCCGTGGCTCCCCCGGGTGCATGCGGGCGACCCTAGTTGGCCGCCCCGGGCCGCCGTGCCGCCGCACCGGGCGCCCCGTGCCCGGCGTTCCCCCCGCGACCGCGAGGGGCAGGATGGAGACATGACGGCACCCGGCAACGGCAGTGAGCGCCCGCAGCAGGTCCTCGTCGTGGGCCCGGACGGGCGCCCGGTCGGCGCGATGCCCGTGCCGGCCCCCGGCCCGGCCGACGGCGACGGCCCGCCCGGCGTCGGCGAGATGATCGAGCAGCCGGCCAAGGTCATGCGGATCGGCACGATGATCAAACAGCTGCTCGAGGAGGTGCGGGCGGCGCCCCTCGACGAGGCCAGCCGCGCCCGGCTGCGCGACATCCACGCCTCGTCGATCCGCGAGCTCGAGCAGGGCCTCGCGCCCGAGCTCAGTGAGGAGCTGCGGCGCATCACCTCGCCGTTCAGCGAGGGCGAGACGCCGTCGGACGCCGAGCTGCGGATCGCCCAGGCCCAGCTCGTCGGCTGGCTCGAGGGCGTGTTCCAGGGCATCCAGACGGCGCTGGTCGCCCAGCAGATGGCCGCCCGGGCGCAGCTGGAGGAGATCCGCCGGCGCGCCCTGCCCGGGGGTCCCACCACGGGCGAACCCCGCCCCGGCGGCGGCCAGTACCTGTAGCGCGGGGTTCCGCCGGGATCAGGTGACCTGATCCTCGGGCGTCCTCCCTCACGGCAGACGGTGCGGGAGGACGCGCTGCGGTGAGGGAGGACCTCGTCGTCCACAGTTCCGGCCGGGCCGTTCCCCCGGGCGGTGCCCGTCCCGAGACTGACCGCGTGTCCCCCGCTCTTGAGGCCGCGGCGCGACGACGCGGCGGCGTCTTCACCGTCCACGACGCCCGGCGTGCCGGCTACCTCCCCGACGACGTCCGCGGCGCCGTGCGCACCCGGGCCTGGCACCGCCTGCGCCGCGGCGTGTACGTGTCGACGGCGCGGTGGCTGGCGACGGCCGAGGACCCCCGCGCGCGCCACCTGCTGCTGTGCGCCGCCGCGCTCGCCGTCCTGGGGCCCGGTCCGGTGCTGAGCCACACGTCGGCGGCCCGTTTCCACCGCCTCGTCCTACCGCGCGGGGTCGACGACGACGTGCGCCTCACGCAGCCCGACGAGTGGCGGTGCGGGCGGGGCTACCGGATCGCGGCGGCCGCCCTGCCACCGGAGGACGTCGTGGACGCCGGGGCGGTCCGGGCGACCACCGCGGCGCGCACGCTCGTCGACTGTGCGCG
This sequence comes from Geodermatophilus sp. SYSU D00696, assembly GCF_054050235.1. NCBI lineage: Bacteria > Bacillati > Actinomycetota > Actinomycetes > Geodermatophilales > Geodermatophilaceae > Geodermatophilus > Geodermatophilus sp. SYSU D00696. The sequence goes on along the minus strand of NZ_JBJGYY010000038.1, from coordinate 29,276 downwards.
CGACTGGCCCCTCGTCGACGCCGTGGTCGCCATGGACGCGGCGATGCAGGGACGGCAGGTGGCACGGGACGCCATAGAGGCCGCCGTCCTGCGACAGACGCACTGGGTGGGCATCGGGGCCGCCGCCCGTGCGGTCGGCCTCGCTGACGGCCGCGCCGAGTCGCCCCTGGAGACGCGGGGGCGGCTGGCGCTGCTGCAGGCGGGACTCCCGCGGCCCGAGTTGCAGGTGGAGCTGCACGGCCCCCGCGGCCTCCTCGGCCGGGTCGACGCCTGGTACGAGGAGGCGGCGCTGGCCATCGAGTTCGACGGCCGCGTGAAGTACGCCGCGCCGCGCGACGGCCGCACGCCGGAGGCGGTGCTGTGGGACGAGAAGCGGCGTGAGGACCGGATCCGCGAGCACGACGTCCGCGTCGTCCGCGTCACGCAGGAGGACCTCGGTCCCTCCAGCCCGGTGCTCGCGCGGGTGGCCCGGCTGCTCGCCCAGCCGCTGGCCGGCCCACGGTCGTTCCGGGTGCACCGGCGCCCCGAGCCGGGACCCGACCCCGAGGACGCCGTCGCCTGAGCGGCCGCGCCACGACGCGCGGACGACGTCCTCCCTCACCGCCGGGCGTCCTCCCTCACGGTGGGCGGTGAGGGAGGACGCCCGATGATCAGGTCACCTGATCCCGGCGGGGACCGCCTACACGGAGAAGCGGCGGACGGCGTCCTGCAGCTCCCCGCTCATCCGGGCGAGCTCCGCCGCGGCCCGGCGGGCGTCGTCGACGCGGGCGCTGGTCTGCTGGGTGCCGTCGGCCAGGCCGGTGATCGCCGCGGCGATCTGGCGGGTGCCGCCGGCGGCCTCGGCCACGTTGCGGTTCATCTCGTTGGTGGTCGCCGTCTGCTCCTCGACCGCCGCCGCGATGGTCGCCTGGAAGTCGTTGATCTCGCCGATCACGGAGCTGATCCGGCTGATCGCCTCGACGGCGCCCGCGGTGTCGGCCTGGATGGCCTCGACCCGGCGGGAGATGTCCTCGGTGGCGCGCGCGGTCTCCTGCGCGAGCTCCTTGACCTCGCTGGCCACGACGGCGAAGCCCTTGCCCGCCTCCCCGGCCCGCGCCGCCTCGATGGTCGCGTTGAGGGCCAGCAGGTTGGTCTGCTCGGCGATGCCGTTGATGAGCTTGACCACGGTGGCGATCTCCTGCGAGGAGTCGCCGAGCCTGCCGACGGTCCGGGTCGTGGTCTCCGCGACACCCACCGCCTGACCGGCCACGCGGGCGGCCTCGGCGGCGTTGTGCGCGATCTCGCGGATCGCGCTCTCCATCTGCGACGAGCCGGTGGCCACGGTGTCGACGCTGGCGGCGACCTCGCCGGCCGAGGCGACGACGACGCCGGTCTGGTCGGACGCGGCGCGGGAGACCTCGGCGATGCCGCCGGCCGCGGCGTCGAGCTGGGTGGAGGCGCCCTGCAGCCGGTCGGCGGACCCGCGGACCAGCGTGAGCACGCCGCCGAGGGCGTCGAGGGTCTCGTCCAGCGAGCGGGCCACCTCGCCCAGCTCGCCGCCGCCGGTGGCCCCGGCGCGCACCGTCAGGTCACCGCCGGCGACCTCGGCGAGCACCTCGCGGATCCGCTGCACCGGCCGGGTCACGCTGCGCGCCACCAGCAGCGCGAGCACGACGGAGACGACCAGGCCGAGCCCGACGACGACGAGCGTGAGGGTGCGGGCGGCGGCGTAGGCGTCCTCGGCCTCGGTGACCGTCTCCCCGGCGGACGCGGCGGCCGCCGCCGTGGCCGCGGTCAGCGACTCCTCGATCACGTCCTCGTTCTGCGACATGGTCTGCAGCAGCGGCAGCGCGCTCGGCGAGGTCGGCGGCAGGGCCTGCAGCTGCGCCAGCGCGGTCAGGTAGGTCTCCGACGCGGTCCGGTACTCCTCGAACCCGGCGCGGGCCTCCTCGGACAGCGGCATCCCGGCCACGGCCTCGGCGTCGGTGACCATCGCCTCGCCCGCGGCGGCCGCGGACTCCCGCGCCTCCTGGACGGTCGCCGCCGGCAGCGTCGGGATGTTGGCCCGGGCGGTGTGCGCCGACAGCTCCCACCAGTCGACCTGCAGCCGGCGCAGGCCGTCGAGCGGCACGGCGCCCTCGTCGTGGACCTGGTCGGCCTTGTCCGCGAGGACCGACATGCGCTGGATGCCGAACAGCCCGACACCCAGGGTGGTCAGCGCGACGACGAGGATCGCGCCGAGCAGCCTCGTGTGCAGGCTCCACCCGGAGGAGGTGGGCTCGGCGGGCGTCGTCGGGACGCGGGCAGGGGTCTGGCTCATCGATCGCCTTCCGTGGCGGGGTGCCGGTCGCTCCGACACATCGGCAGGGAAGGGCCGATCTCAAGCCGGGTCTACAGAGCTGAGAGGAAGGTCGCGACTCCGTCGTCGTCGTTGCCGACGGTGACGTCGGTGGCGGCGGCGAGCAGGTCCGGGTGGGCGTGGGCCATGGCCACGGCCCGTCCGCCGGCCTCCCGCACCCAGTCGAAGGCGGCGATGTCGTTGGGCATGTCCCCGAAGACCACGACGTCCTCCGGGCCGACGCCGTGCCGGGCGGCGACCCGGGCCAGCCCGCTGGCCTTGGTGACCCCGTGCGCGGAGATCTCGGCGAGGGCGTCGGAGGAGGAGTTGGTGACCGTCGCCCGGTCACCCACCACGCGCTCCACCAGCGCGACGAAGGAGTCGCGGTCCATGTCCTCGTGCCGGGCCAGCAGCTTCGCCGCGGGCGCCGCGACCATCTCCTCCAGCGGGGCCTCGGCGACGCCGGGCGCGTCGACGTCCCACCGCGGCCGGTACACCGGCTCGTGGCGGAACTCCAGGCCGTACTCGACGGCGAACCAGGTGTCCGGCTGCTCGGCGCGCAGCCCGGCGGTGATCTCGGCCAGCACCGCCGGGGGCAGCGCCTCCTCCTCGAGGATCTCGAAGCGCCCGAGGTCGAGCAGCACCGCGCCGTTGCAGCAGACGGCGGTGCCGGTCGTGACGACCTGCCGGATCCGGTGCATCCAGCGGGGCGGCCGGCCGGTGGCGAGGACGACGGGGACGCCGTCGTCCTGCCAGCGGCGCAGCTCGGCGACCGTGGCGTCGCTGACGGTGTCGTCGGAGCGCAGCAGCGTGCCGTCCATGTCGCTGGCGATCAGCCGGGGGCGCCAGTCAGACACCGGCGAGCACCGCCTCGAGGTAGGAGGCGACGCCGTCGGCGTCGTGCCCGCCGGTGAGCGCGCCGGCCGCCGCCCGGACGGCGGGGTGGGCGTTGGCCACTGCGACCGCGCGGCCGCCGGCCTCGGTGACCGCGGTGATCATCGGCAGGTCGTTGGGCATGTCGCCGAAGACGAGCACGTCGGCGAGCCCGACGCCGTGGTGGTCGAGCGCGACGGCCAGCCCGGTGGCCTTGGTGACACCCGGCGGCAGCACCTCGATGAAGCCCAGCCCGGCGTGGGTGACCTCGGCCTCGGCCGGGTCGACCACCCGCCGGGCGCGGGCCAGCAGCTCGTCCTGGCCGAGGGAGGACGAGCGCAGGAACACCTTGAGCACCGCGCCCTCGGGGATCACCGCGTGCCGCGGCAGCAGGTGCGCCGGCTCGGGATAGGGCCAGTCGAAGCCGTGCTGCACCCGCAGCGGCGCGAGCGCCTCGGCCTGCTCGGCGGCGTCCTCCACGGCCAGGATCAGGTCGCCGGCGACCGCCTCGATGCGCGCGATGACGGCCTCGGCCTGCGAGCGCGGCAGCCCGACGGTGCGCAGCACCTCGTCGCGCTCGAGGTCGACGACGTAGCCGCCCTGCGCGAGCACCGCGATGCCCCGACCGTCGAGCGCCGTGCGGACGCTGTCGAGCAGCCGCGGCCCGCGCCCGGTGACGCCGACGACCGGGATGCCGGCGGCCCAGCAGGCGTCCAGCGCGGCGCGGGTGCGCGGGCTGACCACGCCGGCGGAGGTGAGCAGGGTGCCGTCGAGGTCGGTGGCCACCAGCCGCGGGCGCCAGCTCCCGAGGTCGCCGGGCTCGACGACCCGGTCGGCGTCCGGGGAGGGGACGTGCCCGGAGAGGACGGCGCGGGGCGCGGGCCCGCTCATGCGGCCGCCGGCGGCACCGGTGCGGCCAGCGTCATGCCGGGTGTGAGCACCTCGTGCCCGCCGAGCCAGGGCCGCAGCGCCACCGGGACGTGCACCGACCCGTCGGCGCGCTGGTGCACCTCGAGCAGGCAGGCGATGGTGCGGGCGATCGCGCACAGCGTGCCGTTGAGCGTGGCGGCCGGCTGCGGCCTCCCGTCGGCGTCGCGGTGGCGGATGGCCAGCCGGCGGGCCTGGAAGGTGGTGCAGTCCGACGTGCTGGTCAGCTCCCGGTAGGTGCCCTGGCTGGGGAACCACGCCTCGATGTCGTACTTGCGGGCGGCGCTGGTGCCGAGGTCGCCGGCGGCGATGTCGACGACGCGGTAGGGCAGCTCGAGCGCCTGGAGGAACTCCTCCTCCCAGGCCAGCAGCCGCAGGTGCTCGGCGGCGCTGTCCTCGGGGCGGCAGAAGCTGAACATCTCGACCTTGTCGAACCAGTGCACGCGGATGATCCCGCGGGTGTCCTTGCCGTAGGAGCCGGCCTCGCGGCGGAAGCAGGACGACCAGCCGGCGTAGCGGCGGGGGCCGGAGGAGAGGTCGAGCACCTCGTCGGCGTGCATGCCGGCCAGCGCGACCTCGGAGGTGCCCACGAGGTAGAGGTCGTCGCGCTCGATCCGGTAGACCTCCTCGTCGTGCTCGCCGAGGAAGCCGGTGCCCTCCATGGCGTGCGGCTTGACCAGCGCCGGGGCGACGACGGGGGTGAAGCCGGCGGCCACCGCGCGGGTGATCGCCAGCTGGGCGAGCGCGAACTCCAGCAGCGCCCCCGGGCCGGTGAGGAAGTAGAAGCGGGCCCCGGAGACCTTCGCGCCGCGCTCCACGTCGATGGCGCCGAGGGCCTCGCCGACCTGCAGGTGGTCGCGGACCTCGAAGTCGTAGCGGGGCACCTCGCCGACGGTGCGCAGCGTCACCGCGTCGTCCTCGCCGCCGGGCGGGACGCCGTCGGCGACCACGTTCGGGATGGCCAGGTGCGCCTCGCGCAGCGCGGCGTCGGCCGCGCGCTGGGCCTCCTCGGCCTCCTTGACCTGCGCCGCGAGCGCCTTGGCGCGCTCCAGGACGGCGGGCCGCTCCTCCTTGCTGGCGCCGCGCACCGCCTGGGAGGCCGCCTTCTGCTCGGCCCGCAGGTCGTCGGCGCGCCGGACCGCCTCGCGGCGGGCGGCGTCGGCGGCCAGGAGCGCGTCGACCCGGGACTCGTCGGCGCCGCGGGCGCGTTGGCTGGCACGGACGACGTCGGGGTGCTCGCGCACCAGGCGCAGGTCGATCACCCCCCGATCGTAGGAGCGCACGGCGGCGGGCACCCCGGCGGCGCGGGGCGGCCTCCCGCATCCGGGTGGGTCCGCGCGGCCGAACACCGGGTACAGGCGTCCGGGAGGAGGTCTCCGTGGCCCGACCCGCGCCCGGCAGCCGGGGACGCTGGCTGCTGCTGGCCACCGCCGTCGCCCAGGCGGCCGCCCCGCCGCTGGCCGGCTTCGAGCAGGGCTCGGGCAGCGACCCGGTGGTGGTGCCGCCCGGACCGTTCTTCGCCATCTGGGGGCCGGTCGTCCTCGGCTGCCTGGCCGCGGCGGTGTACGGCCTCCCGCTGCGGCGCGCGACGGCGGACCCCTGGCGCCGCGTGCAGGTGCCGCTGTCGCTGGCGCAGGTCGGCTTCGTGCTGTGGCTGGTAGCCGCGGCGGCGGCGCCCGCCCTGACCGTCCCCGTCTTCGCGGCGATGCTCGCGGCGCTGCTGGTCTGCCTGCGGACGGTCGTCGCGACGCCGGCCGACCGGACCACCCGCCTGCTGCTCGGCGGCACCGTCGGCCTCTACGCCGGGTGGACCAGCGCCGCGGTCTGGGTGAACACGGCCACCGTCCTGCCCGGGCGGCTGGTCGACGGCACCGTAGTCCCCGCGCTGCTGCTGGCCGGCGCCGCGGCGACCGCTGCCGCCGTCGCCTGGCGGGTGCACGGGCAGCCCGCCTACGTGGTCGCCGCGGGCTGGGCGCTGCTCGGCGCGCTCGTCTCCACCCTCGGCGCCGGGGCGACGGCGCTCGGGCTGGTCGCCGGGACCGGGCTGGCCGTGGTGGTCGCGGTCGCGCTGGTGTCCGCCCGCCGTCCCGCGCCGCGGGTCGGGCGCTGAGCAGCACGGTCTCGGGAGACACGCGGAGGGACCTCGCCCGCGCGGCCGCTGCGGGACAATGGGGTCCATGCGCTTCATCGGCGGCAACCGCCCGGCCACCGACCTCACCTATGCCGACGTCTTCATGGTGCCCAACCACAGCACCGTGGGCTCGCGGCTCGAGGTCGACCTGACCACGCCGGACCGGGTGGGCACCACCATCCCGGTCGTCGTCGCCAACATGACGGCGATCAGCGGCCGCCGGATGGCCGAGACGATCGCCCGCCGCGGCGGCCTGGCGGTGCTCCCGCAGGACATCCCGGTCGACGTCGTGACCGAGGTCGTCTCCTGGGTGCACGCCCGCCACCCGGTCTACGACACCGCGATCACGCTGGCCCCGACGTCGACCGTCGGCGAGGCGCTGTCGCTGATGACCAAGCGGGCGCACGGCATCGTCGTGGTGGTCGACGACGGCGTGCCGGTGGGCGTGGTCACCGACGGCGCGTGCCGCGGCGTGGACCGGTTCAGCCAGCTCGGCCAGGTCATGGCCGAGCACCCGCTGACCATCCCCGCGGGCACCGACCTGCCCAAGGTGTTCGACGTGCTCTCCGGTGAGCGGGTCAGCGCCGCGCCGGTGGTGGAGGGCGACCGGCTGGTCGGCGTCATCACCCGCAAGGGCGCGCTGCGCTCGACGCTCTACACCCCGGCGGTCAACGCGACCGGGCAGCTGCTCACCTCGGCCGCCGTCGGCATCAACGGCGACGTCGCCGGCAAGGCGTCGGCGCTGCTGGCCGCCGGTGTCGACGTGCTCGTCGTCGACACCGCGCACGGCCACCAGGAGAAGGCGGTCGAGGCGGTGCGCGCGGTGCGCGCGGTGGCCGGGTCGACGCCGGTCGTGGCGGGCAACGTGGTCACCGCCGAGGGCACCCGCGACCTCGTCCAGGCCGGCGCCGACGTCGTCAAGGTCGGCGTCGGGCCGGGCGCCATGTGCACCACCCGGATGATGACCGGCGTCGGGCGGCCGCAGTTCTCCGCCGTCGAGGAGTGCGCCGCCGAGGCCCGCCGGCTCGGCCGGCACGTGTGGGCCGACGGCGGGGTGCGCCACCCGCGCGACGTCGCGCTGGCCCTGGCCGCGGGCGCGGCCAACGTGATGGTCGGTTCGTGGTTCGCCGGCACCTACGAGAGCGCCGGCGACATCCACGACGACGGCGGCCGGCTGTACAAGGAGTCCTTCGGCATGGCGTCGGCGCGCGCGGTCAAGGCGCGGACGGCGGCGCAGAGCGGCTTCGAGCGGGCCCGCGCCGGGCTGTTCGAGGAGGGGATCAGCTCCTCGCGCATGTACCTCGACCCGGCCCGGCCCGGCGTGGAGGACCTGGTCGACGGCATCGTCGCGGGGGTGCGCTCGTCGTGCACCTACGCCGGTGCCCGCACCATCGACGAGCTGCACGAGCGGGCCGTGGTGGGGGTGCAGAGCGCGGCCGGCTACGAGGAGGGCCGCCCGCTGCCGACCAGCTGGTGAGGCCGCTCCCCCGCGAGGTCTTCGAGTCGCTGGTCGCCGATGCCCTCGACGCGGTCCCGGCCGAGCTCATGGCGCTGCTGGACAACGTCGTCGTCCTGGTCGAGGACCGCAACGAGGACGAGCCCGACCTGCTGGGCCTCTACGAGGGCTACGCGCTCACCGAGCGCGGCTGGCAGTACGGCGGGACGCTGCCCGACCGGATCATGGTCTACCGCGAGGCCATCTGCGACGTCTGCGAGACCGCCGAGGAGGTGGTCGAGGAGGTGACGGTGACCGTCGTCCACGAGATCGCCCACCACTTCGGCATCAGCGACGAGCGGCTGCACGAGCTCGGGTGGGGCTGAGGCACCCGCGTACCGTGATCGCGTGCCATCCGACGTCGCCAAGGGCAGCGGACTGCCGATCAAGATGCTGCACGACCGGATCCTCGTGTCGCTGCGCAGGGAGGACGGCGAGCGGCGCTCGACCGGCGGCATCCTCATCCCGGCGACCGCGCAGGTGGCCAAGCGGCTGGTGTGGGGCGAGGCGCGCGGGGTCGGCTCGAGCGTCCGGCAGGTGAAGGTCGGCGACCAGGTGCTCTTCTCCCCCGAGGACCAGCACGAGGTCGAGGTGCACGGCGAGGAGCTGGTCATCCTCCGCGAGCGCGACGTGCACGCCGTCGCCGCCGAGCGGATCGAGGAGTCCACCGGCCTGTACCTGTAACGCCGAGGCACAGGAGGCTTTCCGCACGTCTCGGGCGCCGAGACGTGCGGAGAGCTTCCCATGCCTGGAGAAGCGCTCAGCGGTGGGCCACCACCACCTCGGTCACCGCCGTGAGGAACCGGCGGACCACCGCGACCTCAGCGTCGGACATGTCCGCCATCGCCCCCACCACGTCGCGCTGCAGGCCGCCGAAGAACGCGGCGCCGGCGGCCATGGTCGGCTCGCTCATGTGCAGGACGACGCGGCGCCGGTCCTCGGGGTCGCGCACGCGGTGCACGTGCCCGGCCCGCTCGAGCCGGTCGACCAGCGCGGTCACCGACGCCGAGCTCAGGCCCACCGCCGCGCCGAGCGCGCCGGCCGTGAGCGGCTCCCCGCGGCGGGTGGCGTCCAGGATGGCCACCACGGCCCGCACGTCGGTGCGGCCCAGACCGTGCGCGTCGGCGAACCGCTGCCCGACTGCATCCACTTCCACGGTGAGACGCCGAAGGAGGAGTGCGACCTCCACCCGCTGGCCGTCGTTGCGCTCCATGTCCCACCCCCGTAATGTCTCGAACGTCTAGATTATCGCTGGTCGAGAGGAATGACCATGGCCCGTCGGGTCCGCTGGCTGCTCCCCCTGCTCGTCGTCCTCGCCTGGCTCGGCGCGGCCGCCCCCCTCGGTTCCCTCAGCGGCCAGCTGACCGGGCTCCAGGAGAACGACACCGCCGCCTTCCTCCCGGACAGCGCCGAGTCCACCCGGGTCGCGGAGCTCGCCCAGGCCTTCTCCCCCACCGAGGCCATCCCGGCGATCCTGCTCTGGGAGGGCGACGGGCCGCTCGACCAGGCCACGCTCGGCGCGGTCGGCGAGGCGGTGCAGGAGGCCACGGCCGTCGCCGATGAGGCCGGCGCCCTGGTGGCGCCCGCCTCCCCGCCGATCCCGTCGGAGGACGGCGAGGCGGTGCAGGCGGTGCTGCCGCTCAGCCCGGAGCTCGGCGACGAGATCGTGACCGTGGTCGAGGACATCCGCGCGGCGATCGCCGTCGACGGCACCGACTCCTTCGTCACCGGGCCGGGCGGCATCTTCGCCGACTTCGCCAACGGCTTCGCCGGCATCGACGGGCTGCTGCTGCTCGCGGCGTTCGGCGTGGTCCTGCTCATCCTGCTGGTGGTCTACCGCAGCCCGATCCTGCCGTTCCTGGTCATCGGCACCGCGGGTCTGGCGCTCACCGCGGGCAACGCCGTCGCCTACCTCCTGGCCGACGCCGACCTGATCACCGTCAACGGCCAGAGCCAGGGCATCGCGGCGATCCTGGTCGTCGGCGCGGCCACCGACTACGGCCTGCTGCTCGTCGCCCGCTTCCGCGAGGAGCTGCAGCGCGAGCACTCCCGGTTCACCGCGATCCGGGTGGCCCTGCGCCGCTCGTGGGAGCCGATCGTGGCCTCGGGCGCGACCGTGGTCCTCGGCGTCCTCTGCCTGCTGTTCTCCGACCTGGCCTCCAACCGCGGGCTCGGGCCGATCTCGGCGGTCAGCGTCTCGCTCGCCGTCGTCGCGGCGCTGACCTTCCTGCCGGCCGCGCTGGCGCTGCTCGGCCGCGCCGCCTTCTGGCCCTTCCGCCCGCACGTCGGCCAGCGCCCGCGCGAGGGCCGCGGCTGGCAGCGGGTCGCGGCGCTGGTCGGCCGCCGGCCGCGGCGGGTCCTGGCCCTGAGCACGCTGGCGCTGGTGGCCGCGGCCGTCTTCGCGCCCACCTACGACGCGGACGGCATCACCTTCAGCGACGCCATCCGCGGCGAGTCCAACGGCGTCGACGGGCAGGAGGCGCTGGCCCGCCACTTCGACGCCGGTTCCGGCAGCCCCACCGTCGTCATCACCCCGGAGGGGAGCTGGCAGGAGGTGGCCGAGACGGCGGCCGCCGTGGAGGGCGTGGCCTCGGTCGCGCCGTTCACCGGCACCGACGGGCCGCCGCAGCCCGGTGCCGACCCGGCCGTCGTCGACGGGCAGGTCCGCCTCGACGTGACCCTCGCCGTGGCCGCCGACAGCACCGAGGCGATCGACGTCGTCCAGGAGCTGCGGACGGCGCTCGACGACGCCGACCCGGCCGCCCTGGTCGGCGGGGACACCGCGGCCAACCTCGACGCCCGCGAGACCGCGGCCCGCGACCTGCGGGTGATCGTGCCCAGCGTGCTGGTGGTCATCACCGTGGTGCTGGCCCTGCTGCTGCGCTCGCTGGTGGCACCGCTGCTGCTGCTGGCCAGCGTCGTGCTCAGCGTCGGGGCGACGGTCGGCGTGGCCGCGCTGCTCTTCGACAGCGTGTTCGGCTTCCCCGGCAGCGACCCCGGCATCCTGCTCATCGGGTTCGTGTTCCTCGTCGCCCTGGGGATCGACTACAACATCTTCCTCATGACACGGGCTCGCGAGGAGTCCGAGAAGCACGGCACCCGCGACGGCGTCCTGCGGGCCCTGGCAGTGACCGGCGGGGTCATCACGTCGGCCGGGATGGTGCTGGCGGCCACCTTCGGGGCGCTGTCGGTGCTGCCGCTGCTGTTCCTGACCCAGCTGTCGTTCCTCGTCGGCTTCGGCGTCCTGCTCGACACCTTCGTCGTCCGCTCGCTGGTGGTGCCCTCGGCGGTGCACCTGCTGGGCGACCGCACGTGGTGGCCCAGCGCGCTGTCCCGCCGGCGCGCGCCCGAGCCGGAGCGCGAGCTGGAACCGGCCTGACGAAGGACCCTCCTGCCCCCGCCACTCGCACGCTCGCGGCGGGCCCCTGCAGGAGGGCCGATCGCACGGGCCTTCGCCTACACCTCACCGTTTCGCACACGGGCCAGCCACTGCCCGGCCTCGGTGAAGGCCGCGTCGGCCGACTCGTCGGGGACGGGGCGGTTGGTGCGGCCGTCGGCCCGCGGGTAGGAGCCGAGGAAGCGCACGTCCTCGCACACCCGGTGCAGCGCGGCCAGCGCCTCGCCCACCCGGGCCTCGGCGACGTGGCCCTCGCAGTCGAGGGAGAAGGAGTAGACCCACAGCCGGTCACGGGTGGGCCGCGACTCGATGCGGGTGAGGCTGATCCCGCGGACGGCGAACTCGCGCAGCACGTCGAGCAGGGCGCCGGTGCGGTCGGCGACGACGACCACCAGCGAGGTCTTGTCGTTGCCCGTCGGCGCCGGCAGCGCGCCGGGCCGGGAGACCAGCACGAAGCGGGTGACCGCGCCCGGGTGGTCGGCGACGTCCTCGGCCAGCGGCACCAGCCCGTAGCGCTCGGCCGCGATCGGCGCGCAGACGGCGGCGTCGTGCTCGCCCTCGGCCACGGCGCGTGCGGCGGCCGCCGTCGAGGAGGCCGGGAGGGTCGGGACGCCGGGCAGCAGGCCGGCCACCGTGCGCGCGGTCTGGGCGAGCGCGTGCGGGTGGCTGACCACGCTGCGCACCCGGTCGGGGGTGGTGCCCGGGCGCACGGCGAGGACGAAGGAGACGGTCAGGAACACCTCGCGGACGACCACCAGCGGGTCGCCCTCGGCCAGGCCGTCCATCGTCGCGGGGACCGAGCCCTCGACCGAGTTCTCCAGCGGCACGAGGGCGGCGTCGGCCTCGCCGGCGCGCACCGCGGCCAGCGCCGCCGGGACGCTCGCCGCCGGCTGCCGGACCCCCTCGCCAGGGGCGACGGCCCTGCTGAGCGCGGCTTCGGCGAAGGTACCCTCGGGCCCGAGATAGGCGAACCGCGTCGGAGGGGTCTGCAGCACCCGACGAGGGTAGTGCGGTCGGACGGGGATCCCCGGTCCCGTCCGGGGAGGACCGCCTCGCCGCCGGTCGAGCCGTGGCCGGACGTCCGGTGTCGAGGAGGAGGGATGCGTGCCCCCCAGCCCTGCTGCCCTCACCGACGGTGACCTCGACGCTGCGCTCCGACGCCTCCTGGCGGCCAGCTCGCGGGAGGACGCCGACGCGTTCCGCGCCGAGCTCGACGACGCCGAGGCCGCGCTGGCCGCCGTCGGGGACCCCGGCTGGGCGGCCTGGCGCGGGGCGCTCGCGGCCCGTCGCGGGCTGGTCGACGGCGACCGGGACGCCGTCGCGGCCGGCACCGCTGCCGCCCGCGAGGCCCTCGGCGCGTGCCCGGCCTCGGCGTCGACGGCCCTGGTGCTGGCCTACCTCGCCCACGTCGAGGCCGCGGCCGACCACCTCGACACCGCGATGCTGCTGGCCGTCGACGCCAGCCTGCTGACCGAGCAGGTCACCGCCGCCGACCCCGCTCCCGGTGAGCCGCCGCGCGCGCTGCACCAGGCCCACCTGTGGCTCTCGCTCACCCTCACCGCGCTCGACCTCGAGGAGCTCGCCGTCGCCCAGGCCGAGCAGGGCCACGCCGTCGCCGCCCGGCTGCCCGACCTCGTCGACCGCTGGCAGCTGCTGCGGCTGTGCGCGCAGCAGAACGTCGAGCTGGCGCAGACGCTGCGCCGCCGGGGGCAGGCCGGGCGGGCCCGCGAGCTGGCCGGCACCGCGATCGCCGCGGCGCAGGACGCCCGGGCGCTGGCCGTCGAGCCCGAGCCCGGCGACCAGGACCTGCTCGACGTCGTCCAGGCGTGGGCGCTGTCCTGCCACGACGATCTCGACGACGCCCTCGGCCCGCTGCGGTCGGTGCACCGGCGGGTCCACCGCACCGGCAGCACGTGGCTGCGCGGCTTCGCCGACCTCGCGCTGGCCCGGCTGCTGACCCGGCTCTCCCAGGCCAACACCGGCGGCGGGGGCGGCGAGGAGGCCGCCGACCTGCTCGTCGACGCCTCCGGCGCGTTCGCCGCCTCCGCCGACCGCCGCCGCTACCGGCAGTGCCTGCTCGAGCTCGGCCAGGCCACCGCGGCGATGGGCCGCCCCGCCGAGGCGCTGTACTGGCTGGAGGCCTACCGCGCCGACACCGGCCGGGCGCACGCGCGCAGCCGGGAGCTGTGGGCGGAGATGTTCGTGCGGCGCAGCCGGCTGCGCGAGACCGAGCGGCAGGCCGCCGTCCTGCGCCGGCACGCCCTGGAGGACCCGCTCACCGGGCTGGGCAACCGGCGCAGCGCCGAGCGCCGTCTCGCGGGGCTGCGGCCGGGCGCCGAGCCGCTGTCGCTGGCCGTCGTCGACGTCGACCGGTTCAAGGAGGTCAACGACGACACCTCCCACACGCACGGCGACGAGGTGCTGCGGCGGGTCGCGGCGCTGCTCCGCGACCACAGCCGGGCCGGTGACGAGGTCTACCGGTGGGCCGGGGACGAGTTCCTCGTGGTGCTGCCGTCGTCGACCCCGGCGCAGGCGCTGGCCGCGGCCGAGCGGCTGCGGGCCGCCGTCGCCGACGCCGACTGGGGCGACCTGCCGCTGTCCGAGCCGATCACCGTGAGCATCGGGGTGGCCACGGCGCCCGCCGACGACCGCGCCGCGCCGGCCGGCTGGCGCGCGCTGTTCGACACCGCCGACCTGCACCTGTTCTCCGCCAAGCGCGGCGGGCGCAACCGGGTGCGCGCGCCGGGCCTCGTCGACGACCCCGACGGCAGCGCCGACCTCGACGACCTCGACGGGGCGTCGGCGTGACGCAGCGGCCCGCCTGGGGCGCCAGTGACGGGACGGACGACGGGGTGGACGGCCCCCGGCGTGCCGGTGCCCCAGCGCTCGACTCCCCCGCGGACGACGTGCACAGTGCGCTGGTGCCACCGGGAGCCCTGCACCACCGGGTGACCGCCGCCCTCGCCAACTGGCAGCTCGACGACGCCGAGCGGCTGCTCTCGGTCGCCGACCCCTCCTCGCCCTACGCGGCGCCCTCGGACACCCCCGACGGCGACACGTCCGGCCTGGGCCGCGCCTGGGCCGACACCCTCCGCGCCGAGCTGCTGGTCCGCCGGCTGCGGGTCGCCGGGTTCACGCTGGTCGGCGAGCCCCTCGACGCGCCGGGGGTCACCGAGTCGCTCGACCTGCACGCCGGCGTCGCCGACGTGCTCGACCGCGGGGTGGGCGCGGCGGCCGGGCCGGTCGGCGGGGACGGCGACCCGCGGTCGGAGTCGGCCGCGCACGCCGCCCTCGCGATCGCCCTGGTGCGCTCGGCCAAGGCCGCCTTCGACGCCAGCGACGACGACCTGCAGCGCGCCGCGGGGCTGGCCCGGCACGCCCGCATCGAGCTGCTCTCCCGCCGGATCGACGCCGCGATGGACGAGGCGGTCGAGGCCGCGAGCCTGCTCGACCCGGGGCTGCCGCCGAGCGCCCTGCTGGTCGACACGCTGGGCACGCTCGCCGGCGTCCTGGCCGACCTCGAGCTGATGCCGCTGGCGCTGGACTACCAGCGCCGCGCCCTGGAGACGGCGACCGCGGCCGCCGGGGCCGGCGTCCTCGGTCCCGACGACCCCGACGTGCTCGTCGCGCGTGCGGCCACCTGCCTGGGCGAGCTGTGCGCCGAGCTTGGCGAGGCCCTCCTCGACGACGGCGACCCCGCGTCCGCGCGGCCGCGCTTCGCCGAGGCGCGCGAGCTCGCCGAGCAGGCGCTGGCCCAGCTGCCGCCGGACGCCGCGGGCGTCGTCGCCGCGCAGGTGGTGCACGGCTGGGCGCTGGTCGGCCTGGGCGAGCACGCCGCGGCCACCGGCCCGCTGCGCGCCGCCGTCCGCACCGCCAGCGCCCGGGGCGACCGCGCGTTGCTGGCCTCGGCGATGCTGGCGCTGGGCCGCGCGCTGCGGCGGCAGGGCGACGGCCGGGGCGCCGACCGGCAGCTGGCCAAGGCGCTGGCGCTGGCCACCGAGCACGGCCTGCCGCGGCTGCGGCGGGCGGCGCTGCGCGAGCTGTGCACGCTGCACGCCGAGCTCGACGACGCCGGCCGGGCGCTGCCCTACCTGCAGGCCTACCTCGCCGACGAGCTCGACCGGGTCGACGAGCGGCGCACCCGCTGGGTGGAGCTGTTCGGCCGGCGCAAGAGCCTGCTGGAGAACGAGCGGGCCGCCGGCCAGCTGCGCCGCCAGGCCTACGAGGACCCCCTCACCCACCTGCCCAACCGCCGCTACGCCGAGGCGCGCCTCGACGGGCTGCTCAGCGCGGGCACCACGCCGGCGCTGGCGGTGGTCGACGTCGACCGGTTCAAGGCGATCAACGACGCCGTCGGGCACCCCGGCGGGGACGCGGTGCTGCGCGCGGTGGCCGACCTGCTGCTGGCCGGCTGCCGCGACACCGACGAGGTGTGCCGGTGGGCCGGCGACGAGTTCGTCGTGCTGCTGCCCGACACCACCGCCGAGCAGGCCGAGCACGCGCTGGAGCGGGTCCGCCGCGCCGTGGCCGCCCACGACTGGGCCGCGCTGGGCCTGCGCGTGCCGGTGACCATCAGTGTCGGCATCGCCTCGGCCACCCGCGGTGACGACCGCCGCACGCTGTTCGCCGCGGCCGACGGCGTGCTGTACGACGCCAAGCGCAGCGGACGCGACCGCGTCGTGGCGCTGTCCGCGCTCACCCAGACCCGCGCTCCCGGCACCGCGCCCGACGAGGCGCCGCCCGCGGCGGCGCGGCCGGTCCCGGCGGCGAGCTCGCCGCTGGACCCCGTCGGCGGCTTCTCGCCGCTGCTGGCCGACCCCCCGCTGTCCCTGGGCAGTCCGGGCGAGCCGCCGCTGACGCCCGGGCCCGCGCCCGCCGCACCCCCGGCCGCGCCCCCGGCGCCGGCCGAGCCCGACGTCATCTGGGGCGTGGGCCGCTCGACCGAGCAGGTCCTCGCGCTGGTCCGGGAGACCCGCGCCGCGCACCCCGACCGGCCCGCGCTGGTCGTCCGCGCCAGCGCCGACACCCTCGTCGCGCTGGCCTCCGCGCACCCCGGCTCCACGGTCGACGCGGCGGCGATGTCGGCCGCGGTCGGGCCGGTCCCCGACCCGGTCGGACGGGTGGGTGTGCTGTGCGCCGGCACCGCCGACGCGTCGGTGGCCGCCGAGGCGGCGTTCGTCGCGCGGGTCACCGGCACCGAGGTGGTGCGCGTCGACGACGTCGGCGCCGGCCGGCTGCGGCCGCTGCTCACCGACCGCACCCTGCTCGACGACGTCGACTGCCTGGTCGTGGTCGCCGGGCTCGACGCCTCGCTGGCCGGGACGGTCGGGGCGATGACCGACGTGCCGATCGTCGCGGTGCCCACCTCGACCGGGCAGCCGGGGTCGTTCGGCGGTTTCGGCGCGCTGCTGACGATCCTCACCTCGGCCTCGCCCGGCGTCGTCGTCAGCAACATCGACAACGGCCACGCCGCCGGCGTCTTCGCCGCCCGCATCGCCCGCCGCGCCGCGAGATAGGTGCCTTTAGCGCTACAAAGGCCCCCTGGGGGCCTTTGTAGCGCTAAAGGCACCTCCCGGGGTCCGGGACCGGACCGCAGGCAGGGCCGGGGCGCAGACCACTCGCCCGGATTGGCCTGTGATCGGCGGGCCGGCCCTGTCGCAGGATCGGGTCGTGCGCCAGTTCCCCGGACCCCGCCGCCTCGCTCAGCTCTACGCCGGGCTGGTGCTCTACGGCCTGTCGATGGCCCTGCTGGTGCGCTCGGGCCTGGGGGTCATGCCGTGGGACGTGCTGCACCAGGGACTGTCCCGCCAGCTCGGCTGGTCCCTCGGCGTGGTCACCATCGTCGTCGGCGCGCTGGTGCTGCTGGCCTGGGTGCCGCTGCGCGAGCGGCCGGGGCTGGGCACGGTCAGCAACGTCGTCGTCATCGGCCTGGCCCTGGACGCCGCGCTCGCCGTCCTCCCCGAGCCGGGGTCCCTGCCCGTCCGGGTCGCGCTCGTGCCGGCCGGCATCCTGCTCAACGCCGTCGCGACCGCCGCCTACATCGGCGTGCACCTCGGCCCGGGTCCGCGGGACGGGCTGATGACCGGCCTCGTCCGCCGCACCGGGCGCTCGGTGCGTCTGGTGCGCACGTCGATCGAGGTGGCGGTCGTGGCCGTGGGCTGGCTGCTCGGCGGCACCCTCGGCGTCGCCACCGTGCTCTACGCGCTGGCCATCGGGCCGCTGGTGCACGCCCTGCTGCCCCGGCTGTCGGTGCGGCCGCCCGTCCCGGCGGTGCCCGCGTAGCCCACCCGGCCCCTCTAGCGCTGACGGCCGGCCACCACCCGGGGAGCGAGACCGCGGGCGGTCACCGGGACGACGGCGACGAACAGCACCGCCACCGCGACCGCCCCGCCCAGCGCCCACGCGGCGAACACCAGCAGCGCGGCGGCCTCGATGCCCAGGCCGGCGACCGAGGTGACCGTCGCCCGCACCGCGGCGGGCACCTGCTCCTGCAGCCGCGTCTCCCCCACGACGAGCACCGCCAGGTACAGCCCGTAGGACACCGCGACCGCGGCGACGGCGGCGGGGTGGTCCACCGCCGCACCGGCCGCGAGGAGCGCCGCCGACAGCAGCAGCAGGAGCGGCAGCGCCCGCGAGGGCAGCCGCGCCGCCCGGCCGGCCAGCGCCGCACCCGCCGCCCCGGCCAGCGCGACGACGAGGACGGCGGCCGGCACCAGCTCCGTCGTCACGCCCTGGTCTCGGGCCATGACCGGGAAGTACTCCTCGATCGCGTCCAGCCCGCCGAGCAGGGCGACGGCGACGACCACCACCCGCACGCGCGGGCGGCGCAGCGCGGTGCCGACCGCCCTGCGCAGCGGGACCTCCGGCTCGTCGTCGTCGGCCGTGCGCGGCGGCTCGGGGAACCGGGTGGCCAGGACCGCGGCGGCCAGGCAGACGACCACGCTGACCCAGCCGACCAGGGCGTAGCCGCCGGCCTGCACCAGCACCCCGGCCAGCAGCGCGGTCGGCACCTGCACCAGCAGCTCGGCCGCCGTCGTCGCGCCGTGCACGCGGACGTAGGCGTCCTCCGCGCCGACGGCGGCCAGGCCGTCGTAGACCAGCGCCTCGGCCGCGCCGGAGGCCAGCGCACCGCCGACGCCCCAGACGACGAAGCCGGCGGCGAAGCCCGGCAGGCCGGGCGCGACCGTCCACAGCACGAAACCGGCCGCCTCCAGCACGCCGGCGAGGACGAGCGCGCCGCGGCGGGACCAGCGGTCGGCGAGCACGCCGGTGGGGACCTCGGCCAGCAGGGCGGTCACCGACCACAGCGCGAACAGCGCCGACACCTGCGCCTGCGACAGCCCCGTGTCGAGGAACAGCAGCGCGTACAGCGGGTAGACCGGGGCGAGACCGGACAGCGCGGTCCAGGCCACGGCCAGGCGGGCCAGTGGCCGGGCGGCGGCCGGCAGCGGGGAGCGGGACGGGCGTCAACGGAAGGGCACGGGCGGACCGTAACCGGAGCCACACCCGCGCGCACCGGGTTTACCGCGGGCCCTCGGCTAGGGTGGGCGGCCGAGAAGGGGAGTAGCCCCCCGTCCGCTGGTCGACACGCTGGCGCCACCGCGGTGGCGCCCGGTCAGCGGGCCCGCGCCCCGCGCGGGTGGGCGAGACCTTCGACCGAGCAGTCGTCGCACTGCCGGTCGGAGGCGTGCGCCCCCGCCCGGCCGTGCCGAGCGGAAGTGAGTCCCACCCGTGATCGTGCTGTCCGTCGTCGCGACGGCGTTCCTCCTCGTCCTGCCGGTGGAGCTGCCGGACAAGACGCTGTTCGCGAGCCTGGTGCTGGCCACCCGGTTCCCGCCGCTGCCGGTGTTCGTCGGCGTCGGCACCGCGTTCGGCCTGCAGGTGGCCATCGCCGTCACCGCCGGGAGCCTGCTCTCGCTGCTGCCCGAGGCGCTGGTGGCCGGGGTCGTCGCGGTGCTGTTCCTCGTCGGCGCGGTGCTGCTGTGGCGCAGCGCCTCGGAGGGGCCCGAGGACGGCGGGGAGGCCGCGGAGGCCCGGGAGCGGACGTCGTTCCTGCGGGCGGCCGCGATCTCCTTCGGCGTGCTCTTCGCCGCCGAGTGGGGTGACCTCTCCCAGCTGGCGACCGCCGGGCTGGCCGCCCGCTTCGACGCCCCGGTGTCGGTGTTCCTCGGGGCGTGGGCCGCGCTGCTCACCGTCTCGGCCCTGGCGGTCTTCCTGGGCAGGACGCTGGCCGACCGGCTCCCCGTGGCCCTCATCCGCCGGGCCGCCGCGGTGCTGTTCGTCGTCTTCGCCGTCTTCGCCGCCGTGGAGGCCGTGCGCGCGCTCACCTGATCGGGGGACGCCCCCGCCCGGTCGCTGCAGCCGGCCCCGGGCGGGGCCGATCCCCGGTGCCATGCGCGTCTGCACCCCGCCCGAGGAACTCGCCGAGCTGCGTGCCCGGCAGGCCCGGCTCCTGCACGACCTCGGTGTCCTGGACGCCACCGAGGACGCCGACCTGGCCGCCGTCGTCCGGGTCGCCGCGGCCGTCACCGGGGTGCCCTGCGCGACGATCAACCTGCTCGACACCCGCTGGCAGCACCAGCTCGCGCCCCACGGCTTCACCGGGGCGAGCACGCCGCGCGAGGAGTCGCTGTGCGCGACCACGACCGCCGGCACCTCGCGGCCGGCGGTGTACGACGACCTCGCCAGCGTGCCTGCGTTCGCCGACAACCCGTGGGTCGACGGCCGCCGCGCGCGGGTGCGCGCCTACGCCAGCGCCCCCCTCGTCCTCGACGGGGCGACGGTGGGCACGCTGTGCGTCTTCGACGAGGCCCCGCACGCCTTCGCCCCGGACGCCGGCGAGCGGCTGGCCGACCTGGCCTCGGTCGTGGTGGCGCTCTTCCAGCGCCGCCGGCAGGCCCGCGCGCTCGCCGACCTGGCCGTGGCCAACGCCGCCGCGCGCGACCAGGCGGAGACCGCCGCCGCCCACGCCGGCCGCTCGGAGGCCTTCACCCGCGCACTGCTGGAGGCGCTGCCCGTGGGCGTGGTCGCCGCGGACGCCGACGGCGGGATCACCCTGGTCAACCGCGTCGCCCGCGCCTGGCACGGGCTCGACGCGGCGTGGACGCCCGACACCCTCACCTCGAGCCCCGCCGTCGCCGCGGCCTTCGGGCTGACCGCCGCGGACGGCCGGCCCCTGGCGCAGGACGAGCTGCCCGTGCGGCGCGTGCTCGCCGAGGGCCGGGTCCGCGACGCCGCGGTGGCGATCACCAAGGCCGATCGGCCGACGCGGCAGCTGCGCGCCTCCGGCGACCGGGTGGTCGACGCCGTCGGGCGGATGACCGGCGCCGTCGTCGCGATGATGGACGTCACCGCGCAGGGCGAGCTCGAGGCCCGGCTGCGCGAGGCGGCCCTGCACGACGCGCTGACCGGCCTGCCCAACCGGGCGCTGCTGCTCGACCGCATCGCGCAGGCGCTGCGGGTGCAGGCGCGCGAGGGGCTGCCGGTCGCGCTGCTCTACTGCGATCTCGACGACTTCAAGACCATCAACGACACGCTCGGGCACGCCGCCGGCGACGCCGCGCTGCTGCGCACGGCGCGCACGCTGACCGCCGTCGTGCGCCCGGGGGACACCGTGGCCCGCATCGGCGGCGACGAGTTCGTCGTCCTGTGCCCCGGCACCGCCACCACCGCGGCGGCGCACGCGCTCGCCGGCCGGATCGGCCAGGCCCTGGGCGACCCCGCCGACGGCGGCCCGCCGCTGCGCTCGAGCACCGGGGTGACCCTCTCCCGGCGCGGCGACACCCCCGACGCGCTGCTGCGCCGGGCCGACGCGGCGATGTACGCGGTCAAGCGCTCGCGCCGCTGACCCCGGGCGGGACCAGCGCCAGCCGCGTCACCAGCGCGCCGACCTGCTCCTCGGGGTCGGCCCACGGCCGGGCCCGGCTCCCCGCCCACAGCGTCACCAGCCCGTGCAGCGCCGTCCACACCAGGGCGGCGTCGGCGCGCGGGTCGGTGCTGGCCGACCGGCCGGCCTCCACGCAGGCGGTGACGGCGCGGACCAGGACGGCGAAGGCGCGGTCCCCCGCGGGCACCTGCCGGCTGCCGAACATGGCCCGGTAGCGGCCCGGAGCGGCCAGCCCGCTGCGCACGTAGGCCCGGCAGCCGGCCAGCAGCCGGTCGACGGGGTCGGCGACGCCGTCGGTGGCCGCGGCGATCCCGGCCACCAGCTCGGTGAACCCCCGCTCGACGACGGCGTCGAGGAGGGCGTCGAGGTCGGCGAAGTGGCCGTAGACGGCGGGCGCGCTGACCCCGGCCTCCCGGGCGACCCCGCGCAGCGTCACCGCGTCGGCCGAGCCGGTGCGCTCCAGCAGGGTCGCCGCGGCGGTCAGCAGGTCGCTGCGGAGGTCGCGGGACACGGAATCGCACTTTACACGCGTTAAGTCGCGGGTCTACGGTGGCTTTACACCTGTTTAGTCGCCGAGGAGGACCCCCGTGCCCGCCATCCCCGACCTGCCCTGGACCGCCGGCCGCGCGGTCGAGGGCCCCGGCGTCGTCCTCCTCACCGAGCTGCGGCTGCGCCGGTTCACCGACGTCCCGGCGTTCTTCGCCTCGGCGCTGGCGATCCGTCGCCAGGTGGCCGCCTCCCCGGGCGCGCGCTCGCTGCTGCTGCGCGCCCAGCCGCTGGCCCGGACCTCCACCACCGTGTCCTGGTGGGACGACGAGGCCGCCGTCCGCGCCTTCGCCCGCACCGACCCGCACCGGTCGGCGATGCGCCGCTGGGCACCCCGGCTCCGCACGTTCGGCAACCACACGCTGCCCGGCGACGGCTCCGCCCCCACCGTCGACGGCGCCCGCACCGCGGCGGCCGCGCCCCCGGCGTGACGGCGGCGGCACCGTCGGCAGGAGGTGGCACCATCGCCGTCGATGGACGCCGCGGTCGAGGTCGCCGAGCTGGTCAAGCGCTACCCGGGCCGGCCGGCGAACGCCGTCGACGGGGTGTCGTTCACCGTCGACCGCGGTGAGGTCTTCGGGCTGCTGGGCCCCAACGGCGCGGGCAAGACCACGACGATCGGCGTCCTGACCACCCGCGTGCTGCCCACCGGCGGGACCGCGCGGGTGGCCGGGGTCGACGTCGCCGCCGACCCGGTCACCGCGCGCAGCCGGCTGTCGGTGGTGCCGCAGCGCTCCAACCTCGACCGGTCGCTGACCGCCCGGCAGAACCTGGTCTTCCACGCCGCCTACCACGGTGTCGGGCGCGCCGAGCGCAACCGCCGGGCCGACGAGCTGCTCGAGCGGCTGGGCCTCGGCGACCGCGGCGGCGACCGGGTGGACGACTACTCCGGCGGCATGGCGCAGCGGCTGCTCATCGCACGGGCACTGATGCACGCCCCCCAGGTCGTCTTCCTCGACGAGCCGAGCACCGGCCTGGACCCGCAGGCCCGGCTGTTCGTGTGGGAGCGGGTGCGGGAGATGCGCGACACCGGCGTCACGGTCGTGATCACCACGCACGACATGGAGGAGGCCGCGGCGCTGGCCGACCGGGTCGGGATCATGGACCGCGGCCGGCTGCTCGCGCTGGACACCCCGGCCGCGCTCACCCGGTCGCTGCCGGGCAGCGCCACGCTCGAGGTCGACGTCGAGCGGGCGCCCGCGGACAGCGACGAGGCGGTGCTGGCCGCACTCGGCGCACTGCCGCAGACCGAGCGGGTGGAGCCGGTGGCCGACGCCGCGGGCCTGCGCGCCCGGCTCTACCTCTCCGCCGACGCCGCCTCGACGGTCGGCCCGGTGTCCGACGCGCTGACCGCGCGGGGCGCCCGGCTGACCGGGGTGCGGATCGGCGAGCCGAGCCTGGAGGACGTGTTCCTCAGCCTGACCGGACGGGAGCTGCGATGACCACCGAGGCCACGGGCCGGGCCGCGGCCGTGCTCGCGCCGCCGCGGTCGACCCGGCCGGACGTGGGGCGGGCCTTCACCGCGCTGCTGTGGCGCGACCTGTTCGTCACCGGCCGCGAGTTCGTGCCGTTCCTGCTGCAGGTGGTGCTGCAGCCGGTGTTCCTGCTGTTCGTCTTCGGCAAGGTGCTCGTCGAGCTCGGCTTCGCCTCCACCGCCTACTCCGGGGTGCTGCTGCCCGGGGTCATCGCGCTCGCGGCCTTCCTCACCGCGCTGCAGAACACCGCCTTCCCGCTGGTCATCGACTTCTCGTTCACCAAGGAGATCGAGGACCGGCTGCTCGCGCCGCTGCCCACCGCGCTGGTCGCCGTCGAGAAGATCGTCTTCTCGACGGCGCGGGCGCTGGTGGCGGCGGTGGTCATGTTCCCCATCGGCTGGTGGGTGCTCGGCTCGCTGCCGGTGACGTGGGGCGACGTGCCGCTGCTGGCGGCCTTCCTCGTGCTGGGCTCGCTGGTCGGCGCCGCGATGGGCATGGTGCTGGGCACCTTCGTGCGGCCCAACCGGATCAACGTCGTGTTCGCCGTCGTGCTGACCCCGCTGCTGTTCACCGGCTCCACCCAGTTCCCGTGGCCGGCGCTGGACCAGCTGCGCTGGTTCCAGGTGGTGTGCGCGGTCAACCCGCTCACCTACCTCAGCGAGGCGCTGCGCGCAGAGATGACCCCGGACGTGCCGCACCTGCCGCTGCCGGTGTGCGCGCTCGCCCTGGCCGGGTTCCTCGCGGTGTTCGGCGTGCTGAGCCTCGTCGGCTTCCGCCGCCGCGCCCTCGACTAGGGCCCGCTCCCTCGCCGGGCCGGCAGGCTGTGGTCGAGGTGGACGAGGACCGCGAGGACCCGGCGGTTGTCGTCCGGTCCCGGCTCGAGCTCAAGCTTGGCGAAGACGGCGGCGATCACCCCCTCGACCGTCTTGACCGCGACCTCCAGGCGCTCGGCGATGGCGCGATTGGACCGCCCCTCCGCCACGAGGCGCAGGACGCTCCGCTCCCGGCCGGTCAGGCGGACGAGACGGTCCTGCCGCCGCCGGGTCCGGACCAGCTCCTCCACGACGGCCGGGTCGACGGCCGTCCCGCCGGCACCGACGCGCTGGGCGGCCTCGACCAACTGGCCGCCCTCCGCGACGCGGTCCTTCAGCAGGTAGCCGACACCGCCGACCCCGTTCCCGAGCAGGCGCAGGGCGTAGTCCGGCTCCAGGTACTGCGACAGCACCAGGACGCGGACGTCGCCGTCGTACCGGTCCCTGACCTGCACCGCCGCGTGCAGTCCCGCGCTGCCCCCGGGAGGCATCCGGATGTCGACGACGGCCAGCTCCGGCCGGAGGTCGGCCACCGCACGGAGCAGCTCACCGGCCGTCCTGGCCTCGGCGACGACGTCCATCCCGGCGCCGGCCAGGATGCGGACGACACCGGCCCGGATCACCGCCGAGTCGTCGGCCACGATCACCCGCACGGGATCTCCGCCCGCAGCCGCGTCCCGCCGCCCCGGGGACTCACCACCCGGACGCTGCCGGAGAGCGCGTCCAACCGGTCGGTGAGGCCCTCCAGCCCCGATCCGCGCGCGGGGTCGGCCCCGCCGGCTCCGTCGTCGGTGACCTCGATGACGAGGTGCCCGGCGTCCCGGGAGATGGAGACGGCGGCGCCGCTGGCGCGGGCGTGCCTCGTCACGTTCGTCAGCGCCTCCGCGACGACGTGGTAGGCGGCGGCCTCCACCCCCGCGTCGAGCCGGCCGCACCGGACGTCGAGGTCGACGGGCACCGCCGCGCGCCGGGCCAGCCCCGCCACCGCGGGCCGGAGTCCCTCCTCCGTCAGGACGGTCGGGTGGATGCCGCGCGCCAGCTCCCTGAGCTCGACCACCGCGGCCCGCAGCTCCTCGGCGGCCTCGTCGAGGCGGCCCACGACCTCGGTGCCGGCACCGGCCGCCCGGGCGGCGTCCCTGGCCTGCTGGAGGCACAGCGCCACGCCGACGAGCCGCTGCTGCGCCCCGTCGTGCAGGTCCCGCTCGATGCGGCGGCGCTCCCGGTCCCCCGCTTCGAGGAGGCGGGCGCGCGACGCCCGGACCTGCTCCAGCCGGGCACGGTCGACCTCGGTCAGGCGCTCGTTCTCGACGGCCAGGCGGAGGACGGCGGTGGCGGCGGCCACCAGCCCGGGGTCCTCGCGCAGGGCGGGGTCGTGGACGACGGCGGCGACGGGCCCGTGCCGGCCGGCCAGCACCGTGCGGGCGGTCCGGTGGTCCTCGGGGGGGAGGTCGGTCGGCTGCCCCGAGGAGGTCGTCCACGTGCCCGTCGGCTCCCGCAGGTACAGGCGCAGGGCGGGATCACCCAGGGCCACCCGGAGCGCGTCGCGCAGCCGGCGCGGATCCGCTCCGCCGTCCAGTTGGAGGGCCAGCCGGGCGATGGCACCGCGCCGGAGGCGCAGCCGCAGGGCGCCGGCCAGGAAACCCAGCGGCACGAGGGCGACGGCACCGAGGATCGTCCACGCGGCGATCTCCCGCCAGGGCTCCTCGAACGGCAGCAGTGGGTACCGGCCGAGCACCAGGGCCACGATCTCCGCGGCGTCGTAGGCGGCCACGAGCGCGGCCACCGTGCCCGCGAGGACGACCGGCCGCAGGATCCGCCGTGCCGCCGGGGCGGCGGAGCGGAGGCGCCGCAGAGCCCGCACGACGACCCCGAGCGAGGCGAGCACGACGAGCGCGCTCGTCCACAGCTGTGCCTGCTCGAAGAGCACCTGGTGCTCGACCACCGCGAACGGGTTCTCGGACCCGGTGCAGGGACAGCCCACGAGGAGCCTGGACGCGGTCCGGACCAGGTACCCAGCGGCCAGGGCGGCGAGGACGATCCGGTCCCACCGCCGCAGGCGGGCGTCCGGGAAGGTCAGGGTCAGGAACGCGAGCAGCAGGTCGTAGTAGCGCTCGAAGGCGAACCCGAGCACCGCCCACGGCACCAGGCCCGCCGGGGCGTAGGACCCCACGGACCACAGGACGGCGGAGGCGACCAGCAGCGGACCGGTCCGCACCTCGGGCCGTCGTTCCCAGGCGACCAGCCCGGCCGCGACGAACAGCAGACCCAGGCCCGTGTCGAGCAGCAGGAACCGGGCGGGCGCCCCCTGCGACGCCCCGACCGCCGCGGTGACGGCGGTGAACGAGGCCGCGCCGGCTGCCGCCAGCCGGCGCCTCGACGGCCCACGGGCGAGCACGACGGCAGCATCGCACGCCGACTTCCCCCTGTGGTCAGGGAAAACCCTCCCCTCCGGACCGGGCTGGCTCCCTACTGCGCGGCGCCGCGCCTCCCTAGCGTCCGGCGCGTCCCCACCGCCGTCCGGGAGGAACGATGAACCGCACCGCGTCCTGCAGCCTCGTGATCGCGACCGCCCTCGGTCTCACCACGGTGCCGGCCACCGCCGCCTCCGCTGCTCCGCCCGTGATCGAGCGCGGCAGCTTCGTGGACACCTTCGACGACGAGTTCATCCTCGACCTCTGCGGCATCGTCACGCGGACCACGCTGACCCAGCGCTGGTCCTCGACGGTGTACCCGGACGGCTCCGAGACCGTCCACGTCGTCCGCACCTTCGTCCCCGAGGACCCCCGGGTGCCGGTCGAGAAGGGAGCGGGGACGACCTTCATCGCGGCGGACGGCACCCGCCGGGTCGTCGGCAAGCCGATCCAGCTCTTCGATCCGGACGGCGGTGTGCGGTTGCTCGACGCCGGGTGGGTGGAGTTCGACCCCGACGGGACCGTCTCCCGCACCCGCGGCCCGCACCCGTCGCTCGACGTGGACCTCCGCGAGTACTACTGCCCCAGCTGACGGCGAGGATGCCGGCAGGGCGGGCCTAACCCTCCAGCCCGCCGGAGGACGCCCACTCGGACAGGCGGCGCTCCCCCTCCTCCGGGCTGACGTCCTCGACCCGGGTCATGACCGCCCAGCGGTGGCCGAACGGGTCGTGGACCGAGGCGAACCGGTCGCCGGTGACGAAGGTGGCCGGCTGCTCGCGCACGGTCGCGCCCCGCTCGACGGCGGCGGCGAACACGGCGTCGACGTCGGGGACGTAGAGGCAGGTCGAGCCGCTGACCCGGTCCTCGGCCTGCCCGGTGGGCGCCACCAGGCCGTACTGCGGGTTCGGGTCGGACAGCTGCAGCCGGCCGGAGGGGAACTGCAGCTCGGCGTGGGCGACCGTGCCGTCGGGGGCGTCCATCCGGCTGACCGTGGTGGCGCCGAAGACCTCCTCGTAGAAGCGGATCGCCTCGGCCGCGGGCGAGCAGACCAGGAACGGGGTCAGGGAGGTGTAGCCGTCGGGACGGCCGTCGGTGATCGCCATGCGCCCACCCTGCCCCGCCGGGACGGCGCCGTCTTGAACGGACCCGACAGCGTCACGGGAGCGTCGGGATCCACTCGGCCAGCGCCTCGCCGACGGCGTGCGGCGAGTCCTCGGGCACGAAGTGCGCGCCGGGCACGGTGACCTCGGTGATCGACGGCCACTTGCGGACCAGCGCCCGCGGCCTGCCGACCAGCAGCCAGCCGGGCTCGGCGTTCAGGAAGAGCTTGGGGACGGCACTGCCGCGCAGCCAGACCCCGTACTGCGCGACGACGTCGCGGACCCGCGGCGGCACATTCTCCAGCGGGATCTGCCGCGGCCACTCCAGCGTGGGCCAGCGGTCCGCGGGGGTGCCGAAGGGCTGCCGGTAGCGCTCGTGCGCCTCCGGCGTCAGCCCGCGCAGGGTGGACGCGGGGAGGATGCGCTCGACGAAGACGTTCTTGTCCAGCACGACGGTCTCGCCGTCGTCGCCGCGCATGGTGCGGAAGATCTTCCGGCCCGAGGCCGGCCAGTCGGCCCAGGTCATCGGCGTGACGATGGCCTCGGCGAAGGCCAGGCCGCGGACGGCCTCGGGGTGGCGGCGGGCCCAGTCGAAGCCCAGCGCCGAGCCCCAGTCGTGCAGCACGAGGGTCACCCGCCGCTCGACGCCGACCGCCTCGAGGAACGCGGCCAGGTGCTCGGCGTGGGTGGCGAAGGAGTAGGTGCCCCGCTCCGGGTGCGGCAGCTTCCCCGACTCGCCCATGCCGACCAGGTCCGGGGCGATGCAGCGGCCCAGGTGCTGCACGTGCGGGATGACGTTGCGCCACAGGTAGGACGACGTCGGGTTGCCGTGCAGGAACACGACCGGGTCGCCCTCGCCCACGTCGACGTAGGCCATCTCGGTGCCGAGCACCGGCACGCGCTGCCGGGGGAAGGGGTCCTCGGGCGAGACGTCCTCAGCGGCCACCCCGGCATCCTCGCCCAGACACCGGTGCGCCGCCGTCCGGAGATCGCGCTTGACCCTGACGCAGCGTCAGGCTGTGGACTCGTCGCCGTCAGGGAGGAGGAACCCGCGTGAACGTCGGAGAGGTGGCCGCGCTGGCCGGGGTCACGGTGCGCACGCTGCACCACTACGACCGCATCGGCCTGCTCTCGCCGTCGGGACGCACCGCCGCCGGCTACCGCCGCTACTCGGCGGCGGACCTGGACCGGCTGCACCAGGTGCTGCTCTACCGCGAGCTCGGGTTCCCCCTCGATCAGGTCGCGACCCTGCTCGACGACCCGTCCGCCGACCCCGCCGCGCACCTGCGCCGGCAGCACCGGCTGCTGCGGGACCGGCTGGAGCGGACGCGGGCGATGGTCGCGGCCGTCGAGAAGGAGATGGAGGCGAGGCAGATGGGGATCTCACTGACCCCGCAGGAGCGCTTCGAGGTGTTCGGCGAGCACGACCCCGAGCGCTACGAGGCCGAGGTGCAGGAGCGCTGGGGCGACACCGACGCCTACCGCGAGTCCTCGCGGCGCACCGCGGCCTACACGAAGGAGGACTGGGTCCGCATCAAGGCCGAGGGCGAGGACCTCAACCGGCGCATGGCCGCGGCGGTGCAGGCGGGGGTCGCCGCCGACTCGGAGCAGGCCATGGACCTGGCCGAGGAGGCCCGGCAGCAGATCTGCCGCTGGTTCTACGACTGCCCGCCGGAGATGCACGCGGCGCTGGGCCGGATGTACGTCGAGGACGAGCGGTTCACCGCCACCTACGAGGCGGTGACGCCGGGCCTGGCGCAGTGGGTGAGCACCGCCGTGCAGGCCAACGCCGCCCGCCGGGGCTGACCGGCTCCCCTCCGCCGGGGGGGGGGGGGGGGGGGGGGGCGGGGGGGGGGGGGGGGGGGGGGGGGGGGGGGGGGGGGGGGGGGGGGGGGGGGGGGGGGGG
>NZ_JBJGYY010000037.1:0-47352 GCF_054050235.1 Geodermatophilus sp. SYSU D00696 | reverse complement strand
GTGGTTAACCCCCCACCCGCCCCCCCGCCGGGGGGGGAATCTTCGGCCGGGGGGGGGCGGGGGGGGCGCCCCCGCGCGGCCGCGCCCCCCGCGCCGATCGTCTACTGCAACCTGGTGGGCGGGCAGGACGAGCTGGTCTTCGACGGCGACTCGCTGGTCGTCGCCGCCGACGGCGAACTGCTGGCCCGGGCGCCGCAGTTCGTCGAGCACCTGCTCTGCGTCGACCTCACCCTCGACCGTGCCCGGGTGCCCGAGCGGCGGGAGGGCCGGATCGGCCCGATGACGGTCACCCGCACCGTCGTCTCCGAGGAGCCGGTGGCCGCCTTCGAGCCGCGGCCGGGGCGGGTCGCCGAGCCGCTGTCCGACCACGAGGAGGTCTGGCGGGCGTTGGTGCTGGGCCTGCGGGACTTCATCGACAAGAACGGCTTCCCGTCGGTGGTCCTCGGTCTCTCCGGCGGCATCGACTCCGCGCTGGTGGCCGCGCTGTCGGTCGACGCGCTGGGCGCCGACCGGGTGCACGCCGTCGCGCTGCCGTCGCGGTGGTCCTCGGAGCACTCACTCGCCGACGCCGAGGACAGCGCGCGGCGGCTGGGCCTGCACTTCTCCACGGTGCCGATCGCGCCGATGGTCGACGCGTTCGAGTCGGCGGTGGAGCTGTCGGGGACGGCGGCGGAGAACCTGCAGGCCCGCATCCGCGGCACGCTGCTCATGGGCCTGTCCAACCAGCACGGGCACCTGCTGCTGACCACCGGCAACAAGAGCGAGGTCGCCGTCGGCTACTCGACGCTCTACGGCGACGCCGCGGGCGGGTTCGCACCGATCAAGGACGTGCCCAAGACGCTGGTGTGGGAGCTGGCCCGCTGGCGCAACGCGCACGCCCGCGACCGCGGCGAGACCGAACCGGTCCCGCAGAACTCCATCGACAAGCCGCCGTCGGCCGAGCTCGCGCCCGGGCAGAAGGACAGCGACTCCCTGCCCTCCTACGAGGAGCTCGACGCCGTCGTCGCCGACTACGTCGACCGCGACCTCGGCATGGCCCAGCTGCTCGAGCGCGGCCACGACCCCGAGGTGGTGGCCCGCGTCCTGCGGCTGGTCGACGTCGCCGAGTTCAAGCGCCGCCAGTCGGCACCCGGGACGAAGATCAGCCTCAAGGCCTTCGGCCGTGACCGGCGGCTGCCCATCACCAACCGCTGGCGGGAGAGCCTGCCCAGCGTCCGCGAAGGAGCCCAGGCGTGACGGAGTCGGTGCTGTACGGCGGGACGTCGACCGCCCGGGTGCGCATCCACCACCTGCAGCAGGCCAAGGAGCGCGGGGAGCGGTGGGCGATGCTCACGGCCTACGACACCTACGCCGCCGCGGTGTTCGAGGAGGCCGGCATCCCGGTGATGCTGGTCGGCGACTCGGCCGGCAACGTCGTGCTCGGCCACTCCTCGACCGTGCCGGTCACCGTCGAGGACCTGCTGCTGATGACCAAGGCGGTCACCCGGTCGACCACGCGGTCGCTGATCGTGGCCGACCTGCCCTTCGGCAGCTACGAGTCCGGGCCGCAGCAGGCGTTCGCCACCGCCGTCCGGATGATGAAGGAGGGCGGCGCGCAGGCGGTCAAGCTCGAGGGCGGGGTGCGGGTGGCGCCGCAGATCCGGCTGCTCTCCGACAACGGCATCCCGGTGATGGCGCACGTCGGCTTCACGCCGCAGAGCGAGCACGCCCTCGGCGGGTTCCGGGTGCAGGGCCGCGGCGTCGGCGCCGAGCAGCTGCTCGCCGACGCGCGCGCGGTGCAGGAGGCCGGCGCGTTCGCCGTCGTCCTGGAGATGGTGCCCGCCGCGATCGCCGCCGAGGTGACCCGGGAGCTGGCCATCCCGACGATCGGCATCGGCGCCGGGCCCGACTGCGACGCCCAGGTGCTGGTGTGGCCGGACATGGCCGGCCTCAACGGCGGCCGGGTGCCGCGGTTCGTGAAGAAGTACGCCGACCTGCGCGGAGAGCTGCTCCGCGCGGCCCGGGAGTACGCCGACGAGGTGCGCGGCGGGGTCTTCCCCGGCCCGGAGCACTCCTTCGACTGACCGGTGACCGCCGACGGCACCCCCGACCGGCCCGCCGGACCCGCCCGGCGGCCGCCCGTGGTGCGTCGCGTGGCCGGGGTGCTGCTCGGCATCGTGGTGACGACGCTGCTGACCCAGCCGATCGCCGTCGCGGCGCTGTTCTCCTACGCCGCGTTCAGCGGCTGCCTGGTCGACTGCGCCGACCCGCCCGACCTGGGCGGCGGGCTGCTGTGGTCGGCCGTCACTGCGGTCGGGCTGGCCATCCCGCTCGCGCTGGGCATGGCGGTGGCCGGGGTGCGGTCGCGGCGGGCGTGGCTCGCCGCCGGCGCCGTGGTCCTGGGACTGGTGCTCGCCTGGGCGGTCGCGGGGCTGCTGGGCTGAGCTCCCCGCCGGGCCCGCGCCAGGAGGAGCCCGTAGCCGAGCGCGTTGAGGCCGAACGCCAGCAGGTACGTGCCGACCTGCGTGGACGTCGCCGCCACGTCGAGGCCGAGCGGGCCGTAGACGTAGTGGGCGAGGAAGCCGCCGTCGTAGGGCGCCGCGCCGGCCCGCTCCCGCAGCGCGAGCTCGAGCGTGGTCAGCGGGCAGGCGGCGCCGGCCAGGTTCACGGCCAGCACCGCGAGCGCCACCGGCGCGTGCACGAGCACCAGCCGGGGCCACCGGAGCGCGAGCAGCGCGCCGGTGAGCATGAGCAGCACGGCGGCCCCGTGCAGGACCGCGACCGAACCCGCGAGCACCACGCCCCGATCCTCCCGGAGCGGGTGCGCCCACGCCGCACTCCGGAGCGCGGGACACCGCACCGGCGCACACGCTCACCGGGCGCGGGACACCTTGTGCCGGCGCGCGACCGCGGCCAGCCTGGCGACGTGCGCGTGCTGGTGGTCGCCTCCCCGCTGACCGGCCACGTCCTGCCGCTGGTCCCGCTGGCCCTGGCGCTGCGCGAGGCGGGTGCGGAGGTGACCGTCGCGACCGCCGGTGACGGCATCGGCGTGTGTCCGACGGAGCTGCCGCCCGCCGACGTCGCACCGCGGCTGCGGCTGGGGCCGCTGTTCGGCCGGCTCATGGCGCGCCACCCGCTGCTGGCCCGCCGCGAGCTCGCCGGGCGGGGCGGCACCCGGGCCGTCGGGCTGCTGTTCGGCACCCTCGGCGCGCGCACCGCCGACGCCGTGGTGGCCCTCGCCGACCGGCTCCGCCCCGACCTGGTGGTGCACGAGCCGCTGGCACCGGCCGGGGCCGAGGCCGCCGCCCGGCTCGGCGTGCCGGCGGTGCTGGTCGAGGGCAACCTGTTCGACGTCGGGCAACTGAGCGCCGCCGCCCTCGGCGTCTACCGGCCCGCCCGCCGGCTGGGTGACCTCCCGGCGCCGGTGGAGGTGGTGACCACGGCACCGCCGAGCCTGGTCGGCCCGCGAGAGGGGCGGCCCATGCGCTTCGTCCCGTGGACACCCGACCGCCCCGTCGACGAGGAGTTCACCCGGCCGGGCGCGCGGCGGCGGGTGCTGGTCAGCCGCAGCACCGTCGCCTCCCCCGGCCGGGACCGCCTGATGGGCGACGTCGCCGCCGCGGCCGCGGGCACCGACCTCGACGTCGTCCTCGTCCGCCCCGACCGGTGGGTCACCCGACGTCCGCTGCCGGCCCAGGTCCGGACGGCGGACTGGCTGCCGTTCCCGCGGGTGCTGCTGGCCGCGGACGGCGTCGTCCACCACGGAGGAGCGGGCACCCTGCTCACCGCGCTGGCCGCCGGGGTGCCGCAGCTGGTCGTGCGCGGCGCCGGTGACCGCCGGACCAACGCCGACCTCGTGGCCGCGCGCGGCGCAGGCATCGCGACCGAGCCCGGCGAGGTCACCGCGGCACACCTCGAGCGGCTCGTCGGTGACCCGGCGCTGCGGAACGCCGCCCGCGAGGTCGCCGCGGAGATCGCCGCGATGCCGGCGCCGGGCGAGCTGGTGCCGGAACTGCTCTCGCTGGCCCGGCGCTGAGCGGGACGGGCGCGGGTCAGTCGCCCTCCCGCCACTCCCGGTCCTCGGCGTCGAGGCGCTCGTTGCGCTCGGCCACCGACTGCAGCGCGATCGCGGCCTCCTCGCGGGTGGCGTAGGGCCCCAGCCGGTGCCGCTCCGCGCACCCGTCCCGGTCCTCGACGGTGTTGTGCTTCAGGCAGTAGAACCACGGTCCCTGCGCCACGGGGGCACCTCCTCGTCGACGACCGTCCCCCTGAGCGTGCCCCGGCGAGGGCCGCGGTGAACCCCCCGGCCGCCCGGTCGTGGCGGACGACGGCGTCTCGCGTGCGCGAGGCGCCCCGCTCCGGCCGTCTCATGAGGCATCCTCTCGCCCGTGACGGTCCGAGCGCGTGACCTGGACGGTCCGGCACCCGCCCAGCGCCGGGACGGCGCCGAGACCCGAGTGGCCGCCCTGCTGCTGGCCGTGCTGCTGGTCACCGGCGGCGGCACGGGGCTGGTCAACCTGGCCCTCGACGGCGTCGTCCGCGACGGCGTCATGCGCACCGCCTACGGCGCGACGATGGCCGCCTGCCTGCTCGCCGCGGTGCCGCTGGTGGTGCGCCGGGGTGTCGGCCGCTGGCAGACCTTCGGCCTGGTGCTGCTCGGCGACCTCATCTACGCCGTCGTCGCGCTGTGCATCCAGGACCCGGTGCGCTACGCCACGCCGCTCATGCTGCTGTTCCCCGCGGTCGTGGCGGCCTGGTTCCTGCGCCCGTGGATGCTCGCGGTCAACATGGTCGCCACGCCGCTGGCGGTCCTGGTCGCGCTGTGGACCAGCTACCCCGACCCGGTCGGTCTCGCCGTCCAGGTCGCCGTGCACGCCGGCATGCTCGACCTGGTCGCGGGTTGCGTGGCCGTGCTGCGGCACCGCGAGCGGGCGCTGCTGGCGGAGACCGCGGCGCTCACCCTCCGCGATCCGCTCACCGGCCTGGCCAACCGGCGCCACCTCGTCGAGCAGGCGCCGCGCACCTGGCGGCAGGCCCGCCGCGAGGGCCTGCGGGTGGCCGCGATGGTCATCGACCTCGACCACTTCAAGCAGGTCAACGACGTCCACGGGCACGCCGTCGGCGACGCCGTCCTGCAGACCGTGGCGCGGGCGCTGTCGGCCACCGTCCGGCCCAGCGACGTCCTCGCGCGGCTGGGCGGTGAGGAGCTGGTGGTGCTCGGCCTGGTCGGCGATCCCGGGGAGGCGCAGCGGCTGGCCGAGCGGCTCCGGCAGGCCGTGGCGGGCGCGCGCACCGCGCAGGGCCACGGCGTCACCGCCTCCATCGGCGTCGCACTGACCCGGCCGGTCGACGGCGAGGACCCCGCCGCGGCGCTGTGGTGGCTGGTCGACCGCGCCGACGCCGCCATGTACGAGGCCAAGCAGGGCGGCCGCGACCGGGTGGCCGGCACCTGCCCGCCGCGGCCCCGCCCCGCGCCGTCGGGCGAGCGGTTCGGCCCGCCGACCGTCCCGGGCCCGGCGCTGCCCTCCGACGTCCGCTGAGCGTCCCCGTCCTCACCCGGTGGGGAGGGCGGTTCTCTGCTTCCCTGTCCCCATGACCCTGGTGGTCCCGGACCCGACCCGGACGGTGCCGCTGCCGCTGCGGCAGCAGGCCGACGTCCGCGACCGCTGGCTGACCGAGCGGTTGCTCGAGGTGCTGCCCGGGCTGATGGACCGCGCGGGCATCGACCTGTGGATCGTCACCGGCCGCGAGAACAACGAGGACCCGGTGCTCGCGACGCTGCTGCCGGCCGTGTGGCTGTCGGCGCGGCGGCGGACCGTCCTCGTGCTGCACCGCAGCGACGACGGCGTCACGCCGGTCGCCGTCTCCCGCTACCCGGTCGGCCAGTTCCTGCCCGGCTGGTCGCCGGAGGACGGCGGGGAGTGGGACGCCGTCCGGCGGATCGTCGAGCAGGCCGCACCGCGCCGCATCGGCATCGACGTCTCGGCCCGCTGCGCGCCGGCCGACGGGCTCACCGTCACCGAGCACCGGGCGCTGGCCGACGCCCTGGGCCCGTGGGCGGGGCGCCTGGTGTCGGCCGAGGACCTCGTCGTCGGCTGGCTGGAGACCCGGCTGCCCGAGGAGGTCGCCGCCCTCGACGCCCTCAACCGGCTGACCGACCGGGTGCTCGCCGAGGCGTTCTCCCCCGCCGCGCTGACGCCGGGCGCGACGACGGCGGGCGACCTCGCCTGGTGGCTGCACCAGCGCCTGGCCGACCTCGGCGTCCCCCCGTGGTTCCACCCGGGGGTCACCGTGCAGCGCGCCGGGGTCCCGCTGCTCGACGAGGGCGGCGTGGCGCTACCGGCGCTGCCGCGGGACGCCGTCCTGGAGCCCGGCGACCTGGTCACCTGCGACGCCGGCCTCACCAGCCTGGGCCTGGCCACCGACCTGCAGCGCAGCGGCTACCTGCTGCGGCACGGGGAGACCGCTCCCCCGCCCGGACTGCAGGCGGCGTGGACGGCCGGCACGCGGGTGCGGGCGCTGACCGCCGAGGCGCTGACCGCGGGGCGCACCGGCAACGAGGTGCTCGCCGCCGCCCGCGCCGCCGCCGACGCCGAGGGGCTCGCCGCGGAGGTGTACTCCCACCCGATCGGCGTGCACGGGCACGGGGCCGGGCCGGCGATCGGCCGGTGGGACGACCAGCGTGGCGTCCCCGGCGACGGCGACCGGGTGCTGCACACCGGCACCGTCTACGCGCTGGAACTCGCGGTGCGCGCGACGGTGCCGGAGTGGGGCGGTCAGGGGGTGCGGCTGGGCCTGGAGGAGGCCGTCGTCCTCACCCCGGCCGGGACGTCGTTCCTGGGCTCGCCGCAGCGCGAGCTCTGGACGGTGCCGGCCGGCTGACCTCAGCCCGAGGACCGGCGGCGCCGGGCGCGCATGAGCAGGTCGCCGGGCCGGGGCACCGCCCAGGCCGCCCGGCTCAGCGGGCTGGTGGTCAGCGCCTGGTCGGCGTACTCGCCGCGCACCCGGCCGGGTCCGGGCGTCGGGGTGTCGAGGATGTCGGTGCCGTCGTCGGGGCGGTCGCTGGTCTGGGCCCGCGGGCCGACCACCGACAGCAGCGCGTCGGTGAGCGCGGGGCTGACCTTCTGCCCGGTGAGGAAGCCGAACGCGGCGTCACCGACCGGCACCTCGCGGCGCGGGTGCTCGGCCAGCCGGACGACCGCCTCGGCGACGAGCTCGGGGGCGTACACCGGCGGCGGGGGCTTGGGCATGGACCCGGTCCGGCTGCGCGAGTGCTCGAAGAAGGGCGTCGCGATGCTGGCCGGCAGCACCGTGCACACCGACACCGGGGAGCCGGCGTCGGTCAACTCCATGCGCAGCGCGTCGTAGAACAGCCGCACGGCGGCCTTGCTCGCCGAGTAGGCCGCGTGCAGCGGCAGTGCCCGGTGGCTCTCCACGGAGCCGATGCCGACCAGCACCCCGCCGCCGTCCCGCTCGAGCACCGGGACGGCGGCCTTCGCGGCGGCGACGTGGCCCAGGTAGTTGACCTCGGTGACCCGGCGGAACTCGGCCATCGTGGTGTCGGCGACGGTGGCGTAGACGCTGACCGCCGGCACGGTGACCCAGGTGTCCACCCGCCCGAAGCGCTCCTCCGCGTCCTGCGCGAGGGTGGCCACCGCGTCGTCGTCGGTGATGTCGGTGGGGACGGCGACGGCCTCCGCGGGGCGTTCCCGGAGGTCGTCGACCAGCGTGGCCAGGGCCTCCACCGACCGCGAGGCGACGACGATGCGGGTCACCCCGCGGCGGACGAACTCCAGTGCCGTCGCCCGGCCGATGCCGCTGGAGGCACCGAGGACGACGACGACCTGCTCGGACAGCGGGCGTGGGCTCATGCCGCCCGGGTACCCCGCCCGCGGCTACTCCTCCCGCGCCCGGCGCGTCTCGCGGTCGTTGGCCTGCTGGATGGCATCGACCAGCTCGTCCTTGGTCATCGACGAGCGGCCGTGGACGTCGAGCCGCTTGGCGACGTCCATGAGGTGCTCCTTGGTGGCGTTCGCGTCGACCCCGCCCTTGGTCTCGCGGTCGGTGCCGGCGCCGCCCTCGGCCTGGGGGTCACTCGGCCCCTTGTGGTCCTTGGGCTCCCAGTGGTCGCCGACCTTCTCGTGGGTGTGCTTGACCGCCGCCCACGCGACCCGGTTGGCCCGCTGCTCGTCGCCGTCGTAGGTCTCGACGGCGGAGTCGTGCGCCTTGGCGTACGTGCGCTGCGCCTTCTCGTCGGAGCGCTGCAGGGTGCTGGGGAGTTCCTCGTCCCTCGCGTCGCCGCTCTTCGTCGTCTTCGGCATGGCGCTGCACTACCCCGTTGGGACAGGCAGGACCCGCGACGGGGTGCCACTGGCGGCACCCCGTCGCGGGTCCCCCTGTCAGGAAACGGTCAGCCGCGGCGGTCGGGCTTGTGGAAGCGCCAGCCCTCGGCCTCGAGCTCCGGGATCACCCGCGCCACGGCCTCGACGGTGCCGCTGCGGTTGATGTCCGGGCCGTCGTGGAGCAGGACGACCGCGCCGGGGTTGGCCCGCACCCGGCTCTCGAGCCGCTCGGTGAGGACGTCGGCGTCCTGGGTCTCCCAGTCCTCGATCGTGACCGTCCAGCCGAGCGGCTGCATGCCCAGGTCGGCGGCGACCTGCGGGCTCTGGCCCCAGGCGCCGTACGGGGCGCGGAAGTAGGGGATCCGCGCGCCCGGCACGATCTCGCGGATGAGCGCGGAGGTGGCCTCCAGGTCGGCGCGGACGGCCTCCGGCGACCAGTTGGTCAGGTTGTCGTGGTGCATCGTGTGGTTGCAGAGGGTGTGCCCCTCGGCCACGATCTGCCGGACCAGGTCCGGGTTCTGCCGGGCGACGTCGCCCCACAGGCAGAACACCGCCTTCACGTCGTGCTCACGCAGCACCCCGAGCAGCCGCGGGGTGTCGCGCGTGTTGGGCCCGTCGTCGAACGTGAGGGCTGCGACCCGGCCCTCGAGCTTCGTGGTCGTGACGATCTCGGCGGTCGCCGGGCCGCCCTGGCCCGGGCCGGCGCCGGCGCCGTCGGCCTGCGCCGGCGCGACGCCGAGGAGCAGTGCGCCGAGGGTCAGCGGTGCGGTGGCGAGGCGCAGCGCGCGCCTGCGGGACGTGGTCATGGACTCCCCCTGGAACGTGATCGGACCGGGACGGGCGGCCGCCCCGGGGTGGCCGCTGACGCCGGGCGGTCGCCGTCGTGCGTGGCGACCGCCCGGCGGTCAGCTCCTGGCCGGTGGGGCCGCGGTCAGTCCTGCGCCGCGGCCAGGGTCTCGTGCAGCGCCCAGTAGGCGGGCTTGCGCTCGTAGTCCTCGAACATCACGGTCGCCGCGCCCTGGCCCGGCGAGAAGCTCGGCACCCAGGAGTACTTGTCGGTGAAGCCCCAGATGGTGAACGAGTTGCAGTCCTCCACCGCGAGGCACGCCTCGAGCACGCCCTGGTAGGTGTCCGCCTGGTCCTCGAGCTGGTCGGCGGTGGGGACGCCGCTCGCCGGCAGGGTGAACCGCACGTCGAGCTCGGTGATCGCGGTCTCCAGGCCCAGGTCGTCGAAGCGCTGCATGTTGGCCTGCAGCGTGGTCGGGAAGGGGTACTGCAGGTCCAGGTGCGCCTGGAAGGCGAAGCCGTGCAGCGGGACGTCGTCGGCGAGCAGCTGCTTGGCCAGGTTGTAGTAGGCGGTGCTCTTCGTGTTCCAGTCCTCGACCGCGTAGTCGTTGAGGAAGAGCTTGGCCTCCGGGTCGGCCTCGTGGGCCCAGCGGAAGGCGTCGGCGATGATGCCCGGGCCGAGCTTCTCGATGAACGGGTTGGCCGTGGCACCCGTCGAGCCGTCCCGCAGCCGCACGCCGCCGTCGTCCCACTCGTCGGCGAAGATCTCGTTGGCGACGTCCCACTGCTGGATGCGGCCGGCGTAGCGGCCGACCACGGTCTGGATGTGCTCCTTGAGGACCGCGCGGAGCTCCTCGGGGTCCTCGATCTCGTGCACCCACGCGGGCAGCTGGCTGTGCCACAACAGGGTGTGGCCGCGCACGACCTGGCCGTTGGCCTCGGCGAAGTCGACGATGGCGTCGGCCGGCCCCCAGTTGTAGACGCCCCGTTCGGGGTGGATGAAGTCCCACTTCATCTGGTTCTCGGGCGAGACGGAGCTGAACTCCGCCGCGAGGAGACGCCGGTACTGCTTGTCGTAGGTGAACGGGTCGGGGTAGCCGGCGTCCACGTGGTGCCCGCCACCGGCGGCCGCGGTGCCGATGACCAGGTCGTCGGGCGCGACCGTGCGCAGGCCGTTCTTCTTGGCCTGGCCGTAGGACTGGTCCTCGTTGGCGTGGCTCGGCGGCGCCTCCTGCGCGGGAGCCGCGGCGGCGGGCAGCACCGCCGCGGACAGGAGGACGGGCACCAGACCGAGCCCGAGGGCACCCCGGGCGACGATGCGGGACGTGTGAGCACGCATGCAGCTGGACCTTCCGAGAGGAGCTGTTCGAGGTTTCCGAAAGTTTCCGGAACGTGAGCCACGTTACGGATGGGTGTCGCGGTACGTCAAGGCTCGGTCCCGGACCGTGCGGTGGTCCCGCCCCGAGAGCGCGCGGCCCTAGGCTGGACCCTCCGAGGAGGAGGAACGGGTGTCCGAGAGTCAGGGCCGTGCCATCACGATCGCGGCCATCGCGGCGGAGGCCGGCGTCTCCCTGCCGACCGTGTCCCGGGTCCTCAACGGGCGTTCCGACGTCGCGCCGCGCACCCGCGAGCGGGTCGAGCAGCTGCTGCGCGAGCACGGGTACCAGCGCCGCGGGGGCCGCGCGCGGGACCGGGCACGGCTGGTCGACCTCGTGTTCAACGACCTCGACAGCCCCTGGGCGGTGGAGATCATCCGCGGCGTCGAGGAGGCCGCGCACGCCGAGGGGGTCGGCACCGTCGTCTCGGCCATCCACCGCCGCGCCAGCGCCACCCGCGCCTGGCTGGAGAACCTCGGAGCGCGGGCGAGCGACGGCGCCATCCTGGTGACCAGCGAGCTGGACCCCACACTGCGGTCGGAGCTGGAGGAGCTGCAGGTCCCGGCCGTGGTCATCGACCCGGCGGGGGTCGCGTCGCTCGACGTGCCGACCATCGGCGCGACGGACTGGGCCGGCGGGCTGAGCGCCACCGACCACCTGACCGGGCTGGGTCACCGCCGGATCGGGTTCGTGGGCGGCCCGGCTCCCCTGTGGTCCAGCCGCGCCCGTCTCGACGGGTACCGGGCCGGCCTGAGCGCCGTCGGCGTCGCCGTCGACCCGGACCTGGTACTGGAGGGCGACTTCGGGTACGCGTCCGGGTTCGAGTGCGCCGGTGCGCTGCTGCGGCTCCCCGACCGGCCCACGGCGGTCTTCGCCGCCAACGACCAGATGGCGCTCGGTGTCTACGAGGCAGCCCGCAGGCAGGGTCTGCGGGTGCCCGAGGACCTCAGCGTGGTGGGGTTCGACGACCTGCCCCAGGCCCAGTGGTCCCCGCCGCCGCTGACCACCGTGCACCAGCCGCTGGCCCAGATGGGCATGCTCGCCGCCCGCACCGTGCTCCGGCTGATGCAGGGCGAGCCGGTCGAGGGACCACGGATCGAGCTCGCCACCCGGCTGGTGGTCCGGGACAGCACCGCACCTCCGCCCGGCTGACCGCCCGCGCCGGCGGTCAGTCCACGAGCCAGCGCGACCAGTGCGCCCGCTGGTCCCCGGTCAGGGGCGTCGAGGCGTCGGCGGCGTAGTCGAAGTTGACCAACACCATCTCCGCGCGCAGTGCCGGCTGCCCGTCCTGGGCGAGCTCCTGGCGCAGTCCGATGGAGCTGTGGCCCAGCCGGGTCACCGTGCCGACGACGGTCAGGTGCTCACCGGCGCGGTAGTGGATCTGCCGCAGGTAGTCGACCTCCAGCCGGGCGAGGATGATCCCCCCGCCCGGACCGGGGTCGGCCATGGCCAGCCGGGCGTCCTCGAGCAGGCCGAGCACGCGGGCGTGGTTGACGTGCCCGAAGACGTCGGTGTCCGACCAGCGCAGCTGGACCGGGTGCTCGTGCGGCCGGCTCAGGGCAGGTCCGCCGTCTCCGCGGACTGCCGGTGGGCGCCCTGGGCGTCGTCCGGGTCCGGGTGCAGGGTGCGCTCCTCGGACTCGGCCAGGATCACCTCGGCGGCCACCTCCTCCATGCCCGAGCCCTTCATCTCGGCCTCCTCGGGGAGCAGGTCGGCGCGGGTCTCGATGTTGTGCTCGGTGACGTTGGCCAGCGCCTCGGGGCTGGGTTCCTTCTGGGTGACCACGAGGCCTCCTCAGAACCGCTGCTGCTCGGTGCCGATGCCGAGCGCCCGGGCCACGTCCTGCACGTTGTCGAACTGCCGGCCCTCCGGCAGCCGGCGCAGGTCGGCCAGCACCCGGTCGGTGGCGTTCGACTCCTGCGCCCGGGCGAGGAGGGTGTCCCGGTCGGCCGGCCACACCTCCTTGCCCAGCACCTCGGCGATGGCGGCGCGGCGGTCGACGTCGGCCGGGCTGGTCCCGGCGGGCGTGCCCTCCTGGTGCGGATCGGACATGGCTGCGGCCTCCGTCACTGCGGGGTGGGGGTGGAGTCGTCGGTGTAGCGGAGGATCGCCGCCACCGGGATGTCGCCGGGCATGGCCGCGCGCGGCACGACGACGACGCCGGCCGTGCTCGCCACCGCCGCCGCCAGCAGCGCCCGCTCGGCCGGCACCGAGTGGACCTCCTGCACGCCGAGGGCGTCCATGTCGGCCTGGTCGACGCCGAGCTCGAGCGGCGAGGCGCCCACGAGCAGCTTCTCGTCGTCGGCGGGGTCGGCGAGCACGAGCGTCTCCACCTGCGCCTTGCGCAGCGCCTCGACGACGTTGGCGGTGCCGGTCACGGCCAGCCCGTGGGCGCCGGCGGAGCTGATCTTCTCCACGGCCTCGGCCTCGTCGCGGGCCTCGTGCTCGGCGACGAGCTCGGCGGCCTTGCGCTCGACCGGCTCCCGGTCGGCGCCGGCGGCCCGGCCGCCCTCGTCGATGGAGACGATCAGGTCCGACCACAGCCCGCTGGCGCGGTCGGTGAGGATCTGCCGGGCGCGCATGTCACCGGCGAGCAGGACGAAGCGGGGGTGCAGGCGGCGCACGACCGAGGCGATGTGCTCGGCGACGTCGTCGGCGTTGTGCACCCACTTGTTCTCGGCGTTGTGCTGGTACCGGTGGTGGGCCCAGCCGCCGCCCTGGAACTTGCGGATCTGGAAGGTGTCGCCCTTCACCGTCTCCTCCTCCTCGGCGTGGCCGGGGAGGGTGGCGAGGGTGAGGTCGGCACCGGTGCGGTCGGTGAGGACCACGACGTGCGGCACGCGGCCGGGCAGCGCGCGCAGCACCGGCAGCAGGTCCGGCTGCGGCGACCACTCGGCGAGCTCCTGGCGCGGCACGTCGCCGAGCTGGGAGTCGAAGACCACCCTGCCGTCGGAGGCGACGATCACCGCGCGGCCGCGGATCGTGCCGGCCTCGCCGCCGTCGTTGCCCTCGAGCAGTCGGCTGCGCACCGCCTCGACGACGGCCTCCGGCGCGCCCTGCTCGGTGAGCTTCTCGGCGACCGCCCGGACGCGGAGGT
Organism: Geodermatophilus sp. SYSU D00696; assembly: GCF_054050235.1. Classification (NCBI taxonomy): domain Bacteria; kingdom Bacillati; phylum Actinomycetota; class Actinomycetes; order Geodermatophilales; family Geodermatophilaceae; genus Geodermatophilus; species Geodermatophilus sp. SYSU D00696. The sequence goes on along the minus strand of NZ_JBJGYY010000037.1, from coordinate 33,772 downwards.
CCAGCTCGGTGTCGGCGTTCTCCGTCACGTGGGTGACGTCAGCGGTGACAGTGGCGAAGGGACCTGGGGCCTCGAAGACCGGTGCCAGGAAGGACACGTCCATGGGTGGGGACCACTTCCTCAGTGCGGGATCGGTGTGCGGAACGGCGTCCTCGGCGGGACGCGCACTGCTCGCCGCCTACCCACCGGCCCGACCGCCACACACGGTGTCGGATCCGGCAGGCAGGGGTAGGCGCCTCCCCATGACCGAGCACGACCAGCTGCCGCTGCCCGACTACGACCACCTGCCGGTGGAGGGACTGATCTCGCGCATCCGCACGCTGGACGCGACCGGCCTGCAGACGCTGCTCGACTACGAGCGGGCCCACGCGAACCGACTGCAGGTCGTCATGGCCATGGAGAACCGCCTGGAGTCCCTGCACGAGGGCGCGCAGCCCTCGGGCGGTGACCCGGCGTCCGCGGCCGCGGACGACCCGGTGCACGCCTCGGCCGGCTCCAAGGTGTCGCAGGCGACCTCCGGTCCACCGATGAACCCGCCGTCGCAGGGCGACCCGACCAACCCGGCCCAGCCCCGCTCGACCGGCTGAGCCCTGACCCGTGCACTTCCGCGGGAGTGCACGGGTCAGCCGCTGAATGCGCCGACCATGTCCATGACGGCGGGACCGAGCAGCACGATGAACAGCGTCGGCAGGATGCAGACGATCAGCGGGAAGATCACCTTGACCGGGATCTGCATCGCCTTCTCCTCGGCCCGCTGCCGGCGCTTGAGCCGCATCTCGGCGGCCTGGGTGCGCAGCACGTCGGCGATCGAGACACCGTAGGCGTCGGCCTGGACCACCGCGCGGATGAACCGGCGCAGGTCGGGGACCGCCGTCCGCTCGGCCAGCGCCAGGTAGGCCTCCCGCCGCGGCTGGCCGACGCCGATGTCCTGCAGCGTGCGGATCAGCTCCTCGGCCAGCGGGCCGCGGCCGTTGCGCCCGGCCCGCGACATCGCCGCCTCGAAGCCGAGCCCGGCCTCCACCGCGATGGTCATCTGGTCGAGGGTGTCGGCGAGCTCGAGGCCGATCGCCTGCTGCCGCTCCTGCCCGCGGCTGTAGAGCAGCAGCTCGGGGACGACGTAGGCCACCCCGGTCGCGACGACGGCCATCAGCACGGTGAGCGGGCCGGGCCGGGCGGTCGCCACCACCAGGCCCAGCGCCGCGGCGACCGCGGCGAGCACCAGCTTGGCGGCCACCAGCCGGGGCACCGGCCACTCGGCGGGACGGCCGGCGGCGGCGGCCAGCCGGTCGAGCCGGGCCACCGTGCCGGCCGGGGTGAGCGCCCTGGCCAGCCGCGGCAGCAGCCGCGGGCGCGACCGGCCGGCGGCGGCCCCGGGCAGGTCCAGGCCCCGGGTCAGGTTGGCGCGGGCACGGGCGGCGGCGTCCTGCGGCCGGGCCAGCAGGGCCCAGCCCAGCAGCGGGACGGCGAGGGCGACGGCCAGCGCGGCCGCGAGCACGGGAGGCGGGAGGGTGCTCATCAGAACCGGATCGTCACGGTCTTCTTGAGCCACACCGCGCCCACGGTGAGCAACGCGGCGGCGACCCCGATCATCACGTAGCCGGCGAGACTCTCGGTGAAGCCGGACAGGTACGCCGGGTTGCTCACCGCCAGGAACGCGACGATGCCGAACGGCAGGGCCATCAGCACGACCGCCGACAGCTTGCCCTCGGCCGACAGCGCCTTGACCTGGCGGCGGATCGCGTTGCGCTCGCGGATCGTGTGCCCGACGGTGTCGAGCACCTCGGCCAGGTTGCCGCCCACCTCGCGGTGGATGGCGATGGCCTGTGCGATCCAGCGGAAGTCGTCACTGGCGGTCCGCTCGGCCACCTCTTCGAGGGCGTCGCCGAGGTCGCGGCCCACCCGGGTCTCGTTGACGATGCGGGCGAACTCCTCCGACGTGGGGGACGCCGCCTCGGTGGCCACCGAGTCCACCGCGCGCAGCAGGCTGTGGCCGGCCCGCAGGCTCGAGGCCATCAGCTGCAGCGAGTCGTCGAGCTGGTCGGCGAAGGCCGCCTGGCGCCGCCGGCGCCGCAGGCCGAGCCCCACCTTGGCGCTCAGCGGAGCCAGCGCCGCGAGCGGCACGGCGAGCAGCACCCCGCCGGCAAGGAAGCCGAGGGCGCCGAGGACGAGGCCGGCCAGGCCCACCAGCAGGACGACGTCGGCCAGCGCCATCGCCACCCCGGCCCGCTCCAGCGCCGCGGTGCCGGCCGCCACCCGGCCGCGGCGGGCCAGCGCGCGCTCGACCGCGGCCCCGGCGACCGCCGACGCCCCCGCCAGCGCCGACGCCGGGGGCGCGACCGTGGGGTCGAGGCGGGACAGCGGCACCCGCCGCGGCCCGGCCGGCAGGACGGCCAGCGCCAGGACCAGCAGCGCGGCGGTGACCGCGAGCAGCCCGGCGGCGAACAGCAGCGGGGACATCAGGCCCACCCCCGGCGCGGCTCGACGGTGCCGAAGACCCGCGGGGAGACCCGGATGCCGAGCTCCTCGAAGCGGTCGGTGAACCGCGGCCGGACGCCGGTGGGCACCGGCCGGCCGAGGAACCGGCCGGCGGCGTCGACGCCGGCGGAGTAGTCGAAGAGGAACGCGTCCTGCAGGGTCACCGTCTCCCCCTCCATGCCCTGGACCTCGGTGACGTGGGTGACCCGACGGGTGCCGTCGCGCAGCCGGGTCAGCTGGACGACGACGTCGACGGCGGAGGCGATCTGCTCCCGGATCGCCCGCAGCGGCAGGTCCATGCCGGCCATGAGCACGAGGGTCTCCAGCCGGGCGATCGCGTCCCGCGGCGAGTTGGCGTGCACGGTCGACAGCGAGCCGTCGTGACCGGTGTTCATCGCCTGCAGCATGTCGAGGCTCTCCCCGCCGCGGCACTCACCGACCACGATCCGGTCGGGCCGCATCCGCAGCGAGTTGCGGACCAGGTCGCGGATGGTGATGGCGCCCCGGCCCTCGATGTTCGGCGGCCGCGACTCCAGCCGGACGACGTGCTCCTGCTGCAGCTGCAGCTCCACGGCGTCCTCGATGGTGACGATCCGCTCGCCCTCGGGGATGAACGAGGAGAGGACGTTGAGCAGCGTGGTCTTCCCGGTGCCCGTGCCGCCCGAGACGATGATGTTCAGCCGGGCCTCGACGCAGGCGTGCAGCAGCTCGGCCATCTCCGGCGAGAGGGTCCCGAAGCCGATGAGGTCCTCGACGCCGAAGGGGTCCTTGGCGAACTTGCGGATGGTCAGCGTCGAGCCGGAGAAGGCCAGCGGCGGGATGATCGCGTTGACGCGGGACCCGTCGGCGAGGCGGGCGTCGACCATCGGCGAGGACTCGTCGATCCGGCGGCCCACCTTCGAGACGATCCGGTCGATCACCCGGCGCAGGTGCTCCTCGGAGGTGAAGCGCGCCCCGGAGCGGACCAGCTTGCCGCCCTGCTCGACGTAGACCGCGTCGGGGCCGTTGCACATGATCTCGGTGACACTCGGGTCGTCGAGCAGCCGCTGCAGCGGGCCGTAGCCGAGCACGTCGTCGGCCAGCTCCGCGGTCAGCCGCGCCCGCTCCTCGGCCGAGAGCGGGACCCGCTCCTCCTCGACCACCTCGTCGAGCTCGCCGAGCACGATCGTGCGCAGCTGGTCCTCCGACAGCGACGGGTCGTTCATCCGGCTGCCCATGCGCTCGAACAGCGCCTTGGCCACCCGGTCCTTGAGCCGGGTGAGCGCGTCGGTGGGCGGCGCCGCGACCGGGGCGGCCGGCCGGGACACCGGCCGCGGCGGCGGGACGGCGGAGGGGGCGGCCGGGGCCTCGGGCGCCGAGTGCCGTCCCTGCGCCGCGGCCAGCCGGGAGGCGAGGTTCACGACGCCGCCCGGTGCTTGGCGCGGTACCGGCCCGGGCGCACGATCGGCGTCGCGGCGAACCGGGCGACCAGCCGGCGCAGCTCCTTGGCGGCGGGGTCCCGGCGGCCGGCGGCGAGGATCGGCACGCCCTGGTTGGTCGACGCCGGCACCGCGGCCGAGCGCGGGACGACGACGTCCACCCCGGTGCCGATCGCGGTCTCCACGTCGCGCACCGACAGGCCGCCCTTGGCCTCGGCGAAGTTCATCACCACGTGCCGGCCGGCGGGGATCATGCACAGCTCGCCCAGCACGTCGAGCTCCTTGCGCAGCCCGCGGACGCCGGGGACGTCCATGCTGCTGAGCATGACGACGTCGGTGGCCCGGTCCAGCGCCGCGAGGGTCTGCTCCGACAGGCCCGGCGCGGTGTCGACGACGACGTAGCGGAACTCGCGGGCCAGCGATGCGAGCAGGCGGGTGACGTCGGCGGCGGTCACGCTGTCGCCCGCGGCCGGCGAGTCCGCGCCGCAGACGGCGTAGAGGCCGCTGGGGTGCTGGGTGAGGAAGGTCTTGAGGACCATCGTGTCCTCGGCCGCCGGGCCGTGGGCGACGTCGGGCAGCGCGTACTCGGGCACCAGGCCCAGCGCCGAGGCGACGTCGCCGAACTGCACGTCGAGGTCGACGAGCACGGTCGACTGGGGCGCGGTCTCGGTGAGCCCGATCGCCAGGTTGGAGGCCACGGTCGTCTTGCCGACGCCGCCCTTGGGCGAGGCCACGGTGATGACCCGGCCGGTGTAGCGGGCGGTCTCCTCGACCGGCCGCAGCACCCGCCGCCGTCCGGCTGCGGCCGACCCGGCCCGCTCGACCGCGGCGCGGATCTCGGCGGGGTCGGCGGTCGGCGCCAGCAGGTCGCGGATGCCGGCGCGCATGGCCTCCTGCCAGGTCTCCGGCGTCGGGTCGGCGACCAGGACGACGCTGATGCCCGGGCACTGCACGTCCAGGCGCGCGGCCAGGCCGAACGCCTCCTGCAACACCGCGTCTGGTCCGATCAGCAGGACGTCGGGCAGCTCGCCGTCGACCAGCTGCTCGAACAGCCGCGCGGGGTCGGCGGGCAGCCGGCCCGGCGGCAGCACGTGCACGTCGCCGTCGGCCGCCTCCTTGACGCGCAGGACGAGCTCCTCGCCCGCCGCGCCCAGCACCACTCGACTCACTTGGACTCCCCGTAGACGTTGCCCAGGGCGGAGAGGTCGCCGTACACGTTGCCCTGGGTGACGATCTTCGTGCCGCTGCGGTCGGCGCCCTCGGGCTCCAGCGCGAGCCACACGGTCCCGTGCTCCATGCCGAAGACGACCAGCTCGGCGTCGCGCGCCGGGACGGCCACGGTCACCAGCAGGCTGCCGGTCGGCGCCGCCCCGCCCGACGACGCGGTGTCGGTGGTGTCGTCGGGCACCGGCGCCGGGGCGCCCTGGACCTGGGTCACCAGCGCGCCGTGCAGGGTCGCGTGCGTGGTGCCGACGGTCTTCCCGGCCTCGTTCTCCAGGGTCATGGAGACGTAGACGCCGATCTCGTCGCCGGCCGCCAGCCGGCCGCCCACGGCCCGCTGCGGCTCGAGCAGGACGCTGACCTCCGAGGTCCCCGGGGGCGCGGCCACGGTGCCGGGCACGGCGAGGTCCTCGGGGGCGGCGAAGCGGGTGGCCAGCAGTTGCTCGCCCGGCTGCAGGTCGGCGGTGGCCACCTGCCCGGCGAGCTGGTCGAGGTCGGTGACCCCGCCCTCGACGGCGGCCTTGGCCGGGAGCCGCTCGGTGCGGACCAGGTCGGGGAGGTCCTCGGCCGGCGTCCCCTCGGGGACCGGCTGGTCCACCACCAGGACGTCCACGGTCCGCACCCCGGCGAGGGCACGGGCGTCGGCGCCGCGCACGTAGGCCAGCAGCACCACCGCGCCGGTCCCGGCGAGGAGCAGTGCCACGAGGGCGGCGAGCAGTCGTCGTCTCACGAGGAGCCCCTATCGGACGAGTCGGAGGACCCAGGCACCCATCTGCGGGGCCTCGGAGTCGTAGTGGAAGGCCTCGCCGAGCTCGACGAAGCGGGTGAAGTAGCCGGTGACGCAGCGGTCGCTGCCGCCGCACGGCTTCGGGTCGGTGCTGAACTGGCCGCCCAGGTGGAACCCGGTCAGCCGGAAGGCGGCGTAGCCGTAGACCCGGTACCAGGCGTTGCTGCCGGTGCCGCCGTACTCGTCGAAGATCGGCAGCAGCACGGTCCGCCCCAGCCAGGCGGAGAAGTCCTGGGGCGAGCACCCCGACGGCGGCGTGTTGCCCGTCGAGGAGTACGAGCGCTCGTCGACGGCGCTGGAGGCGCGGCACCGGCCCGGGTCGCTGACCAGGTAGCCGAAGCCGCCGGGCACGAAGTTGTCCGACGGCCCGGTGCAGTCCTCGGGCGTGTCCGAGGACTTGGTCAGGTAGATGGTGCGCGCCGTGGTGCCCGAGGGCAGCCCGCCGCCGGTCTGCTGGCTGAACTCGCACCAGCTGAAGGTCAGCGGCAGGACGGCGGTGCCGCGGCTGGGACCGCCCCACGCCACGGTGGCGGTGGCCGAGACCTCGGTCGCGTCGTGGCCGATCACGGGAGCGAACCAGTGCTCCTGCGGCGCCCGCCCGGCGACGGTGACCCGGTTCGGGTTCGACGCCAGGACCGGCGGATCGGCGGTGGCGTCGCCGAGGTTGGCGTCGACCATGGCCTGGGCGGTGGCCTGCATGTCGCCGCAGGCGCCCTTGGCGCAGTCGGCCGCGACGGCGAGCGCGGCGGCGTCGGCGGCGACCTGGAGCCGGGCCCGCTCCGCGTAGAGGGCGCCGACGTCGACGGCGATGGCGGTGAAGCCGAGCATCGGCACGAGGAGCAGCACCAGGAGCACCGCCGAGGCGCCGTGCTCGCCGGCCATGCGCCGGCGGAGGAGGGAGCGCCGGGGGGCAGGTGAGGTGCTGGAACGGCCCCTCCGCAGGGCCCCGCTGCGAGCCTGCGAGTCGCGGGGGGCAGGTGAGGTGCTGGAACGGCCCCTCCGCAGGGCCCCGCTGCGAGCCTGCGAGTCGCGGGGGGCAGGTGAGGTGCTGGAACGGCCCCTCCGCAGGGCCCCGCTGCGAGCCTGCGAGTGGCGGGGGGCGGAGGGGTCCTTCGTCAGCCGTTGCACCGCATGACCCCCGTCCCGGTCAGGTCGATGCTCGCGCCGAAGAAGTCGGTGAGGAACGGCATCGGGTAGTCGACGGTCACGCGCACGTTCGCCGTCCCCGTGGGAGGGCACGCGGCCGGCGTGACGGTGATCTGGCCGTTGGTGATGGCAGGGTCGAGGGTCGGGGCGGCGGCGCGGACGGCGTTGCGGGCCGCGGCCGGGTCGTTCTGCAGGGCCATGGCCCGCGCGCCCTCACGGGCGGCGGCGGTCAGGGTGCCCTGCACCTGGAACGCGTGCCCGAACTCGGCGATGCCGAGCACCAGGACGAGCAGCACCGGCAGGATCAGCGCGAACTCCACGACACTCGCGCCGCGCTCGTCGCGCACTCGACTGCGCACCGGTCCCCCACCTCCTCCGCTGGTCGTCGTCGCCGTGCTCGGGGACCGAGTACGGCGCGGCGCAGTGGCCCCGGGGGGACGGGGCCACTGCGCCGTGGGTGGAGCCGGGATCACTCGCCGGCGTTCTCCAGCTCGCCGCCGATCTCGGTGAACAGCGCCGAGAGCTGGTCCTCGAGGAGCATGACGGCGGCGATGATGGCGATCGCGATCAGGCCGACCATCAGGCCGTACTCGACGGCGGTGGCGCCCTTCTCCTCGCGGCGGACGCGGTCCTGGGCGAAGGAGAGCAGGGTGGCGAGGGCGGCGAACGGGTTCTGCACGGGGACTCCCTGGAGGGACGGTGCCGTCCGGCCGGGGTCGGTCGACCCGGCGTCGCGGCGGACACCAGGGGTGTCGGTCCGCAGAAACGCCGGCTTGAGCACCTTCCACCGGATCGGGCGACGCCGGTCCTCCTGACGGGGCAGCCGGACGGGCCGGTGTCACGCGCCGTGACCGGTCGCGGCCCCTTCAGTGCAGCGGTGCGGGGGGGTGCTCAGGACAGCAGCGCTGGAGCCCCGGCCACGAGCGCGGCCCCGACGAGCAGGGCGGGGCCGAAGGGCAACTCGGCGCGCAGGCCGATGCGACGGGCCGCCAGCAGCCCGAGGGCCAGCACCGCCTGGATGAGGAACCCGGCGAAGAGGCCGACGACCACGTGCGGCCAACCCAGCCACCCGAGGTACAGCCCGAGGACGGCACCCAGCTTGACGTCCCCCATCCCCATGCCGGCCGGCGAGACGAGCGCCATCGCCAGCAGGACGCCGAACACCGCGGCGGAGGCCAGCAGCGCCCGCAGCAGCGCCGGCCACTCCCCCTCGAGCGCAGCGGCACCGGTGAGCAGGACCGCGCCGGTGACCAGCGTCGGCAGGACCACCCGGTTGGGCAGCAGCCGCTCGCGCAGGTCGATGACGCCGAGCAGAACCCCGGCGGCAGCCAGCCAGAGCCAGGCCGCCAGCTCCGCCGTCGGCCCGAAGCGCAGCGCGGCGAGCACGAACAGCGCCGCCGTCGCCACCTCCAGCAGGCCCCGGGGGGCCGCTCCCCCGCGCCCGCCGAGGACCGCGCCGACGGTCGCCGGCCGCGGCCACGGGAAGCGGGCGGCCGCACGGTCGACCAGGTGACCGGTCGCCGCGCCGGCGAGGCCCGCGACGGCCAGCGCGGCGACCTCCACGGGGGCGGTCACCGGGCGGTCCGACGGCGGGGAGCGGGCACGGCCAGCACGGTGACACAGCCGCGCCGGCGGCCCGCCCCTCCCCGCCGCGGAGGCACCCCCACGGGGGAAGTCCACCGTGCGGCTTCCCTTAAGGCCGGGCAGGATCGACCGATCCCCTCCCCGCGACCAGATACGTGGCGCGCCGCGTGCCGGGGACCTCCCGCTGGCCTCTCGCCGTGGCCGCCGGCGCGCTCGCGGTGTCCGCGACGGGCGTCGGCTCGCCGTCGGCCGCGCGAGGCGACGGTGTGGCGGGCGATCACGGCGTCACTGCTGTGCACCGCCGTGTCGTCCCCCTGCGGCAGGCTGCGCCCGTGCCCTTCGACGCGACGCTTGTGCGCTGGCCCGGTGCGGCCGGCTGGGTCTTCGCCCCAGTGCCGCCCGAGCACGCCCCCGACCACGCCGGCGCGTTCGGCCGGGTCCCGGTGACCGCCACGGTCGACGGGCGGACCTGGTCGACCAGCGTGTGGCGCGACCGGGAGGCCGGCTGGCTGCTGCCCGTCCCGGCGCGCGTGCGCCGCGGCAAGGACGACGGCGACCTCGTCACTGTCGCCGTCGAGGTGGACCCCACCCGCCTGTGACAGCGCTGTGCCGGCTCATTCCGCACTCTGCCGGCTCGATCGCGACCGCAGATTGCGGAAGGAGCCGGCAGAGGGACCGCCGGCCGACGCGAGAACCGCCTGCGAGTCCGCGCCGCGGGCCGGCTCAGCGGCCGTACCGGACGACGAGCAGACCGTCGTCGCACTCGGTCAACCGCCCACCGGCGGCGGCCATGGCCTCGGCGACCCGGGCCAGCCGCTCGTAGGCCGCGGCGGCGTCGGCCAGCGTGGCCGCCCGGTCGGCCGCGTGCCGGAAGGTCAGCGCCTCGACCGTGCGGACCAGTGCGCCGTCGACCACCGCGTGCACCCGCAGGGCGCCACGCTCGGCCACGAGGTCGAGCCCGGGGCCGACCCGGGCGGGCACCAGGGCCCATCGCCGCAGTCCGGCCTGGTCCGCGGACACCTGGTGTCCCAGCTCCGCGAGCACCTCCGCCCCGACGGCGGGACCGGCGAGCTGGTGCGGTCCCCCACCGGTCCAGGACAGCACCGGCGTGCGCGGGACCGCCGCGAGGTCGAGCACCTCGTCCCCGGGCACCGGCGGCTCGTCGACGAGACGGACCCGCCGGCCCGTCAGCGGCGGGGCCTCCCCGGTCCCGGGTGGGACGGCAGCGGCGCCCCGGGCCCGTTCGCGGCGGGACGGCCGGGTGGCGAGCAGGTGGCCGTCGCGCAGCGGCTGCGCCAGGGTCCAGCCGGCGGCGTGGGCGGCCCGCAGCTCGGCGGCCAGCGCGGCCAGCCGCGGAGCCACGTCGGCCAGCGAGGCGACGTCGTCGAGCTGCCAGCGGTGCACGGTCTCGTGCCGGGAGCCCGGCCAGGGCGAGGGCGGGCGGGTGGTGGGAGCGGTCATGGCGTCCTCGCGCGAGCGCCTCGCGGGCCCCGCGGGGTGCCGGCAGTGGGCTGCCGGGCCGGCGTGGGGTCCCGCGGCGCGCGTCGCGGGTCGGGGCCGGCGGGTGTCCCCGGACGGGGGCCGGCGCCGACCGCACCGATCATGGCACGCCCGGCTCAGTCGTCCAGCGCGTAGGTGGCCTCGACGACGGCCGACACCGTCACGTCCCGCGGGTCGAGCTGCAGGCCCGGCCCGGCCTCCGCGGAGCCCCGCGCCACGACGGCCATCGCCTCGGGGACCGCGGCCGACGACAGCCCGGCGTCGGCCAGCTCGAGCAGCGGGCCGAGTCCCCGGCCGACGGCGTCGGCGAGGTCGGTGGCGGCCTCCCGGGCGGCGTCGACGGCGGCGCGGCGGACCGCCCGGCGGGCCACGGCCGGGTCGTCGAGCTCCCACCCGACGCCGCCGATGCCGGCACCGGCGGCCGCGACGACCTCGGCCAGCGCCTCCGCGGCGGCGGCGTCGGCGTGCACCGAGCCGGCCACGGTCGCCTCCCACCCGGCCGGCTGGTGCCGACCGGCGCCGGGGTCCCAGGCGAACCGCTCGTGCACCGCCACCCGGGACAGCACCACCCGGCGCACCCCGTCGGCGGCCGCGAGCGCCTCGCGCAGCCGCGCGGCCACCCGCGACGCCTCGTCGAGCGCCGTCTGGCGGCTGTCCGGGGACACCGCGCTCGCCGACACCGCGAGGACCGCGACCTCGGGCGGGTGGTCGGCGGTGGCCTCACCGCGCACGCGGACGACGGCGCGCGGCGCGCTCACCCGCGGGGTCCGGCCCCCACCGGAGCCGCCAGCGCCGCCTCGTAGCAGCCGTGCAGCAGGTCGAGCCGCTCCAGCAACCGGGTGACCCACGCCGCCGACGTGCTCACCGGCGCCGGCTCGTGCATGAGCGACCAGAACAGCCGGTCCACGGCCCCGGCGTCCGCCCACCGCCGCTCCTCGGGCGACAGCGGGGCGCCGACGTCGGCCACGACCCGCCGGGCGACGTCGCGCCGCAGCCGCCCGGCGTCGGCGGAGACGAGGCCGATGGCGCGGCCCAGCAGGGGCAGCAGGCGCGGCCGGTCGGCGGCGGAGAGCACGTCGTTGGCGTGGCGCAGGACCGCGGCCAGCTCGCCGTCGACGCACCGCGGCGCGTCGCTGAACGGCTCGCCGGCCAGCAGCGAGGTGTACTCGAGGAAGCAGGCGCCGCGCTCGGGGCTGCGGTGCCTGCCCCGGCTGAGCACCGGCAGCGAGTCCGGGATCCGATGCATGGTCAGCGCCCCTTCCGCCGGTGTCCGGCCGCCCGAGCGTAGGTCCCGGAGGACGCCGCGAACAGCCGCCGTGGACCCGCCGGTGGCCGGAGGACGGCCGGGTAGCGGATCGAGAACGTCCCCGGCCGACCGGCGACGGCACTTGTGAGGCAAGCCTTCCCTCACCTATGACTAGCCGGTGCCCCTCCGTACCCGCACCGCCGGCTGCGCCGCCGGCCTCCTGGTCCTCGCCGCGTGCAGCTCCGAGCCCGACGCCTCCGCCTCCTCCGGAGCCGCGAGCGGATCGGCGACCGACGACCAGGTCGTGCTCGCCCTCGACGACTTCGCCGCGATGCACGCACTCACCCTCGGCGTGGAACCCGACCTCGTGCTGGAGGTCTTCGAGTACGAGTCGACGTCGGCGGTGTTCGACGACGTCGGCCTCGACACCCGGCCCTACGGGTCCGAGCTCGACCTCGAGGCGGTGGCCGCCGCCTCCCCGGACGTGGTCATCGGCGTCTCCATCCCGACGACGGCCTCGGTCGAGTCGCAGCTCGACGCCATCGCCCCCACCACGGTGGTCGACTACACCGCCGGCTGGGACGAGCAGCTGTCCACCGTCGCCGAGGCGCTGGGCCGCGAGGACGAGGCCGCGCAGATCCGGGAGGGACTGCAGGAGGCCACGGCCGACCTCGCCGCCGACCTCGACGCGGCCGGGCTGGCGGGCTCGGTGACCTCCGTCGTCGGCGACAACGGCGGCTTCTTCTCCCCGCCCGCCGCCACCGCCGTCGGCTCGGTGCTGACCGGGGTGGGCCTGGCCCGCCCGCCCGCGCAGGAGCAGCCGGGCGACCCGGCCAGCCCGTTCGTCACCTTCACCGCCGAGACCCTGCCCGACCACGACGGCGACGCGCTCTTCCTCCTCTCCGGCGGCCCGTACCTCACCGACGGCCTCACCGGGTCGCCGCTGTGGCCGGGGCTGCGGGCGGTGCAGGCCGGCGCGGTGCACGAGGTCAGCGGCGAGACGTGGCTGTCGGCGTCGGCCTTCTCCGTGGGCTGGGTGCTCGACGACCTGCGCGCCGCGCTGCTCGGCGAGGGCGAGCCGGCCACGACCGACCAGGCGCCGGCCCGCTTCGCGGAGTTCACCGGTGCCTGAGCCGGACACCTCGTCGGCCACCTGGGACGGCGCGGTGCTGCACCTGGCCCTCGTCGGGCGGCTGACGGCGGCCGACGTCGACCTGGTCGCGGGCGCGCTGCGCTCCGCCGGCGGACGCGTCGGCGTGGTGCTCGACCGGCGGCGGCTCGGCGCCCCCACCGCGGAGGGCCGCGCGGCGCTGGAGCGCTGGGCCGCGGAGGAGCTGCCCGCGCACGTCCCGGCGATCGCCGCGTGGGCCGACGTGTTCGACGAGCGCCGCTACCGCTCGCTCACCCGCGACGGGCAGGACGAGGGCCACGGGCCGGGGTACCCCCAGCGGACCTTCGCCGACCACGACGCCGCGCTCGCCTGGGTGCGCGCCGCCCTCGACGCCGCGAGCGGTCAGGTGCCGCAGAAGGTGACGTACGGGCCGCCGGGGCCGGGCTCGGCGTAGCGCTCCAGACCGGGGCGCTCCTCGAACGGACGGCCGACCACCTCGACCAGCCGCTCGACCGGGCCGATGTCACCGGCGGTCGCGGCGTCCAGCGCCTCCTCGACGAGGTGGTTGCGCGGGACGTAGACGGGGTTGACCCGGTCCATCGCGTCGGCGTCGGGCCCCACCGCCCGCCACCGCTCGAGCCACGCGTCGACCGCGGCGAGGTCGAGCACCAGGCCGCGCGCCGGCTCGGCGTCGCCGCGGGCGGCCGCGGACAGCCGCCGCGCGAAGCCGGTCAGGTCGACGCGGTGCGTCTGCAGCAGGTCGAGCAGGTCGTCGACCAGCGCGGTGGCGACGGCGTCGTCGAGCCCCTCGGGCAGGCCGAGCTTGGCCCGCCAGCCGGCCGCGAGGGCGGCGTCGTAGGCGGGGCGGAACCGGTGCAGCGCCTCGACGGCGAGCGCGACGGCCTGCTCCTGGTCGTCGGCGAACAGCGGCAGCATCGCCTCGGCCAGCCGGGCGAGGTCCCACTCGGCCGCGAGCGGCTGGTTGCCGAAGCGGTAGCGCCCGCCCTGGTCGACGGAGCTGTACCAGGCGTTCGGGTCGTAGCCCTCCATGAACGCGCACGGCCCGAAGTCGATCGTCTCGCCGGAGATCGTCATGTTGTCGGTGTTCATGACGCCGTGCACGAACCCCACGAGCATCCACCGCGCCACCAGGGAGGCCTGCGCCGCGACGACGGCCTCGAACAGCGCGAGGTACCGGTTGCCGGCGTCGGCGCAGGCGGGGTGGTGCCGGCTGATCGCCACGTCGGCCAGGCGGCGGAGCAGGCCGTCGTCGCCGGTGGCCCGGGCGTACTGGAAGCTGCCCACCCGCAGGTGGCTGGCGGCCACCCGGGCCAGGACGGCGCCGGGCAGCAGCGTCTCCCGGCGGACGGGCCGTCCGATCGCGACGACGGCGAGCGAGCGGGTGGTCGGGATGCCGAGAGCGTGCATCGCCCGGCTGACGACGTACTCGCGCAGCATCGGCCCGACGGCGGCCAGCCCGTCGCCGCCGCGGGAGAACGGCGTGCGCCCCGAGCCCTTGAGGTGCAGGTCGTGCAGCCGGCCCGCGGTGTCGACGAGCTCGCCGAGGAGCAGCGCCCGCCCGTCCCCCAGGCGCGGGTTGTAGTAGCCGAACTGGTGGCCGGCGTAGGCCTGCGCCACCGGGTGCGCACCCTCGGGGACGGCGGTGCCGGTGAGCAGGCCGATCCCCTCGGGACCGCGCAGCGCGGCGGGGTCGAGACCGAGCTCGGCGGCGAGGTCCTCGTCGAGCACCAGCAGCCGCGGATCGGGCACCTCCGCCGCCTGCCAGGCGACCGCCATCTCCGGCAGCTCGCGGGCGAACCGGTCGTGCAGGGTGACGGTCAGGGCGGGGGCGACGCTCATCCTCGCCAATGTACGAGCGTCCGTGGGCGGCCGCGTCAGCCGCGGAGCAGACCCGAGAGGCGGTCCTGGGCATGGCCGACCAGGGAGCGCACGAGCCGCGTGGCGCGCGGGCGGGCGGGCAGCCGCGACTCGACGGCGGCCAGCCGGGTCTCGAGGGCGACGACGTCGGCGACGACGTCGCCCTCCCGCGGGGGCTCCGCCGGCCGGGCCGCCAGCCGGGCCAGCCCGTCCGACAGCGCGGCCACCAGGCCGGAGACCTCCTCCGGCCGCAGCTTGACGGTGCCGACGCAGAGGTCGTCGCGCCAGACGCTCAGGTTGAGCAGGCCCTGCTCCGGGTGGGTGGAGACGCGCAGGGCGCGGCTGCGGTCCCGCGCGTCCCAGACCCACCGACCCGGCTTCGGCAGTGCGATCACCGTCATCCCGCCATGATCGACGGGATCGGCCCGCGCGGCCAGCAGGACCACCGCGCCGGTCCCGTCACTGGGCGCCGGCCACCTCCGGCCGCGGACCCGTGGCGTGCGCCAGCGCCCAGTCGAGGACCTCGTCGGCGATCCGCTCCCACCCCTCCTGGGCCGGCAGCAGGTGGGCGTAGCCCGGGTAGTCGCGCACCTCGGTCACCGTGTCACCGCGGTAGTGCCGGGCGTTCGAGCGCTGGATGGCCGGCGGCATGATGTGGTCCTCCCCGCCGGAGCCGAACAGCAGCGGCGGCCGGGCCGGGTTGGCGTAGTCGACGTGCGCGTCCTGCGGGCCGGGCATGAGGTTGGCGAGCACGGAGTTCCACAGGATCCGGCCGGACGCCGGGACGTGGTAGCGCCGGTAGAGCGCCCGCGACTCCTCCTCGGAGAAGGTGTTCGTGAACGCGTAGTGCCACTGCTCCTCGGTGAGCCCGACGGCGCGGTGCCGGTTGGCCGGGTTCTTGAACACCGTCCAGGTGGAGCGCAGCTGCGACAGCGGCAGCAGCTTCACCCCCTCGGTCGGCGCCGAGTTCAGCGCCACCCCCACGGCACCCAGACCGCGGTCGAGCAGCAGCTGGGTGAGCGTGCCGCCGGCGGAGTGGCCGATCAGGACCGGCGGCCGCTCCACCCCGCGGACGACGGCGGCCAGGTGCTCGACGATCGCCGGCAGGGTGAGCTCGGCGATCGGCGTCGGGTCGGCGTTGAGCGCCTCCACCTCGACCTCGAAGCCGGGGTAGCCGGGGGTGAGGACGCGGAACCCGCGCTGCTCGTAGTGGGTCTTCCAGTTCTCCCAGCTGCGCGGGGTCACCCAGAAGCCGTGGATCAGGACGATGGTGTCCGGTGCGGTCGGCGTGGTCACGGTCGCTCCCTCGGGATGGTGGCCGGTCAGCGGGGAGCCTGGCAGCGGGCCCGGCCGGTGACGGGTCCCTGCGTGCACGACTCCGGTCCCTGCCCGCATCCCCGGGCGGGTTCCGATCACCGCGGGCCTCTGCCAGGCTCGGCGGCGTCCACGGGGGACGTCAGCTGCGCGACGCCCAGGGACGGCGATGCTGCTCTCCGAGACCATCCCGCTGCCCCGCGCCGGGCACCGCGGGGAGCCCGCGGCGGTGCCGGGGAGGCTGCAGGCGTTCCCCTTCGGGACGACGGTGCTGCTGACCACCGGCGCGACCCGCCCGGGCCCGGTCCGCGGCCGGCCGCACGAGGCGCGAGACGGCACCTCCCTGGTCGCCCTGGTCTTCCCGCACCGCGCCCCGGACGGGTCCGGCCGGCCCGGGCACGGGACGCCGGTCGAGGGCGGTGACCTGGAGCTGGTCGACCCGGCCACGCCCGCCGGGTCCGCCCGGGTCACCGGCGGGCGGTCCGGCGCGCTGCTGGTCCCCCTCGACCGGCTCGGCCTGCCCGTCGACGTCGTCCGCCGCGCGGCCCCCCGGCTGCGCACCAGCGCACTGCACGGGCTGGTGCGCGCGCACCTGCAGTGGCTCGCCGACGACGCGGCCGGGCTGTCGGCCGACCCCGGCGCGGCGGCCCTCGGCGGCGCGACCGTCGAGCTGGTGCGCGCGCTCGTCCTGTCCGCCGCCGGCGACGACCGGCCCGACCCCCCGGCGCCGGAGGACCCCCTGGTGACCCGGGTCCGGGCGCACGTCGCCCGCTACTCGACCGACCCCGACCTCACGCCGGACGCCGTCGCCCGCGCGCACGGGGTCTCGGTCCGCCACCTGTACAAGGCCCTCGCCGCGGCCGGAGTCAGCCTCGAGCAGGAGGTGATCGCCCAGCGGCTGGAGGCCGCGCGGACCCGGCTGGCCTCGCCCGCCGGGCGGCAGCGGTCGATCGCCGCCACCGCACGGTCCTGCGGCTTCGCCGACCCCAGCCACTTCGCCCGGCGGTTCCGCCGCGCCTACGGCACCAGCCCGCGGGAGTGGCAGCGGACCGCCGTTGCCCGCTGACCGGTCCCCGCCGCGTGGTCAGCGGTCGCGCCGGTAGCCGAAGAAGCCGCGCTGCTTGATGACCTCGCAGACCTCCGGCGGGACCATCGACTCCCAGCCCTCGTCGTCGGTGGGGATCCGCTTGAGCACGTCCCGGCTGAGGATCGGCAGGTACTCGGGCTTGTACCGGTCCAGGTGCACGAAGCTGCCCCGCTGCGCCAGGTAGTCGTAGAGCGGCTGCAGCTGCCCGCCGATCGAGACGGTCTCGACCGTGGTGACCTCGCCGTCGCGGAGCATCGGGTAGACGAACAGCCGGAGCTCGTTCTTGAACAGGCGGCCGAAGCTCTCCAGGATGCCGCCCGGCAGGTCGGCGTGGCTGGCCTCGTCGAAGAGGTCCAGCAGGCTCGGCAGGCCCATGACCATGCCGATCCGGCCGTCGGTGCGCCAGGCGAGGTAGGCGGCGAGCCGGTGGTAGGCCACGTAGTCGGAGATGAGCACCGTCATCCCGCAGGCGGCCAGCAGGTCGGCGCGGGCGAGGAAGTCACGGCGGTCGACGACATCACCGCCGGCGCGCAGGTTGGCCATCGTCAGCTCGGTGAGCAGCAGGACGTCGCGTCCGGCGACCGCGGGGTCGGCCTCGAACTCGGCCCGGGCCGCCTCCAGCATGTCGATGTTGACCACCGTGGGCGGGCGGAAGCTGCCCCGCTCGACCAGGATCGCCTTCTTGCGCAGCACCTCGCTGGGCTGCAGCACCCGCCGGTCGGGGCCGAACATCGCCGCCCCGCTGAGCCCGACCTGCACGAGCTTGAGCGCCATGACCCGGTTGTCGACCGTCCGGAACTCGATCCCGGACAGCTCGATCATGTCGATCTCGATCCGGCCGGTGGTGAGCTGGTCGAGGAGGCTCTCGACCAGGCGCTCGGGCTCGTGGTGGTGGAAGAACGCCGCGTGCAGCAGGTTCACGCCCACCACGCCCAGCGCCTCCTGCTGCTGGGGCGCCTCGTCGTCGAGCATCCGCACGTGGACGACGACCTGGCTGGGCTCGTCGCGGGGGTGGGACTGGAACTTCACGCCCATCCAGCCGTGGCACTCGTTCCCGCCCCGGTAGCTGCGCGCCACGACCGTGTCGGCGAAGGCGAAGAAGGCGGTGTCGTCGCCGCGCTGGTCCCCCAGGCGGTCGAGGTTGAGCTGGAACTCGTGGTCCAGCATCGCCTGCAGGCGTCCCTTGGAGACGTAGCGCTCGCTCTTGCCGTAGACGGCGTCACTGACCGCCATGTCGTACGCCGACATCGTCTTGGCCACGGTGCCGGCCGCGCCGCCGGCCCGGAAGAACCACCGGGCGACCTCCTGGCCGGCACCGATCTCCGCGATCGTGCCGTACCAGCGGGGGTCGAGGTTGATCTGCAGTGCCTTCTGCAGGGTGTCGACGCCGGCGTCCATCGCGGGCTCCCGTCCTCACCAGGGTGGCGGCGAGCGTAGTCCCCGGCGCACCGCCGGGCACCCGGACCGGACGGCGGACGCGAGGCCCTCGCCCTGCGGGAGCGCCGACGGGCGAGGAGTCCCGTCGGGAACCCGCACCGTGCCCCGCCGGGGCCCCGGGAGACGAGGAAACCCATGAGCACTCCGACCAGGAACTCGGTCTGGCGGCGGATGCCGATCGACCAGATGGAGGGGATCGAGGAGGAGACCGGCGGCGTCCTCCACCCGGAGGGCGGCTGGGCGCTCCGCCGAACGGACCCTCGTCCTCCGCGGTGAGTCGAGCAGCATCGTCGGGACGCCGTCGGCCAGGTCACCGAGCGCGGCACGCTCGGCTGAGCCTCGGGCCGGCCTTCGCGCGGCGATCTCAGGGGCGCAGCGCCTGGCTCTCCCGGTAGGACCGGTCGCGCACGGAGCGGAAGAGCGCGACCGGCTGCAGGTCGTCGGCGCCCAGGGTCGGCGCGAAGCGCAGGTGCTCGGCCCGGTCGCCGGACACCGCCGGTCCCGGGGTGAGGTGCCCCCACCGTGCCCAGCCGCCGGTGAGCGTCGCGGCGAGGAGCTCCCACCCGGTGCCGGTCCCGTCGTCGCGCGCCCCGAGCAGGACCAGCCGGCCGCTGCCGGTGCGGTAGGGCAGCACGGAGGAGAACGTCCGGCCCAGCGGCGCGGGCAGGAACAGGTGGCGCAGTCCGGGCGGGCCGCCGGCGGTGTTGACCAGCACGTCGAGCGGGCCGCCGGCCCGGCCCAGCCCGTCGAAGCGGACGGCGAGGCCGACGACGTCGGGCAGCGGCTCGGGCAGCCCGGCCCCGCGCGAGCGGCGGACGACGACGTCGTGGCGGCCCGCCTCGTCGAGGAGCCGGGCGCCCCAGGCACCGCCGCCCTCGGTCTCGACGGTCGCCATGAACGCCTCCCCGCGGGGGTGGAAGACCCGGGCGCCGCGCAGCGCTGTCCCCAGGGCGAGCGCGGACGCGGTGGCGGCACGGGGCAGGGAGAGCAGGTCCATGCCGCCCGGCTACCCGGCCGGGCGCGCGGTGACCCACCCCGCCGCGGGGCTCAGGCGGGCGCGAGGACGAAGACCCGCAGTCGCCGGCGGTCGCCGATGCGCCGGCGGTAGGCGGCGTAACCGCGGTAGAGCGGTGCCGCGTTGGCCATGACCTGCTCGACCTCGTCGTCGCCGGCCGGACGCGCGACGACCTCCACGGAGCGGTGGCGGTAGGTCACGGTGGCCCGCGGGTCGGCCTCCAGGTTGAGGACCCAGTCGGGCGTGGCCGGCTGGCCGAAGTTCGTCCCGACCAGCGCCAGGGTGTCGCGGTGCGGGACGGCGATGAGATGGGTGGTGCGCCGCCGTCCGGAGCGGCGGCCGGTGGTGGTGACGTCGACGACGGGCAGGCCGGCCAGGAGCTCGGGCGCGCTCGTGCGTCCCCGGCTGATCCGCCCGATCCAGTCGTCGACGGTGGGGAGCACCCGGGCGAAGACCCACGCACCCGGCCGTGACGCGACGACGGCCTGCGTCGCCCGCTGGACGGGGTTGGCGGGGTGGAACCCGTAGCCGAGGTCCCTCGCCAAACCCATGCCCTCAGCACAGCGCACCGGCGGCTCGCGCGGTGGTATGCCGGGTGCGGGAAGCCGTCGTCCAGCCAGCCAGGACACCTCAGTGCACCTCCACTCCGACAGCGCGTGTGCCGGCCTGCCGTGTGGCCGGCAGTTCGTCCTCCGCCATCCAGCGCAACAACTCATCCGGCTCGCGTTCCCGGAGGGGAGCGAATCCCTCGTTCAGGTAGGGAGCGAAGCGGGCATCGTTGGCGTGGCTCAGCCGCCAGAGGGCCGCGGTCATGTGCTCCTCCATCGCGTCCTGTCCCTCCAGCGACGTGTAGGTGTTCCTCGTGGCGAGGACCCCGGTCACGAAGGCGGCCGCAGCGGGCAGTTCCTCGGGCGGGATGGTGTCCAACAGTGCCTCGGCACGATCGGCCAGGTCGGCCATCTGTGTCGGCACCTCGATGTGCACCCGCTCCCACGGGACGGCGTCGAGAACCGCCAGCACGCGGTCCACCTCGGCGGGGAACTCCAGCACGTCGTCGACCGGATGTCCGGCAGCGATGTCACGGACCAGAGCGTCGACCGCTCCGGCTTGGCCCTCGACGACGTCACGGTCGAGGAAGCTGGTCTTCTGGGTGGACCACAGGTGCCACAGCAGGCCACAGACCATGGGGAGCGTCCGCTCCTCGCTGGTCGCCGGCACGTGGCCACCCGCGATCAGCTTCCGCGTCAGGAGTCGGCAGTACGCAGTGGCGGAGATCGTGTCCTCGAAGCGGTTGGGGTGCCCGAGGACCACGGCGTTGTAGCTGATGTCGTGCAGTCCGGTCTCCACGACACGGGGGGTGACGCGACCGCGCTGTTCCTCCGCCCGCTGCTCGGACACGAGGACGACGTCGACCACGGCGTCCATGGCCGGGTCGGGCTCGGTGCCGTCCGGCAGGCGCTGCGTGATGGTCAGTCCCCGAGCCGCCATCTCCGCCCGACGGAGGCGCGCTCGGATGCCGAAGGCCATGCGACCCCACGCAGGCTGCTCCGGCCCGAACGTCTCCAGGTGCGTGACGGCGTCACGCAACAGCTGTTCCTCGGTCCAACGAGCGGGTTCCGGCAGCCCGACCTGCGCACGCAGGAGGCGGAGGACGGCCTGCGCCTCGGGGGCGCCGAGCTCGTCGGCCAGGGCGAGCGCGATGTCGACGTCGGCGCGCGTCTGCTGGTCGGAAGACCCCGGTGCGATCCCGGCCGCCGCTGAGACGAGCGCACGAGCAGCAAGGAGCCGGTGGTGGGAGGAAGGCCCTGCGAGGGCCTCGGCGAGCCGCTGCTCCGCGGCGGCGTCGGTGGCGCCGGGCTCGATGTCGAAGTAGGTGCGGATGAGCTCACCGGCGGCATCGACGGTCTCGTCCTGGCGCTGACGAGGATCGAGGACGTGCCAAGGGTCTCCGATCAGGACGACTCGCGCCAGCACCGCGGGATCGACACCATCGGCAAGGAGCCGCCGACGGGCTGCCAGGAGAGCTTGACCGGCAGGCGCGTCCTGGCTCTCCTCGTAGAACCGCACGGCGATCGACGTCGAGGCGGTGTCGAGGACGTCGGTCGTGTTCGCCACCACGGCCGGGGCACCCATCTCGGCGAGCGTGAACGCCAAGCCGCGCGCCTGTCCCCCGCCCAGGTAACGCGTCCGTCCCAGCTCGCAGGTGTTGAGGTAGACGAACGGCGGCCGGGGCGCGGGCCGCCGGAGGAGGTCGTCGACCGAGAGCCGCTCACCATTGGGCAGCACCAGGTACTCGGTGCCGGCCTCGGAGGTTCCGTGCGCAGCGACGTGCAGCACGTCGACCCGGCCGAGGCGCTCGGTGAGGTAGTCCGCGGAGAGCCTCCCGGGGGAGATCTGCGGCGCGTCGAAGCCGCGGCCGGCCAGGACGTCTCGGACGGTCGAGACCTCGGGGTCGGCGGTCGGCAGCGGACGTTCGGGCAGACCCTCCGCGGCTGCGACCGCGAGGGCACGCGGAGGCCGCTGCGGCGGCAGGACGGGGGTGTCGAGCGTCCGCGCCAGGTGACGGAGCGAGGTGAACCTCGCGACCACACGGGAACCCATCAGGTGGGCCGTGCCATCGTGGAGGAGCTCCCAGGGGACGTCGGACAGCACATGACGGTGATCGGGCGCCACCAGCACGGTGTTCGCGGCATGCAACGTCTCCTGGACGGCTCCGGGGAGCGCGTCGAACGCCGCCCGTGCCGGTCGTGTCAAGGCATCCGCGGTCCCGCCGAGGAGTCCTGCGCTGCTCTTGAACAGGGCCAACTCCGCCGCGCGGTCGAGTTGCTCGACCGCGCCGGCGAAGGTGCGGTCGACGCGGTGGACGGAGACGGTGGCCGAGTCGACCAGGACGATGTCCTGCTCGCCGGAATCGTGCTCGTGCGGGATGACGGCAACCACCCCGTCGGCGCCCGCGAGAGCAGCCGCGACACGGCCGAGGGTGTCCTGGACGACGCGCAGACCGGCGGCCAGCGCGCTGGCTCCGTCACCCAAGACGTCCTTGCCGCCCAGCATCGTCCTCGGCGGGATCCGCGGTACCCGCAGGAGGTCCAGCAGGCCGGCGATCCGGTATCGGGTGGGCTCGTCCTCCATGTCCGGAGCACGCCCGAGCAGCCAGCTCGCCGTCTCCGCCACGAAGGGGTCGAAGAGAGCCCGGAGACGAAGATCTTCGAACGCGTCCGGATCGGATCTGCGGGCCGCGTCGAAAACCGTGAGGAACATGTCGATCATGGCCGAGACGCGCTGCTCGTCACTCGACCTCCGGGCGAGCAGACCCGCATAGCTCCCGAAGAGGAAGGCCAGAGGGACGGCAGGGCTGCCGGGCCGGCTCATCTGGGACGTCACGGCTTCGTGGAGGGCACCGTTCGCGAGCTCGTGGTCGCCGGTACGTTCCATCGCGGACGCCATCGCGGCAGCCATGGCGATCTCGAGAGCCCGTGCCTCCCCGTGGTCCGTCGGGACCGCGGAGTACCTCTCGATCAGCTCGGGCGGGAGGTCACCGGCCTCTCTCAGCAGAGCGGCCGGATCGGCTGACGATGCCCTGAGCAGAGCGTCTGCGAAGGCGCGCGCATCGCCCGGAGCGAGCCTGGACACGGGATCGACGAGCAAGAGTGGGTGGACGGCCTTGGCGAGGCGGCGATCGGCGATCGCCGCACGGATCGCCTCGGTGAGCTCAGCCAGGCCCGCAGCGTCGCCGTCGATGGTCCGGAACGCACCCAGGAGCGCGTCCACGTGCCACTGCCCGAGTTGCACCTCGGTGGCGTGCCGGAGGCCCTCACGCTGCTGCTGCGAGACGTCGCCGACGCCGTACATCTCGGGCAGCCACAGCTCCAGGAGGCGGTCGCGGTGCGTCTCCGCCGTCAGCGACCCCAACCAACGGCGCGCCTCGGCGAAGGCCGTGCGTGCTTCGGTCCTCTCAAGGCCGAGCTCCTGCAGTTCCGCTCGCACCAGCGCGCTGTGACCCAGGGCAGCCGACGCGATGACGTCGTCGGGATCGCGGCCGGCCAGCCGCGCGTCGGCGCTGCGGAGTGTGGACAGTCCGTCGAGCCGCGCACCATCGCGCTGCTGCGAGGCCGCCAGGTGCGTCAGCAGGAGCGCGGCCGGGCCTGGATGGCGACCGCTGGATTCGGTCATGAGGTCGGCGTCCAAGCCCGCCCTGACCGCCCCGGCGACCAGGTCGGTCCGGTGCGAGGACCACATCCCGGCGACGAACTGCCAGGCGAACAGCCGGGCGTCCGTGCCGTATTCCGGCTCGCGCACCACCAGGTTCTGCAAGGCGTCGCACGCCCGCTCCGCTGCGCCGGCGTCGCGACCACCAGAGCGCACGTAGCTGCTCATCGCCTCGAGGTACTGGGACACCCA
Source organism: Geodermatophilus sp. SYSU D00696 (assembly GCF_054050235.1). Lineage (NCBI taxonomy): Bacteria > Bacillati > Actinomycetota > Actinomycetes > Geodermatophilales > Geodermatophilaceae > Geodermatophilus > Geodermatophilus sp. SYSU D00696. The sequence continues at coordinate 10,152 of NZ_JBJGYY010000037.1, read as the reverse complement.
GACCTGACCGGCCCGGGTCGTGGGTGGCGTCCGCATGTCCGGCTACTCCGAGGCGATGACGAACAGCAACGGCACCACGGGCTCCTCACCCGCGCGGGCACACAACGCGTAGTCATGTCGACCCGGTAGCTCGAAGTCGGCTCTGAAGCCCTCGGACCGTTGGCATGTCGCGCCGAGCTCGAGAGTCGAGGGCAGGCCCGGGACGCCGAGCTTCACCTTGATGGACCAGCTGCGCATGGTCGTCGATGACCAGGACAGGCTCGTCGCGGTTGCCCGATCTGCCCGGCGCTCGATCTGGGGGACGGTGTAGCCGGCGGCGCGTATCTCCGCGACGCTCAGCGTCGCGCCGTTCAGGGGACGGAACTCTCCCACCAGGTCGCGCACGCGGAACTGGGGCGTCTCTTCCCGTTCGTCCACGTCCACGCGCAGGAGTTCCTCACCCGTCAGGTCGTTGACGTACGGGATGACGGTGAGGTGGATCAGCGTCTCGTAGAGCACTCCCTGCCCGTCAGCGGGCAGGACCACGTCGCGGGCGAGCTCTTGACGGCTGAAACCCCCGAAGCCCATCGCGGGCACGATCGAGATCTCCGCGCGGTGCTCTCGCTGGCCCACGACCTCGTAGGTGAGTTCGGCCGTGCTGCCGGGCGCGGCCCACAGCTCCGCGAGAGGGACCCAGGCGGGTGCACGTTCGCAGAGGGGGACCCCGCGACGGAACCCGCGTAGCCAGTCCCACATCTGTTGTGCGACCGCCCCGACCTTGCCACGGACCGCCGGGACTGCGTAGTCACGGTCGGCGACGTCCTCTGGCGACTCGGCACCGGCCTCCATCAGCTCGAGAAGCCCTGGCACGTAGTTCCAGCTCACCGTGGGTGCTGTCATCAGACCTCTCCTCGCAGACGATGGGGCCAGCCTGCGGTGAGGGCGTCACCGGTGCGTCACCGGTGAAGAGTGCGACCCCCGTCCGGGAGTCAGGTGCCGCCCACGGGAGGGTGTCCGGGACACCCGCCCGTGGGCGGTGGTGACGCCGGGCGGTCAGCGGTTGGGGCTGTACTTCTGGATGAACTGCGCGTAGCGCGTCTCGCCGACGCCCTCGGCCACGTCGTTCATCCGCAGCACGGTCAGGCCGAGGTACCCCCACCCGTCGAAGGCCTCGTTGATGTTGTCCCAGCCGCCGTCCCAGGTGACCCCGCCGGAGAGCGCGTTCTCGCCCTTGAGGTCGACGCCCGCGCGGAACCCGTAGTCGCCGATCCACTGCACGAGGGTCTGGGCCAGCGAGTACTGCGGCGCGTAGTTCTGGTCGTCCATCTCCAGCGCGGTGAAGTGCATGACCACCTCACGCGGGCCGCCGTCGAACCGGTTGGCGAGCTCGACGATCCGCGCGTAGCCGTGCCCGGTCGCCCACGAGTTCTCGTCGACACTGGTCTGGATCAGACCGGTGGTCACCTCGGTCGCCCGCGGGTGCACCGGGTGGGTCATCTGCCAGTGGATGCCCGGGACCTTGTAGCCGATGTCGGCCTCGGGGAACTCGTTGCCCAGCGTGCGGATGACCGTGGTCAGCACCCGCTCGCCGTGGTCGACGAGCGAGCCGTTGTACCAGTCGACGAAGTCACGGCCGTACTGCGTGTCCATGTACGCGCGGCTGGTGAAGAAGGCCTCGGCGTCGGCCGGCGGGGCGATCTCGTCCGCCGACCGCAGGGTGGTCCCCCAGGCACGGTTGACCGCCCGCAGCGAGCCGTACTGCTGGACCATCGACTTCTGGAAGTCGCGGACGGCCAGCGGGGAGTACGACTGCAGCGCGCCCCGGGTCGGGTAGTCGGTGCCCGTGTCGTGCTGGTTGTAGGAGGGGTACCGCAGCTCGCCGGACGGGCCGAGCGAGACGTTGATCTCCACCACCTCGTCGGCGTAGAGGTCGCCGTAGCGCTGCTCGAACGCCCGGGTGAAGTCCCGGTACTCGTTCATCACGATCTGGTCGGCCCAGCCCTGCACGGTCTCGCGGCTGTAGTTGCCCTGCTCGCTCTTGTGCTGCAGGCCGTTCGGGCCGAGCTTGACCCCCCGGAAGCTGCGTCCCTCGTACTTCGGCCACAGCCACGCGGGCAGCAGGCTGGTGTAGTCGTCGCCGACGTTCCCGCCGCACTGGTGGAAGGACAGGATCGGCGCGAGGTCGAGACCCTTCGAGGTGATCACCTCGAAGATCCGGTCGTAGTAGGCCCAGTCGAACTGGTTGTCGGCGACACCCTCGACGTCACCCCACCAGACGTCGACGCTCACGGCGTCCACGCCGTAGGCGGCGACGGTCTCCAGGTCGGCCTCGAAGTCCGCCCACTCCCCCGCGGACTCCACCTTCAGCGGTGCCATGACGTTGGCGGTGAACTCGGGGTTGTCCTTGGCGACCGGCCCGGGGGGCACCGGGCCGTCGGCGGGCGCGGCCTGGGCGGTACCGGCGCCGGCGAGGAACAGGCTCAGGGCGGCGATCGCGACTGTGGTCCGTCTCACGGCGCTGCATGCTGCCAGTCGGTCACGGTTCGGTCACAGGGGGGTTTCCGGCCGAAGTCGTCCGCCCAGCGTGTCCGGCCGGACGCGCCCGGCGGCCTGTTCAGGAACTCGTGAGGACGACGAGCTGCCGGGTCGCCCGGGTCATCGCGACGTAGCGGTCGACCGCACCCTCGATCCCTGTCCCGAACGCCGCCGGGTCGACGAGGACGACCAGATCGAACTCCAGTCCCTTCGCCAGCTCCGGGGTCAGCGAGCGGACCCGGGAGGTGGCCCGGAAGGAGGGGTCGCCGATGACGCAGGCGGTGCCCTCGGCGTTCCCGGCGAGCCAGGCCTCGAGCACCCGGTGCAGGTCCGCGACCGGTCCGGTGAGGACGGGGACGCCGCTGCTGCGGACGGACGTCGGCACGTTGGCGTCCGGGAGCACGGCGCGGATGACCGGCTCGGCCTGCGCCATCACCTCCGCCGGCGTCCGGTAGTTGATGTCCAGCGAGGCGATCCGCACGGAGGCGAGCCCGACCCGCGCGAGCCGTTCCTCCCACGACTCCGGGAAGCCGTGCCGGGCCTGCGCGCGGTCGCCGACGACGGTCAGGCTGCGGGAGGGGCAGCGGCGCAGCAGCACCTGCCACTCGGCGTCGGTGAGCTCCTGCGCCTCGTCGACGACGACGTGCGCGAACGGGCCGGCGAGCAGGTCCGGGTCGGCGGTGGGCAGCGCGGCGTCGTCGACCAGGGCGTCGCGGAGGTCCTGGTGGCGCAGGCTCGTCATCAGCAGCAGCTCGGAGTCGTCGGCCGCGATCAGCTCGTCGATGACGCCGGCCATCCGCTCGTGCTCGGCGGCGACGACGGCGTCGTGCCGCCGCCGGCGCCGGGCCGCCTGGGCGTCACCGAGTCGCTGGCGGGCGGCGTCGAGGAGCGGCAGGTCGGGCAGCGTCCAGGCCCGCGCGTCGGCGCGCTGCAGCGCCCGGACGTCGTCGCGGCCGAGCCAGGGGGCGCACCGCCGCAGGTAGGCGGGCACCGACCACAGGTCCCCGACGACGTCGGCCGCCTCGAGCAGCGGCCACGCGCGGTCGAGGGCCGCCCGCAGGTCGCCGTCGCGCTGCAGCGTCCGGCGGAGCAGGCCGACCGGGACGTCGTCGTCCTCGTGCGCGTCCACCAGGATCGCGAGCAGCGCCTCCCAGACCTGCTCGCGCGCCTCGTTGTGCGGCGTGCCGGGCTCGGCCGCGTCGAACGCCTCGGCCCAGTCGTCGGGGTCCAGCCAGACCTCGGCCCACGGGGTCGAGACCGTCGTCCCGGTGGTGGGCGGCTCCTCGTGGAACCGGACGGCGGCCTCGATCACCTCGGCCATCCGGGCGGACGACTTCAGGGCCGCCACGTGCGGGTCGGTCTCGACGACGGCGTCGGCGCCCTCGGGCACGAGGTCGCGCAGGGTGGCGGTCTGCACGCCCTCCTCGCCGAGGCTGGGCAGGACGTCGGCGACGTAGGCCAGGTAGGGCTGGTGCGGACCGACGAACAGCACCCGGCCCCGGCCGGGACCGAGCCGGGGGTCGGAGTAGAGGAGGTAGGCGGTGCGGTGCAGGGCGACGACGGTCTTGCCCGTCCCCGGGCCGCCGTCGACGACCAGGGCCCCGTGGGACCCGGCGCGGATGATCGCGTCCTGGTCGGCCTGGATGGTGCCGAGCACGTCGCGCATCCGGTCCGACCGGCTGCCGCCGAGGCTGGCGAGGAAGGCGGACTGGTCGTCGAGCGCGGCGTGGCCGACGAGCCCGTCGGGGGTGAACACCTCGTCCCAGTAGTCGGTGACCCGGCCGCGGGTCCAGCGGTAGCGGCGGCGGCTGGCCAGGCCCATCGGGTCGGCGTGGGTGGCCCCGAAGAACGGCTCGGCCGCGGGCGACCGCCAGTCGACCAGCAGCCGTCGGCCGGCGCGGTCGGTGAGGCCGAGCCGGCCCACGTAGACGGGCTCGGGGTCGTCGGACCGGACCATGCGGCCCAGGCACAGGTCGAGGCCGAAACGGCGCAGCGTCCGCAGCCGGGCGGTGAGCCGGTGGACCTCCAGGTCGCGGTCGAGCGCCGCCTGGCCCTCTCGGTCGGGGGCCCGGCGCTCGGCGTCGAGGCGGGCGGACAGGTCGGCGACGGTCTGCCCGAGGCTGTCGGCGATGGCCGCGAAGTGCTGCTCGTCGGCCGCGACCAGCGCCGGGTCGGCCTTGGCGGCGAGGTGGTCGGGGAGGTCGAAGGCACTGGTGGTCAGGGAGGGCACGTCGGCTCCGATCCGTGGTGCGGGACGCCGGTGCCGGCACGGCCGCGCGCGGGGCACGCGGCGCTGCGGATGGGGTCGCTCGTCCCGTTTCCGCAGGTCCGGGCGTCGGCCGGGCGAGTGTGGGGCATCCCCCGGCCCTTGCCGCAAGCCCCCTGCTGCGCTATACGTTGGAAGTGGCGGGGGGTGGTCCCGCCGGACCTCAGATCGCGGCGTAGACGGCGTCGATGTAGGCCTGCGCGCGCGGGGAGCCGACGATGCCCGGTGCCATCCGGTTCATCATGTAGCTCGTCGTCACCCGGCGGTCGAGGTCCATCACGATCATCGAGCCACCCCAGCCACCCCAGAAGGCGACCCGGCCCCCCGGCAGGTAGGGCACGGCCGCGGACGGCGACAGCCCGAAGCCGATGCCCATGCGGAACGGCACGCCGAGGACCAGGTCGACGCCGTCGGCCTGGACCTCGAAGGCCAGGTCGAGGGTCTCGTCCGACAGCAGCCGGACGCCTCCGGCCTCGCCGCCCAGCGACACGACCCTCATGACGTCGAGGACGCCGCGGGCGTTGCTGTGCCCGTTGAGCGCGCCCAGGTCCGCGGCCCGCCACCCGGGCGTGTTGGCCTTGCTCGCGTCGGCCACCGGGCCGGTGAAGCAGCGGACGACCGGGCTGGCGGGGTCCATGGCCGCCAGGTCGAACGCCAGGGGCGGCGGGGGGACGACCGGCGCGATGCGGCCCTCGTCCTCCGGCGCGGCGCCGATCTGGAAGTCCGCCCCGAGCGGGCCGGCCAGCTCCTCGGCCACGTACTGCTTGAGCGACCGGCCGTCGACGCGACGCAGCACCTCGCCGAGCAGGTGGCCCTGGTTCTGCGCGTGGTAGCCGGACGCCGTCCCCGGCTCCCACCACGGCGCCTGGGCGGCGAGCCGCGTGACCGAGCTGTCCCAGTCGTACATGTCCTCCACGGTGAACGGCGGGTCCCAGCCGGCCACGCCGGAGGTGTGCGACATCAGGTGTGCCACGCGGATGCCCGCCTTGCCGTTGGCCCCGAACTCCGGCCAGTACTCCGCGACGGGGGCGTGCACGTCGAGCCGGCCCTGCTCGACCAGCGTCAGCACGGCGAGGGCGGTGATCGTCTTCGTCGTCGACCAGACGTTGACGATCGTGTCCTGCGTCCAGGGCGTCGTCCGCCCCTGGTCGCGCCAGCCGCCCCAGATGTCGACGACGGTCTCCCCGTCCACGTCGACGGCGATGGAGCCACCGAGCTCGTCGCCCTCGAGCTGCGCGGCGAACGCGTCGCGCACCCCGCGGAACCGGTCGTCGTACGTGCCGTGGACCTCGGCCATCAGGACTCCTCGGGGCCGGCGCGACCCCGGTGTCGCGTCGGCTGGATCCCACCACCGGGCTCGTCGAGGACGCAACGCGCCTCGGCCCCGGACGACGCCGACCCGCTGGGCGCCGGCCGGTCGTAGGCTCCGATCTCCACTCGCGGAGTCGCGCACGCCGACGCTCGGGAGGGAGCGACGATGCCGCTCTACCTGACCAGGTTCAGCTACACCCCGGAGACGTGGGCCCGGCTGATCGAGCACCCCGAGGACCGCCGGACTGCTGCCCGGACCTACATCGAGTCGGTCGGGGGGCAGTTCCACGGCTTCTGGTACGCCTTTGGCCCGCACGACGGGTACACCCTGTGGGAGGCCCCCGACAACGTGTCCATGGCCGCGGTCGCGCTCGCGCTGTCGGCCGGTGGCGCGCTCAGCACGGTGGAGACGACGGTGCTGCTGAGCGTCGACGAGACGATGGACGCCATGCGGACGGCCGCGCAGGTCCGGTACCGGCCGCCGGGGGCAGCGTCGCAGGGATAGCCGTACCGGCCTGCGGTCGCGGCCGCGGGAGGATGCCGAGCTCGCGCGCCCGGTCGACGGCGAGCAGCCGGTCGTGGCGGTCCAGCTTGCGATAGGCGTTCTCCAGGTGCTTGTGCACCGTGCGGGGGCTGATCCGCAGCAGGCGCGCGGCGGCGTCCGCGGTCAGCCCGTCGCCGACGTGAGCCAGGACCTGCACCTCGCGGGTGGTGAGGCCGAGCCGCTCGGCCGCCGCCGCGCCGTCCGGCGTCGTCGCCGACCGCGCGCCGACGGCCCGGTCCAGCAGCGCCAGGACCGGCTGCAGCGCGCACGCCGACGCCAGCTCCTGGTCGGTGAAGTCGGCACCCGACCGGTTCACCGTCCACCCCCGGCCGCCGGCCGCCGTGCGCGCGGTCAGGATGGTCAGCTGGTGCTCGGCGCCGCCCGGGCGGAGCAGATCGACGTAGGCCGGACTGCGCAACAGGTCCGCCCGGGTCGCCACGTCGCTCAGCCGTCGAGGCGCCGGCGCACCGCGGGACCGGTCGGCACGGTAGCTGCGCACCACCGGATGGCTGTCGGCCAGGGCGAGGAACTGCCGGGCCACGTCGCCACCGGGCCGTCCGCTGCGCGGCAGTCGCTCGACCCGGGCCCACCGACTGCCGAGGTCGAGCGCCACGTGCCCGATGAAGTCGGCGTGCAGCAGGTCCGTCAGGGCTCCGGCGACCACGCTCAGGTACTCGGCCCGGTCCGTCACGCCGTCGAGCTCGCCGACCAGCTCCGGCGACACCGACCGCATCCGCCCTCCCCACACGGCGACCCCGACACCGACCGCGGAGGTCGTGCGGAGGACGACAGCGTGGCACCGGATCGCCGTACCCGGCCAGACCGGCGCCCCGGCCCGGCCACTCAGTGCTTGGTCTCGTACCTGGTCAGGAGCACGCCGCCGGGGAACGTCCGGGTCTCCACCAGGGTCAGGTCCACCCGGTCGTCCAGGGCCGTGAAGAGCGGCGTGCCGCCGCCCACCAGGACCGGGTGGGTGACGAGCGCGTACTCGTCGACCAGCCGGGCCCGCATGGCCACCGCGGCGAGGGTGGCGCCGCCGACGTCCATGGGACCGCCGTCCTCGGACTTGAGCCGGGTGATCTCGGTGACGGCGTCACCGGTGACCAGGCGGGCGTTCCCGTCGACCGCGCCGATCGTGGAGGAGAACACCACCTTCGGCATGTCCCGCCAGCGGCGGGCGTACTCGATCTGCGCCGGTGTGGCGCCGGGCTGCTGGTCGGCGGTCGGCCAGTGGGAGCTCATCGCCTCCCACAGCCTGCGCCCGTACAGCGCCAGGCCCGTCGCCCCCACCCGGTCGGACCACCACTGGAACAGCTCGTCGCTCGGCACGCTCCAGCCGAGGCCGTCGCCGGGCGCGGCGATGTAGCCGTCCAGGCTCACGTTCATGGCGAAGGTCAGTTTCCGCACGGCGCAGCCTCCCGCGAGTCGGTGTCCGGCGTACGGACCGACGCGGCGCGGCGAACTGATCGGTCGGACCACACCGAGGGCCGCTCGACCGGACCGGGAACACCGCGGGACACCCTGCTGGACGGTCGCGGTCTCGTCGTCCGGGAGGGGCCGTCTGACGCCGGCCGGGGGTCGCGCCGACGACCACCTGTACGGACCGACGCCGCCCGCTGAGCGTGGGACCGGAGGTCGACGGCGGGACGACGGACGAGTCGGCCTGTACGCCGGGTTCTGTCCTCGGGCGCCTCGCGGCCTCCCGATGGGCGGTCATCCATCTAGGCCCGCCGTTGCCGGCGGGCTCGAGCGGTCCACCCGCAGGCTCGGGCGGGCAGCCCTCGAACGCCTGCGCGGGACGGCGGTCCGGTCGCCCAGCCGCCGTCCCTTCTCGACCTTGCTCCGGGTGGGGTTTACCGAGCCGCACCGGTCACCCGGTGCGCTGGTGGTCTCTTACACCACCGTTTCACCCTCACCAGCGGCGAGCCGCTGGCGGTCTGTTCTCTGTGGCACTGTCCCGCGGGTCACCCCGGGTCGCCGTTAGCGACCACCCTGCCCTGTGGAGCCCGGACGTTCCTCGGCGACGGGGTCTCCCCCGCCGACGCGACCGCCCGGCCGACTCGTCCGTCGTGCGGCCAGTCTACGGGCCCTCCGCACGGGGTCCCATGACGCCCGGCCACCGGCGCGACGCTCCCGGTGAAAAGACACGCCGGGGCCCACCAGCCAACTCCTCCAGTTCACTGACCCGGAGTTGGCACAAGCGCACAAGACCTCTACGGTTTCGGCGTCCGGTCGGTCGTCACCTCCCCCATCCGGGGGAACCGCGCCGGATGCCGCCGAGTCGCGCCGGCCCCGTCGGCGCGAACCGGGGACCCACCGCACCACTGGGGTGAGTCCCGCCTCCCGAGCCCTGCTCGGGGGCGGGTAGGGCGCATCCCCGCCCGAACCCGTCAGCTGACCCGGTAGGCGGCCAAGGGAGAAACGGAGATCTGCAGCGAGGGGCGCCGAGCGGCGCCCGTCCTCGCACCCCCAGACACCGTCGCCGCGACCCGCTGGACACCTACGCCGGTCGCCGCGTACCGGGCACGGACCTCGGCACCCCTGCGCGTCGCCTGCCTCCGGCGGGCTCCGCACGGTCGCGCGCGTCCGGCTGCCCGTCCCCTCAGGTCACCCCTCATCCGGAACGGGGACCCGCCCGGTCAGCGGGCGGCCCCACGGACCACAGTCAGGAGCTCTCCTCACCATGCCCTCGAACACCCCTCGCCGCACCGGCGTCCGCCGGTCGCTGACCGTCGGCGCCTTCGCCGTCGCCTTCGGCCTCGCCGGCCAGTCCGCTGCTCAGGCCCACGACTGGGACCGCGACCGCGGCTGGGACCGTGGCGGCTGGGACCGCTGGGACCGGACCTCGGCCACGGCTCCGGCCGAGTCCGGGTCCGAGGCCTCGGCGGAGGCCCCCGCACCCGCCCCCGCTCCGGCGGAGGCGCCCGCGGTGCCCACCGGGGCTGCCGCACCGGCTCCGGCTGCGACGCTGCCCGTCTCGACGGACCTGAGCGGCAAGCCGACCCCCACCTCGACCGCCTACAGCGCGTGGGCGGCGCACGTCCGCCCGGTCGTCGCCGAGGTCACCCAGGCCTTCGGTGTGTCCACGGTCCTCACCCGGCCCGGCCACTCGCCGACGCAGGAGCTCGCCGCCGACTTCATGGTCTACAGCGACTCCGCCAAGGGTGACGCCGTCGCCCAGTACGTGATCGACAACGCCGAGCGGTTCAACGTCGACTACGTCATCTGGGAGCAGCGGATCTACATGATCGGCGGCTCCGGCTGGCAGGCGATGGAGGACCGCGGGTCGATCACCGCCAACCACTACGACCACGTGCACGTCAGCTTCAACTGACCGGCGCCGTGGGGACGCGGTACCCCGGCCGCGTCCCCACGGCACGCTTCGTCGTGCACCGGCCGGCCTCATCCCGCGGGGGGGGGGGGGGGGCGCCCGCGCGGGGCGGGGGGGGGGGGCGGGGGGCGGGGGGGGGGGGGGGGGGGGGGGGGGGGGGTGGGGGGCGGGCCGTGGGCCGTCTGG
>NZ_JBJGYY010000036.1:0-48372 GCF_054050235.1 Geodermatophilus sp. SYSU D00696 | reverse complement strand
GGTGTTTTGGTTTGTGTTTGTTTTTTTTTTTTTGGTGGGGGGGCGAGGGCGGGGGGGGGGGGGGGGGCCCCCCCCCCCCCCCCCCCCCCCCCCCCCCCCCCCCCCACCGGGCCCGCCCACCCACGCATCGCCAGGGGAGCGCATGAGCGAGAACGAGACGGCCACCGGGGTCCCGGTGCAGGAGGTCGCGGCCGGCACCACGGCCGGCGACAGGGTCGGCGACGGCGACCTGTCGCGGCAGCTGGCCGAGCGGACCGAGGACCTGCAGCGGGTCACGGCCGAGTACGCCAACTACCGGCGGCGGGTCGACCGCGACCGCGCGCTGGTGGTCGACCAGGCGGCCGAGCGGTTCGCCGCCCAGCTGTTCCCGATCGTCGACGACATCGAGCGGGCCCGGGACCACGGCGACCTGACCGGCGCCTTCAAGGTCGTGGCCGACCGCGTCCTGGGGCTGCTCGACGGCCTGGGCGTCGAGGCCTTCGGCGTCGCCGGCGACCCGTTCGACCCGGCGCTGCACGAGGCCGTCCTGCACGACACGTCCGACGACGTGAGCGTGCCGACGGCGACGACGGTCCTGCGGCAGGGTTTCCGCCGCGGCGACCGGGTGCTGCGCACGGCGATGGTCGCGGTGAGCGACCCGTCCGGCGCCGCGGCCGCTCCCGCGGACCCGGCCACCGTGGACGCGGCCGCCGACGGTGCGCCGGGGGAGACCCCGGCCGCCGGGTGAGGGCTGCCGGCCGGTAGCGGAGACGCGAGGAGAGGAGGCGCCCGATGAGCACTCGGGACTTCATCGAGAAGGACTACTACAAGGCGCTGGGCGTCTCCCAGAACGCCGACGCCGCGGAGATCAAGAAGGCCTACCGGAAGCTGGCCCGCGACCTGCACCCGGACAAGAACCCCGGCAACGCCGACGCCGAGGCCCGGTTCAAGGACGTCTCCGAGGCCTACGACGTGCTCTCCGACCCCAAGCGGCGGAGCGAGTACGACGAGGCCCGGCGGTTGTTCGGGTCCGGCGGTGCCGGTGCCCGGGCCGGCTTCCCCGGTGGCTTCCCCGGCGCCGGAGGCGGCCAGCCCTTCGACCTCGGCGACCTGTTCGGGGCCGCGGGCAACGCCGGGCGGGCCGGGGCCGGAGGGCTCGGCGACCTGTTCGGCAACCTCTTCGGCGGCGGCGGGACGGCGGCCGGCTCGGCCCGGGCGCGCTCGCAGGCGGCGTCCGGGCCGGCCCGCGGCCAGGACGTCGAGACCGAGGCGACGCTGTCGTTCGACGAGGCCGTCCTCGGCGTGACCGTGCCGCTGCGGATGCAGAGCCCGGGCACCTGCCCCACCTGCGCCGGCAGCGGCGCGAAGCCGGGTACCAGCCCGCACACCTGCGAGGTCTGCGGCGGCGCCGGCGTCACCAGCCGCAGCCAGGGCGCGTTCGCCTTCTCCGAGCCGTGCCGGAACTGCCGCGGCACCGGCCAGGTGGTCGATGACCCGTGCCCCACCTGCGCGGGCAACGGCGTCACCACCCAGACCCGCACGATCACCGTGCGGATCCCGGCCGGCGTCCGGGACGGTCAGCGCATCCGGCTCGCCGGCAAGGGCGCACCCGGACGGCGCGGCGGCCCGGCCGGCGACCTGTTCGTCGTGGTGCACGTCAGCGAGCACGAGCTGTTCGGCCGGAAGGGCGACGACCTCACCCTGACCGTGCCGATCACCTTCCCCGAGGCGGTGCTCGGTACGACGCTCACCGTGCCCACCCTGGAGGGCAACGTCACCCTCAAGGTGCCCGCCGGCACCGCGAGCGGGCGCACGCTGCGGGTCCGGGGCCGGGGCGTCCCGGGGCGCGGCCGGTCCGGTGACCTGCTGGTCACCGTCGAGGTGGCCGTGCCGCAGCGGCTCTCGGGCGAGGCCGAGCGGGCGGTGAAGACCCTCGACGCCGAGCTCGGCGACCCGCGCCCGCAGATCACCGCGGCCGCGCAGGCCCGCAGTGCCGAGCGGGGGAGCACCCGGTGAGCGCGCCGCACGCCGAGGAGCGCGAGCGCCGCGACGGCGCCCGCGCCGTCGCCGACGACGCGCCGGTCTTCGTGATCTCCGTGGCCGCCCAGCTGGCCGGCATGCACGCCCAGACGCTGCGCCAGTACGACCGGCTGGGTCTGGTGACCCCCGGCCGCACGCCCGGCGGCGGGCGGCGCTACAGCCCCCGCGACGTCGCGCTGCTGCGGGAGGTCCAGCGCCTGTCCCAGGAGGACGGCGTCAACCTCGCCGGCATCAAGCGGATCATCGACCTGGAGTCCCAGGTCGAGGCCCTGCAGCAGCGGGTGCACGAGCTGATCGGCGAGCTCGAGGAGGCCGAGCGCCGCCGGGCGGCCGCCGAGGCCGCGGTGCACGGTTCCTTCGCCGGCTCCTACACCCGGGCCGACCTCGTCCCGATCCGGCAGGCCACCTCCGCGCTGGTCGTCTGGCGGCCCCGGGAGACCCGGTGAGCGGGAACCCCGCGCGGGGCGCCGTCGTCGAGGGGGACGTGGGCGACACCGGCGCGGCGCAGCACGAGTCCTTCGTGCGGCTGGAACGCGAGATCGGCCTGCTCCTGCGCCGCTCCCGCGCCATCTCCGCCCGGCTGGCCCGCGAGCTGCACTCCGACCTGGACGGCGCGGCCTACGGCCTGCTGGCCCTGCTCGCCGACACCGGCCCGCTGCGCGCGAGCGACCTGGTCGCCCGGCTCGGCCTGGACAAGAGCACGGTGAGCCGGCAGGTGGCGTCGCTGGTGGCGCTCGGGATGGTCGACCGCGAGCCCGACCCGGGCGACGGCCGGGCCCAGGTGCTGCGCCCGTCGGCCGAGGGCGCCGAGCGGCTGTCCCGCATCCGCGATGCGCGCCGCGCGCGCTGGGAGGCCGACCTCTCCGGCTGGCCCGCCGACGACGTCGCCACCCTCGCCGAGCTGCTGGCCCGGCTCAACCGGCTGGGCGAGGCCCGCGAGGAGCAGAGCGCGACCGGCCTCTGACCCCGGCCCGACGACCCGCCCGACGGCGCCCGGACCACACGGTCCGGGCGCCGTCGGCTCGGTGCAGCTCAGGACTCCAGCGCGGCGTCCAGGGTGATCTCGTCGACGCCCGCGAGGGCCTTGCTCACCGGGCAGCCGACCTTGGCCGCCTGGGCCGCATTCTCGAAGCCGTCGGCGTCGAGGCCGTCGACCTCACCGCGGACGGTCAGCGCGATCCGCGTGATGTGCGGCGCGCCGTCCTTCTGGCCCAGCGTCACGTCGGCGCTGATCTCCAGGGACTGCGGGGTGCCCCCCGCCTTGCCGATCTCGTTGGACAGCGCCATCGCGAAGCAGGCCGAGTGCGCCGCGGCGACGAGCTCCTCCGGGCTGGTCGTGCCGCCGGCGTCGTCGGCCGCGCGCTTGGGGAAGTTGACCTCGAAGGTGCCGACCTTCGAACTGGACAGCTCGACCTGACCCGAGCCCTGCTGGAGGGTGCCGTTCCAGGCGGTGCGTGCGGTACGGGTGGGCATGACGGCCTTCCGGGACGGGGGTGCCGGCGGCTCTGGCCGGCGTCGGACCCAGCGCCCCTACCCCGGCGGACGGCGAGCGACCCGCCGGACCGTCAGCTCCCGCGGGGCGCCTCGGTGACCCGGCTGGTGAGCACGTTGAGCGTCTGCTTGAGGTCGGAGAACTGGTCGGCGTCGAGCCGGAGCGCGCAGATCATGTCCTGCGAGATGGCGTACGCCCGGTCGCGCAGCGCCCGGCCGGCGTCGGTGAGGGCGATGGCCACCGAGCGCTCGTCCTCCACGCGACGGTGACGGGTGACCAGGCCGGCCGCGGTCAGCCGCTTGAGCAGCGGGGACAGCGTGCCGCTGTCGAGAGCCAGCCGCTGGCCGAGCTGGCCGACGGTCTGCTGGTCCTCCTCCCAGAGCAGCATCATGACCAGGTACTGCGGATAGGTGAGGCCGAGTTCCTCGAGCATCGGCCGGTACCGGGCCGTCATCGCTCGCGACGCCGCGTAGAGCGCGAAGCACAGCTGGTCGTCCAGAGCGACGCTCGGGGACGGGAGGCGGTCCCCCACGCTCGTCTGTTCCATGCTCCGAGTGTAGGGACACATAGGTCGCGCGGCATGAGGTTGTGACCGGTCCGCGGCTCTCCGGCACGACGACCCGGACACCGGACTTGAGCGGAACAGACTCAACCTCTCGGCCGTTGCACAGCTCGACACGCCGATCCGCCGGGAGCCGTCCCGGCGACTCCGCCGAGAGGACGATCCGCAGCCACCATGGAGAGCAAGCTGACCACCCGTTCGCAGGAGGCGTTCGCGGCCGCCCAGCGGCTGGCGGTCGACCGCGGGCAGGCCGCCCTCGAGCCCCTGCACCTGCTCGTCGCCCTGCTGCAGCAGACCGACGGCATCGCCGGCCCCCTGCTGTCCGCGGTCGGGGCCGACCCGTCCGAGGTGCGCGCCAAGGCCGAGGCCGCGCTGCGCCGCTTGCCGAGTGTCAGCGGCGCCACCGTCGCGGCTCCCTCGCCCTCGCGCGAGCTGCTGCGGGTGGTCAACGCCGCGGGGGAGCAGGCCAGCGCGCTGGGCGACGAGTACGTCTCCACCGAGCACCTGCTGGTCGGCCTGGCCGGCTCCGAGGGCGAGGCCGGATCGGTGCTCACCAGCGCCGGTGCCACCCGCGACGCGTTGCTGGCGGCGTTCCGGACCGTCCGCGGCAACCGCAAGGTCACCACCGCCGACCCGGAGAGCACGTTCCAGGCGCTGGAGAAGTACGCCGTCGACCTCACCGAGCGCGCGCGGGACGGCAAGATCGACCCGGTCATCGGCCGTGACACCGAGATCCGCCGTGTCGTCCAGGTGCTCTCGCGGCGCACCAAGAACAACCCGGTCCTCATCGGCGAGCCCGGCGTCGGCAAGACCGCGATCGTCGAGGGCCTGGCCCAGCGGATCGTGGCCGGCGACGTCCCGGAGAGCCTCAAGGGCAAGCGGCTGATGGCGCTGGACCTGGCCAGCATGGTCGCCGGCGCCAAGTACCGCGGCGAGTTCGAGGAGCGGCTCAAGGCCGTCCTGCACGAGATCGCCGAGTCCGAGGGCGAGGTCGTCACCTTCATCGACGAGCTGCACACCATCGTCGGCGCCGGGGCCACCGGCGACTCGGCCATGGACGCCGGCAACATGATCAAGCCGATGCTCGCCCGCGGTGAGCTGCGCATGGTCGGCGCCACGACCCTCGACGAGTACCGCGAGCACATCGAGAAGGACCCCGCCCTGGAGCGCCGCTTCCAGCAGGTGTTCGTCGGCGAACCCTCGGTCGAGGACACCATCGGCATCCTGCGCGGCCTCAAGGAGCGCTACGAGGTCCACCACGGTGTGCGCATCACCGACGGCGCGATCGTCGCCGCCGCCACGTTGTCGGACCGGTATGTCACGGCCCGCTTCCTGCCGGACAAGGCCATCGACCTGGTCGACGAGGCCGCCAGCCGGCTGCGCATGGAGATCGACAGCCGGCCGGTCGAGGTCGACGAGGTCGAGCGCGCCGTGCGCCGCATGGAGATCGAGGAGATGGCGCTGGCCAAGGAGGAGGACCCCTCCTCGCAGGACCGGCTGGCCGCCCTCCGGGCCGACCTGGCCGACCGGCGCCAGCAGCTCGACGAGCTGACCGCCCGGTGGCAGCAGGACAAGTCGGCGATCGAGCGGATCCAGCGGATCAAGGAGGAGCTGGAGACGGTCCGCACCGAGGCCGAGCGCGCCGAGCGCGACGGCGCCCTCGCCCGCGCCGCGGAGCTGCGCTACGGCCGGCTGCCGGAGCTGGAGCGCTCGCTGGCCGCGGCCGAGGAGTCGGTGCAGACCGGTGAGTCGATGCTCAAGGAGGAGGTCGGCCCCGACGACATCGCCGAGGTCGTGCAGGCCTGGACCGGCATCCCCGCCGGCCGGCTGCTCGAGGGCGAGACGGCGAAGCTGCTGCGGATGGAGGAGGAGCTCGGCCGGCGGGTCGTCGGTCAGCCCGACGCCGTCCGGGCGGTGTCCGACGCCGTCCGCCGCGCCCGGTCGGGCATCGCCGACCCCGACCGGCCCACCGGGTCCTTCCTCTTCCTCGGTCCCACCGGCGTCGGCAAGACCGAGCTGGCCAAGGCGCTGGCGGAGTTCCTGTTCGACGACGAGCGGGCGATGGTCCGCATCGACATGAGCGAGTACTCCGAGAAGCACTCGGTGGCCCGGCTCGTCGGTGCCCCTCCGGGCTACGTCGGCTACGAGGCCGGCGGCCAGCTCACCGAGGCGGTCCGGCGGCGGCCCTACACCGTCGTGCTGCTCGACGAGGTCGAGAAGGCCCACCCCGACGTCTTCGACGTGCTGCTGCAGGTGCTCGACGACGGCCGGCTCACCGACGGGCAGGGGCGGACGGTCGACTTCCGCAACACCATCCTGATCCTGACGTCGAACCTCGGCTCCCAGGTCATCGCCGACCAGTCGCTGCCCGAGGAGGCGCGGCGCGCGGCGGTCATGGACGTCGTCCGGTCGCACTTCAAGCCGGAGTTCCTCAACCGCCTCGACGACGTCGTGGTGTTCCGGGCGCTGGGCAGCGAGGAGCTGGCCGGGATCGTCGACATCCAGGTGGGCGTGCTCGCCCGCCGGCTGGCTGCGCGCCGGCTGACGCTGACCGTCACCGACGCCGCCCGCGAGTGGCTGGCGCTCAACGGGTTCGACCCCGTCTACGGCGCCCGCCCGCTGCGGCGGCTGGTGCAGTCGGCGATCGGTGACCCGCTGGCCCGGGCGCTGCTGTCCGGCGAGATCCGCGACGGCGACGGCGTCGTCGTCGACTGGGCGGTCGACCTGGCCGGGGCCGAGGCCGACACCGGGCTGACCGTCGCCCGCGCCTGACGACGGACGGAGCCGTGTCACCGGGCCCGCCGTCCTCCCTCCGGGGAGGGCGGCGGGCCTGTCGCGTCCCGGGTGCTGGTCCGGCGTCGGCCGGTCGACCATCATGCCGCGAGCACCGACACAGAGGAGACGCACCGCGATGACCGCAGGACAGGGCCCGGGACCGCAGGGCTGGGAGCCACCCCCGGGCCAGCCGCCGCACGGCCAGACCCCCTACGGCCAGACTCCCTACGGCCAGGCGCCGTACGGGCAGGATCCCTACGGCGGCTACGGCTCGGCACCGGCCGCGCCGGACTCGTGGGGCGCCCCGGCGCCGGTCGAGCGACCCCAGGCGGTCAAGCTGGGCATCGGCGCGTGGCTGACCAGCACCCTGCTGGGCGTCCTCGGCGCGATCGTGACCTTCGCCCAGTTCGACCAGCTCGTCGACCAGGCCCTGATCGACCAGGGGCTCGACCCGGCCGACTACAGCGACCTCGGCGACGCCACCACCGCCGGGGTGGTGACCCTCGGCATCGTCTTCACGCTGGTCTTCGTGGGGCTGCAGCTGCTGTTCATCTGGTTCGCCTGGCAGGGCCGCAACTGGGCCCGGATCGTGCTGTGGGTCCTCGGCGGGCTCGCAGTCCTCTCGGGCCTGGTCGGGCTGGCCGGCGGGGCGGTCGGCACCAGCGGCCTGCTCACCACGCTGTCGCTGATCCAGACCGTGCTCATCGTCGTGGGGATCGTCGCGCTGGCGGCCAGGCCGGCCAACGAGTGGTACCGCTACCGCCGCTGGGCCCGCGCGAGCGGCCGCTGACCTCCGGCGCCGGGCCCGTCCGCTCCCCCGGCCGGGGAGCGGACGGGTCCGGCGACGTGCACACCCGACGGACGGAGGCCGGCGCGTGACCGCAGCGCACGGGCGACCCGTCACCCGATCGTGACCGGCCCGGCTGAACCGCCGGCCGGCTCTCCCCGAACCCCGGGCGTGACCACCACCGAGCGGGCCCCCGCGCCGGCCGCCGGACCGCACGGGGCCCCGGCCCCGGCCGGCCGCGGTCCGCGCCGCCTGCTCGCCGCGCTCGCCGGCCTGCTGGCGGCAGCCGTGGCGCTCGGCGCCGCCGAGCTGGTCGCGGGGCTCGTCGGACCGGGGTCCTCACCCGTCGTCGCGGTCGGCGACACGGTCATCACGCTCGCCCCTGAACCGGTCAAGCGGTTCGCCGTCACGACCTTCGGCGAGCACGACAAGGTCGCGCTCGTCGTCGGCACGCTGGTGGTCGTCGCGCTGTGGGCGCTGCTCGTCGGGCGGGTCTCGCTCCGGTCGCGCCGGGCCGGGGTCGCCGGGATCGCGCTGTTCGGCGTCCTGGGTGCGGTGGCCGCCGTCAGCCGCCCGTCCGGTGGCGGGCTCGACGCCCTGCCCTCGCTGGCGGGCGCCCTCGCCGGTACCGCCGCCCTCCTGCTGCTGGTCGCCCCGTTGAGCGGGTCGGCCGGTGGACGGTCCGCCGACGACGACGTCGTCGAGCGCCTGCGCGGGGCGCTCGCCATGGCCGACCGCAAGGGCGCCGGCATGGACCGCCGCCGCTTCGTCGTCGCCGGTGGCGTCGCGCTCGGGGCGGCCGCGGTCACCGGAGGCGGTGGCCGGCTGCTGCAGCGCCGCTTCGACGTGAGCGACGACCGCGGTGGGCTCAGCCTGCCGGCGCCGTCGTCCCCCGCACCGGAGCTGCCCCGGGGCGCGGATCTCGCCGAGCGGGTCGGGGGCCTCACCCCGCTGTTCACGCCCGTCCGCGACTTCTACCGGGTCGACACCGCGATCACCGTCCCGCAGATCCGCCCGGCCGGCTACCGGCTGACCCTCTCCGGGATGGTCGACGCGCCGCGCAGCTACACCCTGGCCGACCTGTTCGACCGCGACGACGTCATCGAGCGCGACGTCACGCTCACCTGCGTCTCCAACGAGGTCGGCGGCGGGCTGGCCGGCACCGCCCGCTGGACCGGCGTCCCGCTGGGCGCCCTGCTCCGCGAGAACGGCGTCTCCGCCGGCTCCGACCAGCTCGTGTGCCGGTCGTCGGACGGGATGACGATCGGCGCCCCGACCCGTGCGGCCCTCGAGGTGGAGAACGCGATGCTCGCCTTCGGGATGAACGGCGAGCCGCTGCCGGTGGAGCACGGCTTCCCCCTGCGGATGCTCATCCCGGGCCTCTACGGCTACGTCTCGGCGTGCAAGTGGTTGACCTCGATCGAGGCGACGACCTTCGGTGCCTTCGACGCCTACTGGGTGCGGCGCGGCTGGGCGGCCGAGGGTCCGGTCAAGGTCGCCTCGCGGATCGACACCCCGGCCCCGCTGCGGCAGTTCCCCGCCGGCCGGCGGCCGATCGCCGGAGTGGCGTGGGCCCAGACCCGCGGCATCGCCCGGGTCGAGGTGCGGATCGACGACGGCGAGTGGCGGGAGGCCGAGCTGGCCCCGCAGGCCGGCGTCGACGTGTGGCGGCAGTGGGTGCTGCCCCACGACTTCGCCCCCGGCTCCTACCAGCTCACCGTCCGCGCCACCACGGCCGACGGCGAGGTGCAGTCCGCGGACCGCGCCCGGCCCTTCCCGAACGGGGCCAGCGGCCTGCACTCCATCCGGGTGATCGCCAGGTAGCGCTCCCCGCCCCGCCGGCCGCCGCCGGCCGGGCACACCACCCCAGAGCCCGTCTCGGCCGCCCGGCCGCAGACGCCTCTCCCGACCCCTCGACCGGGTCGGGAGGGACCACCGTGGGGGCCACCCGGTCCCCCGACGGACGAGCACGACGACCGAGGAGCATCTGACCCGTGACGAAGAACCGCCTGACCCGCGGCCTCCTGCTGGCCACCGCCTCCGCCCTCGCCGTCACCCTGAGCGCGTGCAGCTCGGACGACGCCGGCGCCACCGACAGCTCCGCCTCCGGCGACAGCCCGGCCGCCGAGGAGAGCAGCCCGTCGGCGGAGGGATCGGGGGCGACGGAGAGCAGCCCGGCGGCCGAGCCCGCCGCGGACGAGCCGTTCGGCGCCGGCTGCTCGTCGGTGCCGGCCGACGGCGAGGGCAGCTTCGCCGGCATGACCGACGACCCGGTCGCCGTCGCCGCCAGCAACAACCCGGTGCTGTCGACGCTGGTGCAGGCGGCCGTCCAGGCGAACCTCGTCGACACGCTGAACACGACTCCGGACGTCACCGTCATCGCCCCGGCCAACCCGGCGTTCGAGGCGGTCCCGGCCGACCAGCTGCAGGCGGTGCTGGCCGACAACGCCGCGCTCACCCAGCTCCTCACCCACCACGTCATCCCGGGCCGGCTCGCGCCCGACCAGCTCGCCGGCACCCACACCACCGTCGCCGGCGACGAGGTGACCATCGAGGGCTCGGGCGAGGCGTTCACCATCGCCCAGACCGTCACCGGCACCCCGGCGTCGGTGGTCTGCGGCGACGTGCAGACGGCCAACGCGACCGTCTACGTCGTCGACCAGGTGCTCGCGCCCACCACCTGAGGCCGCCGTCCGGCCACCGTCCCGGTCGGGCGGCCGCCTCGGCGTCCCCGGCGCCCCGGCGGCCGCCCTCCTAGGGTCGCGACCATGAACCGACCGGCCGCCTCCCCCGACCGCGACCGCCTACTCGAGCTGATCGTCGACCTCGCCGTCGTCCGCGGACGGGTCACCCTGTCCTCGGGGCAGGAGGCCGACTGGTACATCGACATGCGCCGGCTCACCCTCCACCACGAGGGCGCCCCGCTGGTCGGCCGCGTGATGCGCCAGCTGACCGGCGACCTGCGCTACGACGTCGTCGGGGGGCTCACCCTGGGCGCCGACCCGGTGGCGACGGCGATGCTGCACGCCGCGGCCGACGGGGAGGGGTTCCTCGACGCGTGCGTGGTGCGCAAGTCCGGGAAGGCGCACGGGATGCAGCGCCGGATCGAGGGCCCCGACGTCGCCGGGCGGGCGGTGCTCGTCGTCGAGGACGTCTCCACCACCGGCAGCAGCCCGCTGGCCGCCGTCGAGGCGCTGCAGGAGGCCGGCGCGGAGGTGATCGCCGTCGCGGTCGTCGTCGACCGGGGCGGGCGGGCAGCCGTGGAGGCCGCGGGCCTGGAGTACCGCGCCGCCTACGAGCTCGCCGACCTCGGGCTGGGCTGAACCGGCGTGGGCTGAGCCGGCGTGGGCTGAGCCGGCGTGGGCTGAACCGGCGTGGAACCGGCGTCCTCCCTCACCGCCGGGCGTCCTCCCTCACCGCCCACCGTGGGGGAGGACGCCCGACGATCAGGTCACCTGATCCCGGCACCGGGCGCCGTACCGTGTGAGGGTGACCACACTCGCCACCGCCTGGGTCGACGAGCTCACCGCCGCGCTGGGGGCCGGCGGCGTCCGCACCGACCCCGACGTCACCGCCGCCTACGCCCGCGACCAGGCGATGCTGGCCGAGGCCGGCACGCCCGCCGCCGTCGTCTTCCCCCGCCGCACCGAGGACGTCGCCGCGGTCATGCGGATCGCCTCCCGGCACGGCGTCCCCGTCGTCCCGCGCGGTGCGGGTTCGGGGCTGGCCGGGGCGAGCAACGCCGTCGACGGCGCGATCACGATGGTCATGACCCGCATGGACGCCGTCCTCGAGGTCTCACCGGCCGACCGCCTGGCCGTCGTGCAGCCCGGCGTGGTCAACAAGGCGCTGCGCGACGCCGTCGCCGGGTCCGGGCTGTTCTACCCGCCCGACCCGTCGAGCTACGACTGGTGCACGATCGGCGGCAACCTCTCCACCAACTCCGGCGGCCTGTGCTGCGTCAAGTACGGCGTCACCACCGACTACGTGCTCGGCCTGGAGGTCGTGCTCGCCGACGGGCAGGTGCTGCGCACCGGACGGCGCACGGTGAAGGGCGTGGCCGGCTACGACTTGGCCCGGCTGTTCGTCGGGTCGGAGGGCACCCTCGGCGTCATCACCGAGGCCACGCTGGCGCTGCGCCCGGCGCCGCAGCGGCCGGTGACGCTGGTGGCCACCTTCGCCACCACCGCGCAGACCGGCGAGGTGGTCGAGCGCGTGGTCACCTCCGGGTTGGTGCCCAGCCTGCTCGAGGTCATGGACAACACCTGCATCTGCGCGGTCGACGACCTGCTGCGCGCCGACCTCGACCGCGACGCGCACGCCCTGCTCGTGGCGCAGTCGGACTCCGGGGGAGCGGCCGCGGTCGCCGAGATCGAGGCGCTGGCGGAGGTGTGCCGGGAGGCCGGAGCGCAGCTGGTGCACACCACCGACGACCCCGCCGAGGGCGACCTGCTGCTCGCCGCCCGGCGCATGGCGCTGCCCGCGCTCGAGCAGCTGGGCACCACCCTCATCGACGACGTCGCCGTCCCCCGCTCGCGGATCGCGGCCTTCCTCGACGGGTGCGACGGGATCGCCGTGCGGCGCGGGCTGACCATCGGCGTCGTCGGGCACGCCGGCGACGGCAACATGCACCCGACCATCTGCTTCGACCCGGCCGACCCCGACCAGCGCGCGCGGGCCTTCGCCGCCTTCGACGACATCCTCGACCTCGGACTGTCCCTGGGCGGCACGGTGACCGGCGAGCACGGCATCGGCTCGCTCAAGGTCGAGTGGCTCGAGCGGGAGGTCGGCGCGGTCTCCCTCGACGTGCACCGGCGCATCAAGGACGCCCTCGACCCGGCCGGCCTGCTCAACCCCGGCAAGGTGCTGCGCCGCCGCGGCTGAGGAGCCCGCCCGCTGTCGGCGCACCGGACGCGGGCGCGATACTGACCGCCGACCGACGCCCGTTCGACGAGGAGTGCCCGGATGCCCATCGCGACCCCCGAGGTCTACGCCGACATGATCAGCCGGGCGAAGGAGGGCGGCTTCGCCTACCCGGCGATCAACTGCACCTCGTCCGAGACGATCAACGCCGCGCTGCGCGGGTTCGCCGACGCCGGCAGCGACGGGATCATCCAGTTCTCCACCGGCGGCGCCGAGTTCGGCTCGGGCACCCGGGTCAAGGACATGGTCACCGGCGCGGTGGCGCTGGCCGAGTTCGCGCACGTCGTCGCCGAGAAGTACCCGGTCAACGTCGCGCTGCACACCGACCACTGCCCCAAGGACAAGCTCGACGCCTACGTCCGGCCGCTGGTCGCGCTGTCGAAGGACCGGGTCGACGCCGGCCAGGCGCCGCTGTTCCAGTCGCACATGTGGGACGGCTCGGCGATCGACCTCGAGGAGAACCTCCACATCGCCGAGGAGCTCATCGACAAGTGCGCCGCGGCGAAGATCGTCCTCGAGCTGGAGATCGGCGTCGTCGGCGGCGAGGAGGACGGCGTCGCGCACGACATCAACGAGAAGCTCTACACCGCCCCCGGCGACTTCGTGTCCACCGCCAAGGCCCTCGGCCTCGGCGAGCGCGGCGTCTACCTGCTCGCGGCCACCTTCGGCAACGTGCACGGCGTCTACAAGCCCGGCAACGTCAAGCTGCGGCCGGAGATCCTCGAGCAGGGCCAGGAGGTCGTCTCGCAGGAGCTCGGCCTGCCCGAGGGCAGCAAGCCGTTCAACTTCGTCTTCCACGGCGGCTCGGGCTCGCTGCAGTCGGAGATCCGCGAGGCGCTGTCCTACGGCGTGGTGAAGATGAACGTCGACACCGACACCCAGTACGCCTTCACCCGGCCGATCGCCGGGCACGTGTTCAGCAACTACGACGGCGTGCTCAAGATCGACGGCGAGGTGGGCAACAAGAAGGCCTACGACCCGCGGTCCTACATGAAGCTCGCCGAGACGGGCATGGCCGCCCGCGTGGTCACCGCGTGCGAGGACCTGCTGTCGGCCGGCCAGTCCCAGGGCGCCTGACCGTGACGCACTCCCACCAGAACCTGCTCGGCGAGCCGCCGGCCACGCTGCTGCCCGGCGACCCCGACGCCGAGGCCGCACTGGCGGCCGGCACCGACCCCGCCGAGGTGGCCGCCGGTCACCCGCGGGCCAGCGCGGCGTGGGCCGCGCTGGCCGAGGCGGCGCTCGACGGCGGCCGCACCATCGAGGCCTACGCCTACGCCCGCACCGGCTACCACCGCGGCCTCGACGCGCTGCGCAAGAACGGCTGGAGGGGCCACGGCCCGGTGCCGTGGTCGCACGAGCCCAACCGGGGGTTCCTGCGCTGCGTCACGGTGCTGGCCCGGGCGGCCGAGGCGATCGGCGAGGTCGACGAGCAGGAGCGCTGCACCCAGCTGCTGCGCGACTGCGACCCGAGCCTCGCCCCCTGACGCCCCCGCCGCCGCGCTGACCGACGGTCACCGCGGCTCACCCGTCCGGACGGTCCCGGGCGCTCACCAGGCGGAACGCCCGGTCCGGGAGCACACTGCGTCACCACGCGTCCATCGGGGACGCGCACACGTGGAGGTGCTCCGTGGCGACACTGCTCTGGATCCTCGCCGTCGTCCTCGTCATCGCCGGCGTCCTCGCGATCATCCGAGGACAGCTGCTGTGGGGGATCGTGCTCATCGTCGTCGGGCTGCTGGTGGGCCCCGGCGGGGTGAGCGTCTTCGCCTGACCGACCCCGGGCTCGGGGGCCGCGGGGTCAGCGGTCCCCGAGCTCGGGGTGCAGTTCCTGCAGGCGGGCGGTGAGGGCGGTCAGCTCCTCGCCGCCGGCCATCAGCCGGGTGAGGTCGTCGGCGTCGACGTCGGCGTGGGTGAGGTCGCCGGCCACCTGGCCGCGGGCCAGCAGCAGGAAGCGGTCGCCCACGAGGTGCGCGTAGCGCGGGTTGTGCGTCACCAGCACGACGGCCAGCCCCCGCGCCCGGGCGCCGAGCACCGCCTGCCCGACCAGCGTGTGCTGCGCGGTGGTCATCGGCTCGGTGGGCTCGTCGAGCACCAGCGCCCGGGAGCCGTGGTGCACCGCGCGGGCGATGGCGAGGCTCTGCCGGGCGCCGGCCTGCAGCGAGTTGACCGGCTGGTCGGGGTCGATGCCGGTGACCCCGATGCGCTCGAACGCCCGCACGGCGGTCTCGCGCGCGGCGTCGACGTCGAGACGGCGCAGCGGCCACCGCCCGCGGGTCGGCTCGGCGCCCAGGCACAGGTTGCGCCACACCGACAGCAGCGGCGCGACCGCGAGGTCCTGCCACACCGTGGCGATGCCGGCCTCCCGCGCCGCCCGCGGGCTGCCGAAGCGCACCGGGACGCCGTCGAGGAGCAGCTCGCCGTCGTCGTGCCGGCGCAGCCCGGACAGCACCGCCACCAGCGTCGACTTCCCGGAGCCGTTCTCCCCGAGGACGCAGGTGATCCGGCCGCCTTCGAGCGCCACGTCCACCCGGTCGAGCGCGGGCACGCCGCCGTAGCGGACCGACAGCCGGCGCAGCTCCAGGACCGGGGGCGTGGTCACGACCGCGGCGCGGCCCGCAGCCGGCCGCGCACCACCCCTCCGACGACGAGGGCGACGAGCAGCAGCACACCGAGCAGGACCTGCGACCAGCGCGGGTCCCAGCCCGACAGCTCCACCCCGCGCCGGGCGACGGCGTAGACCAGCGCGCCGACCGCCGCGCCGGCCATCGAGCCGTAGCCGCCGGTGAGCAGGCACCCGCCGATCACGGCCACCACCACGAAGTCGATGGCGGTGACCAGCGCCGGGGTCGCCGCGACGCTGGCGACCGGGACGAGGGCGAGCGTGCCCAGCAACCAGCCCGCGCCCGCGGTGAGGAGGTAGAGCACCAGCGTCGTCCGCCGGACCGGGACGCCGAGCTCGCGCGCCGCCCGGCGGGAGCCGCCCATCGCCAGCACGTCGTTGCCGAAGCGGGTGCGCCACAGCAGCCAGCCGGCGAGGGCGGTCACGCCCAGCCACCAGAGGAGCGAGACGGGGAACACCCCGCCGCCGACCTCCACGGTCGACCCGAACAGCGCCGACGCCGAGGACCACCCCGGCGCCTCGTCCAGGCCGGTGATCCGCGGGCCGCCGACGACCAGGGGCAGGGCCGACACCGTCGTCCCCTGCAGCACCAGCGCCGTCGCCAGGGTGACCAGGAAGCTCGGCAGCCCGGTGGCCACCACCAGCCAGCCGTTGACCAGCCCGACGCCGAGCGCCGCGGCCAGCGACGCGGTCAGCGCGGACCAGATGCCCCACTCCATCGGGCCGGCGAGCACCCCGGTGAGGACGGCGCTGCCGACCGTGACCGTGCCGATCGACACGTCGAAGTGCCCGCCGACCAGGAGCAGCCCCACCGTCACCCCGCCGATGCCCAGCAGCGCGGCGGCGTCGAGGACGCCGGCCAGGCCCTCCGGGGTCAGCAGGTCGGGCACGCACAGCCCGAAGACGACGACGACGGCCACGAGGCCGAGCACCGCGGCGATGCTCGGCCGGGCCAGCACGCGCTCGGCCACCGGACGGCGCGGCGGAGCGACGCGGGTGAACGGCAGGCGGTCGACGGTCACCGGGTCACCGGGCAAGGGCGCAGCGGGGCCTCCTCGGGCTGGGGCCTCCCCAGTGTCCACGACGACGCCGCGGAGGGCCGCCCGCAACGGGACCTGCTCGCTAGGGGTGCAGCCGCCAGCGCACCCGGTCGTCGGCGTACCAGGTCCAGCGGGTGACCGGCCGCGGGAAGGGCACGCCGTCGCGGGTGACCAGGGCGGGGTCGCTGGCCAGCTGCAGCGCCCGGCCGGTGCTGCGCCGCGGCGGGCGCATCAGCTGGGGGGAGACGACGACGCGGATCGTGTCGACCGCGCGCCAGTCGGGCCGGACGTCGATGCGCGCCACCATCCCGTCGGCCACCCGCGCGTCGTCGTGGTGGGCCTGCACGCCCAGCCGCGCGGACAGCGGCAGGCGCCCCCTCTCCGCCGGCTCATAGCGCCCGTGCTGCAGCAGCACCCCGCCGTGGTCGTCGCGCACCAGCGACAGCTCCCGTTCCCCGCCGGAGCCGACGCCCAGGTCGCGCGCCAGCCCCCGGGACGCGGGGTCGTCGGCCGGCTCCCACGACACCGGCGCCTCGGCGGTGCGGCCCGCCCGGTGCAGCGCGGCCAGCACCGCCGACAGCGCCGCGACCGGCCCGCGCACCAGCAGCGCGCCGGCCTCGGCCGCGCCGGCGACGGCGGCGCGCTCCGGGGCCTGCCCGGGGCCGAGACCGCGCAGGTCGAACTCGACGAGGGACATGCCGATACCCTGCCACCTGCCAGCCGGTCGACCGCCGGTGACGAGTCCCAGGGAGACGACAGCGAGATGCCGGCAGTCGTGCTGATCGGTGCCCAGTGGGGCGACGAGGGCAAGGGCAAGGCCACCGACCTCCTCGGCGGGCGCGTGCCCTACGTGGTGCGCTACCAGGGCGGCAACAACGCCGGCCACACCGTCATCACCCCCGACGGCGAGCGCTACGCGCTGCACCTGATCCCGTCGGGCATCCTCACGCCCGGCTGCACCCCGGTGATCGGCAACGGCGTCGTCGTCGACCCGCAGGTGCTCATCGGCGAGCTGGCCGGGCTCGAGCAGCGCGGCGTCAACACCTCGCGGCTGGTCATCTCGGCCGACGCGCACCTGATCATGCCGCACCACCGGGCGCTGGACCGGGTCACCGAGCGGTTCCTCGGCAAGCGCAAGATCGGCACCACCGGCCGCGGCATCGGCCCGGCCTACGGCGACAAGGTGGCCCGCACCGGCATCCGGGTGGCCGACCTGCTCGACCTGTCGATCCTGCGACAGAAGCTCGAGGGCACCCTGGTCGAGAAGAACCAGGTGCTGGTCAAGGTCTACAACCGCAAGGCCATCGACGTCGACGAGGTGGTCGAGGAGTACGCCGGCTACGCCGAGCAGCTGCGCGAGCGCATCGCCGACACCCGGCTGATGCTGGCCGACGCCCTCGACGCCGGGCAGTGGGTGCTGCTGGAGGGCTCGCAGGGCACGCTGCTCGACGTCGACCACGGCACATATCCGTTCGTCACGTCGTCGAACCCGACTGCAGGCGGGGCGGCCACCGGCAGCGGGATCGGCCCCACCCGCATCTCCCGGGTGGTCGGCATCCTCAAGGCCTACACGACGCGGGTGGGCTCGGGCCCGTTCCCGACCGAGCTGTTCGACGCCAACGGCGACCACCTGCGCACGGTCGGCGGCGAGGTGGGCGTCACCACCGGCCGCGACCGCCGCTGCGGCTGGTTCGACGCCGTCGTCGCCCGGTACGCCAGCCGGGTCAACGGCATCACCGACTACTTCCTCACCAAGCTCGACGTGCTCTCGGGGCTGCCGACGGTGCCCATCTGCGTCGCCTACGACGTCGACGGCGTCCGGCACGAGGAGATGCCGATGACCCAGACCGGCTTCCACCACGCGCAGCCGGTCTACGAGGAGATGCCGGGCTGGACCGAGGACCTCCGGCACTGCCGCACCTTCGACGAGCTGCCGGCCAATGCGCAGACCTACGTGCGCCGGCTCGAGGAGCTCTCCGGCGCGCGGATCAGCGTCATCGGCGTGGGGCCCGGCCGCGACGAGAACGTCGTCGTCCACGACCTGCTCGACTGAGCCGCCACGATCAGGTGACCTGATCGTCGGGCGTCCTACCCGACGTCCCACCGTGAGGGAGGACGCCGCACGGCGAGGGAGGACGCCGCACGATCAGGTGACCTGATCATCGGCGAGCCGCCTGACGTCCCGCTACGCGGCGGGGACGGCGGACCGCTCGAGCTCGGCGCGGGCGGCGACGACGACGTCGGGGTTGTCGGTGATGACGCCGTCGACACCGAGCGCCAGCAGCAGGCGGGCGGCCGACAGCGCGTCGCCCGCGGCGGCGGGGTCCTCGCCGCTGCGCAGCTGGCGGGGGAGGAAGGCGTTCTCCGCGGCCAGCGTCCACGGCACCACCCGCAGCCCGGCCGAGTGCGCCCGGCCCACCAGGTCGGAGACGCCGGTCAGCGACCCCTGCTCGTCACGCAGCAGCAGCCGGTCGATGCACGGCGCGATGCCCTGGGCGTAGGTGGAGACCGCCCGCAGGCCGGCGTTGGTGACCAGGTGGTCGTCGCAGGCGGCGTCGTCGACCAGCTGGAACATCGTCGGGCCGTCGTCGCCGAGGTCGGCCCGCAGCCGCCGCAGCGCGCCGGCGTCGAAGGACTGCAGGACCACCGGCCCGTCCGGGGAGGCGGCGTCCAGGCGGCGCAGCTCGGCGGCGACCAGCTCGGCCATCGGCTGGCCGTGCTCGGCCGACCAGGTGGGCTTCTTCAGCTCGGCGAGCACGCGCACCTGCCGCTGCGGGGTGGACCGGCGGCGGACCAGCTCGACGATCTCCTCGAGCGTCACGATGCCGAACCGGCCGTCGTAGGCGGTGTTGAGCGGGCGCAGGTCCGGCCGCCGCTCGACGGCGCGCAGGGTGCGCAGCTCCTCCAGCGTGAAGTCCTCGGCGAACCAGCCGGTGCGCCGCTTGCGGCCGACCCGCCGGGTGGTGCGGCGGTCGGCGAACTCCGGCCGGGTGGCGACGTCGGTGGTGCGCGAGAGCTCGTTCTCGTGCCGCGCGACCAGCGCGCCGTCCCTCGAGACGACGATGTCGGGCTCGATGTAGTCGGCGCCCATGTCGATGGCCAGCTCGTAGCTGGCGAGGGTGTGCTCCGGGCGGTACGCACAGGCACCGCGGTGTCCCACGACGACGGGACGGGGGGACCGGGCCGCTGCGGGAGTCGCGAGCGACTCGGTCGCGTGCATGCCATCCACAACACCGGATCGAGGTGTCGGGATGGCGAACACCGGCTGGCGAGTCGCTGAGAAATCGGAAGACGCCGCGCTGACCTGCGCGGGACCATCCGCTGCGTGACGCATCTCTCAGGGATCGGCTGGTCCCCCGCGCTCCTCGAGCACCTCCCCGAGGGGACCTCCCCCGGTCGGGTGAGTCGGGTCGACCGGGGCCGGCTCTCCGTCCTGACCGCCGACGGCGAGCGGCGGGTGCACCTCGCCGCCGCGCTGCACGACCCCGACGGCGTCGCCTCGCCGGCGGTGGGCGACTGGGTGGCGCTGCGCGGCGAGCTCGCCGTCGCCGTGCTGCCGCGCCGGTCGGCGTTCACCCGCACCGTCGCGGGTCGCACGTCCGCGGCGCAGGTCGTGGCGGCCAACCTCGACCTGGTGCTCGTGGTCGACGCCCTGGCCGGGCCGACCCGCGCGCGGCGGGTGGAGCGCTACCTCGCCGTCGCGTGGGGGAGCGGCGCGACGCCGGTCGTCGTCCTCACCAAGGCCGACCTGTGCGACGACGTCCCGGCCGCGGTGGCCGCGGTGGCCGAGGACGCCGTCGGAGTCGAGGTGCTCGCCGTCAGCGCGCGCACCGGCGAGGGGCTCGACGCGGTGCGCGCGCTGCTCGCGGACGGACGGACGGCGGCCATGGTCGGCCCGTCGGGGGTCGGGAAGTCCTCGCTGGCCAACGCGCTGGCCGGCCGCGAGGTGGCGCCGACGCAGGACGTGCGGGAGGCCGACGGCCGCGGCCGGCACACCACCACCTCCCGCGAGCTGCACCTGCTGCCCGGCGGCGGGCTGCTCGTCGACACCCCCGGCATGCGGGAGCTGGGCCTCTACGACGACGAGGGCGTCGACACCGCCTACGCCGACGTCGCCGAGCTGGCGCTGCACTGCCGGTTCCGCGACTGCGCGCACCGCACCGAGCCCGGCTGCGCGGTCGCGGCGGCCATCGACGACGGCCGGCTCGACCCCGCCCGGCTGCTCGGCTGGCGCAAGCTCCAAGCGGAGGCCCGCCGTCAGGAGCTGCGGGCCGACGCCCGCGCCCGGGCCGCCGAGCACGCCCGAGTCAAGGCACTGCACCGCGCGTACCGCGCGCAGCCGAACCGGGTGCGATGACCCCGCCTGGGTAGGGTCGCCGTCCGTGCGCGTGCTCGTCGTCGGCTCCGGAGCCCGGGAGCACGCCCTGTGCGTCGCTCTGTCGTCCGATCCCGCGGTCACCGCGCTGGCCTGCGCGCCGGGCAACGCCGGCACGGCGCGGATCGCCGAGCCGGCGCCCCTCGACGTCGCCGACCCCGTCGCGGTCGCGGCGCTGGCCACCGGGTGGGGCGCCGACCTCGTCGTCGTCGGTCCCGAGGTGCCGCTGGTGGCCGGTGCCGCCGACGCCGTCCGCGAGGCGGGGATCGCCTGCTTCGGCCCGTCGGCGCAGGCCGCGCAGATCGAGGGCAGCAAGTCCTTCGCCAAGCACGTCATGGCCGCCGCCGGCGTGCCGACCGCCCGGGCGTGGCCGGTGGGCGGGCCGGCCGAGCTGGAGACCGCGCTGGACGAGGCCGGCCCGCCGTACGTGGTGAAGGACGACGGGCTGGCCGCCGGCAAGGGCGTCGTCGTCACCGCCGACCGCGACGCCGCCGTCGCCCACGGGCGCCGCGTGCTCGATGCCGGGGGTGCGGTGCTGGTCGAGGAGTACCTCGACGGCCCGGAGGTGTCGCTGTTCGCGGTGACCGACGGGACGACCGTCGTGCCGCTCGTCCCGGCCCAGGACCACAAGCGCCGCGACGACGGCGACGCCGGCCCCAACACCGGCGGGATGGGCGCCTACGCACCGCTGCCCTGGGCGCCGGCCGGGCTGGTCGACGGGGTGCTGGCCACCGTGCTGCAGCCGACGGTCGACGAGATGCGCCGCCGGGGCGAGCCGTTCAGCGGGCTGCTCTACGCCGGGCTGGCGCTGACCTCCCGCGGCGTGCGGGTGGTCGAGTTCAACGCCCGCTTCGGCGACCCGGAGACCCAGGTGGTGCTGCCGCTGCTGGAGACGCCGCTGGGCGGGCTGCTGCACGCCGCGGCCACCGGCACGCTCGCCGACCACCCGCCGCTGCGCTGGCGTCCCGGTGCCGCGGTCACCGTCGTCGTCGCCGCGCCCGGCTATCCGGAGGCGCCGCGTACCGGCGACCCGGTCACGGGCGCCGACGGCGAGGGCGTGCTGCACGCCGGCACCGCCGTGGACGCCGGGGGGACGGTCCGCTCGGCCGGCGGTCGGGTGCTCGCGGTGACCGCGACCGGGCCCGACCTGGCTGCGGCGCGGCAGGCGGCCTACGAGCGCGTGGCCGCCGTCCGCCTGGCCGGCGCGCACTGGCGCACCGACATCGCGCTGGCTGCCGTCGAGGGCTGGATCACCCTCCCGTAGCCGCCGGGCGTCCTCCCGCACCGCAGGTCGTCCTCCCTCACCATGCGGCGTCCCCCCTCACCGCCCACCGTGAGGGAGGACGCCCGACGATCAGGTCACCTGATCCTGGCGCCGACCGTCAGCCCCGGACCCCCACCGCCGGGCGGGCGCGCTCGGGGCGCGGCTCGGGCGGCCGCGGGCCCTCGTGCCGGCGGGACAGGTAGGTGCCGGCCACGTTGGCGCAGGCCACCACGGGGACCGCGATGAGCGCGCCGAAGATGCCCGCGAGGAGCACTCCGGCCGCGATCGCCAGCACGACGGCCAGCGGGTGCACGTGCACGGCCCTGCCCAGCAGCAGCGGCTGCAGCAGGTGCGCCTCGATCTGCATGACCAGGACGACGATCGCCAGGGCGATCAGGGCCTTCACCAGGCCGACGGAGACCAGCGCCACGAGCACCGCGATCGTGCCGGCCAGGAACGACCCGATGAGCGGGATGAACGCCCCGAGGAAGACCAGCGCGGCCAGCGGGACCACCAGCGGGACGCCCAGGATCGCCAGGCCGATGCCGATGCCGACGGCGTCGAAGGCCGCGACGACGACGGTGGCGCGGACGTAGGAGATCAGCGTGCGCCAGGAGCGGCGGGCGGCCTCGTCGATGTACGCGCGTGAGTCGCGGGGGAACAGGCCGACCAGCCACAGCCAGATGGACCGGCCGTCCTTGAGGAAGAAGAACAGCGTGAACAGCGTCAGGACGATCCCGGTGAACACCTCACCGACCGTGGCGGCCGTGGTGAGCGCGCCGCTGGCGAGCGTCTCCTGGTTGGCGGTGAAGAAGTCCTGCACCTGGGTGAGCGCCTCGTCGATCTGCCGCTGGCTGACCGGGAAGGTCTCGACGACGAAGTCGCGGATCTGGTCGAGCCCCTCGGTGACCTGGTCGGCGAGGTCGGTGAAGCCGGCGGTCACCTGCTGGACGACCATCGTGATGATCCCGGCCACCACCGACAGCCCGACCAGGAGCATCACGGTGGCAGCCAGGGATCGGGGCCAGCCGTGCCGGATCAGAGCAGCCGCACCGGGCTGGAACAGGGCCGCCAGCAGCAGCCCGACCATCACCGGGACGAGGACCACGGCGACGTGGGAGGCCACGTACAGCAGCACGTAGAGGCCGGCCAGGACGGCGATCAGCCGCCACGACCACGCGGCCGCCGTCCGCAGGCCGCTGGGCACCGACGCGTCGCCGCTGGGCGCCTCCCGGCCGGGGCCGAGCAGCCGTCGGCCACGCTCGGAGCGGCGGTGCGCGCGGCCGCCGTCGGGTGGCCCGCTGACCCCGCCGGGCGCGAGCGGGCCGTCGAGGTCGGGCGCCCCCGGCTCGGGGCTGCCCAGGGGCGGGTCGCCGTTGGCGGGGAGGTCGTCGGGGACGGCGCCGTTCCCGGCGTCGGTCCCGGCGTCGGTCCCGGCGTCGTGGACGAGGATCGCGCGGTCGTCGTCGCGCTCCGGCCACGCGTAGGGATCGCGCTCGCTCGCGGCCCGGATGCGCTCGCGCGCCCGGGCGACCAGGTGGTTGGCCCGTCGCAGCATGGGGGTCCTTCCGCGGGAGTGGGCCGCCGTTCTCGATCACGCTAGCCCTGCGAGAGGATGGCCCCGTGCCTCGACGAGCTGACCGGGTGCGGGCGGTACCCGCGTGATCGACCGCTACACGCTCCCCGAGATGGGCCGGGTCTGGAGCGACGAGCACAAGTACGAGCTCTGGTGCCGGGTCGAGACGCTGGTGCTCGAGGCGCACGCGGCCGCGGGACGGGTGCCGGCCGACGTCGTCGAGCCGGTGCGCGCCGCGCCACCACCCACGCCGCAGCGCGTGGCGGAGATCGAGGAGACGACGCAGCACGACGTCATCGCCTTCCTCACCGCGTGGGCCGACAACACCGAGCCCCGGTCCGCCGCGGCGTACGTGCACCACGGCATGACGTCGTCGGACCTGCTCGACACCGCGCTGGCCGTACAGCTCACGGAGGCCACCGACGTGCTGCTGACCAAGGCCGACCGGTTGGTGGCCGCGCTGCGCGACCACGGGCTGGCGCACCGCGACACCCTCCGCGTCGGGCGCACGCACGGCGTGCACGCCGAGCCGGTGGTGTGGGGGCACCGGGTGGCCGACCTGGCCTTCGCCATGGCCCGGTCCCGCGACCGGCTGCGCGCGGCCCGCGAGCGCGTGGGCGTCGTCGCCATCTCCGGCGCCGTCGGCACCTACTCGCTGATCGACCCCTCGGTGGAGGTGGTGGTCGCCGAGGCGCTGGACCTGCGGCCGGCCGACGCGTCCACCCAGGTGGTCCTCCGCGACTCGATCAGCGAGTGGGTGGCCGCGCTGGCGGTGATCGCGACGGTGTGCGAGGCGATCGCCCTGGAGGTCCGGCACGGGCAGCGCACCGAGGTGCGGGAGCTGTCGGAGGCGTTCGGCTCGGGCCAGAAGGGCTCCAGCGCGATGCCGCACAAGAAGAACCCCATCCGCTCCGAGCGGATCGCCGGACTCGCGCGGGTGGTGCGCGCCGCCGTCGTGCCGGTGATGGAGGGCATCCCGCTGTGGCACGAGCGCGACATCTCGCACTCCTCCACCGAGCGGGTCTTCCTGCCCGACGCCGCCATCACCACCGACTACCTGCTGCACCTCACCACCGGCCTGGTGGAGAACCTGGTGGTCGACGTCGACCGGATGCGGGCCAACCTCGACCTCACCGGCGGGCTGATCTACACCTCCGCCGTCCTGCTGGAGCTGGTCGAGTCCGGGTCATCACGGGAGGACGCGTACGCGCTGGTCCAGGGCGCGGCGATGGAGACGTGGAACACCGGGACCCCGTTCCGGTCGACGCTGCGGGACCGCGCGGCCGCCGCCGGCGTGGCGCTCGACGAGGCACGGCTGGACGACGTCTGCCGGCCCGAGGGCTACGTGCGCAACCTCGGCCCGCTGTTCGACCGGCTGGCCCGGCTGACGTGAGCCTCGGGCTGCCCCTCGTCGCGCGGGGCAAGGTGCGCGAGGTCTACGACGCCGGGGACGACCGGCTGCTGCTGGTCGCCTCCGACCGGATCTCGGCCTACGACCACGTGCTGCCCACGCCGATCCCCGACAAGGGGCGGGTGCTCACCGCGCTGTCGGTGTGGTGGTTCGAGCAGCTGACACCGGTGCTCTCCTCGTTCGGCGCCACCCACCACCTGCTGTCGGCGTCCGACGTGCCCGCCGCCGTGGCCGGCCGGGCGATGCTGGTGCGGCGGCTGGAGATGCTGCCGGTGGAGTGCGTCGCCCGCGGCTACCTGTCGGGCTCGGGGACGGCGGAGTACTCGCGCACGGGCTCGATCCGCGACGTGCCGCTGCCTGCGGGGCTGGTCGAGGGGTCGCGACTGCCCGAGCCGGTGTTCACGCCGTCGACGAAGGCCGCCGCCGGCGCGCACGACGAGGCGATCGACTTCGCGCGCGTCGAGTCGCTGGTGGGCGCGGCCCGGGCCGCGGAGCTGCGCGAGCTGACGCTGGCGCTGTACCGGCGCGGGGCCGAGATCGCCGCCGGCGCGGGCATCCTGCTGGCCGACACCAAGGTCGAGTTCGGGCTGTCCGCCGACGGGGGGCTGGTGCTCGGCGACGAGGTGCTCACGCCCGACTCGTCCCGCTTCTGGCCCGCGGCGTCGTGGTACCCGGGCACGGCGCAGCCCTCGTTCGACAAGCAGTACGTCCGCGACTGGCTGACCGCCTCGGGCTGGGACCGCGTCTCGCCGCCGCCCGAGCTGCCCGACGACGTCGTGGCCGCCACGCGCGAGCGGTACGTCGCCGCCTACGAGCAGCTGACGGGCACTACGTTCCGCTGACGTGCCGTCGACGCGTACCGGTCTGTCCGCCCGCACCGGCGGGTCCGGCGGGGACCTGCTGCTCCTGCTCCACGGGCTCGGTGCGACCGGCGCCGTCTGGAACCGGCTGCTGCCGCTGGTCGAGCGCTCCTGGCCGGGCTCCTGGGCGGTGCCCGACCTGCGCGGGCACGGGGCGTCCCTCACCGAGCCGCCCTACGGGTACGCGGTGCACGCCGCGGACGTGGCGTCGCTCGCGGCCGAGTCCGGTGCCACCCGGGTGACGGTGCTCGGGCACTCGTTCGGCGGGGTGGTCGGCGCGGTGCTCGCCGGTGGCTGGTACGGCGTCGAGGTGGCGCGGGTCGTGGCGGTCGGCGTCAAGATCGACTGGACCGACGACGAGGTCGCGCGGGCCCGTGCGCTGGCCGCCCGCCCGGCACAGGTGTTCCCCACCGCCGCCGAGGCCGCCGAGCGGCACCTGCGGCTGGCCGGGCTGACCGGACTCGTGGACCCCTCGTCCGAGGTGGCCGCCGCGGGGGTCCGGGAGACCGCCGGCGGCTTCACCCCGGCCCTGGACCCGCGGGTGTTCGGCGCCGTCGGCCCGTCGGTGGAGGAGGTCCTGTCCCGCGCGCAGGCGCCGCTGCGCCTGGCGGCCGGCTCGGCCGACCCGATGGTGGGGCTTCCCGCGATGCGGCGGGTCGACCCCGACGCGGTGCTGCTCGAGGGCGCCGGGCACAACGCCCACTGGGAGGACCCCGACGCGGTCTGGCGCCTCGTCGTCGACTCCTGACCCGCTTCGTCTACGCGAGATCGGCGGTCTCGTGGCCATCAGTCGCTGACCGCCACGAGATCGCCGATCTCGGGCAGGGCCTGTGGACGACGGGAGCGGGACGCCTGTCGTTCGCGACAGAGTGCGCGGGTGCCGACCCGTCGTGTCCGATCCCGTCTCACCGGTCCGGCGACCCGGGCTCAGGCGCTCGACGCCGGCGTCCGCGACTGGCAGCTGCGACATGCCGACGTCGAGCGCCTCTCCCGTGACACCTACCTGCCGCGTGCGCTGTCCGGGGAGGTGCGCTCCCGGCTCGCCGCCGTCCTGCTGACCGCGCCGCCCGGCGCCGTGGCCAGCCATGCGACCGCCGCGGTCCTCTGGGACGTCGAGATCCCGCTGCAGGACCGCTCGGACCGGCGGGTCGACGTGACGGTCCCGATGGACTCCCGGTCCGGGAGCCGCCGTGACCGCCGGGTGCACCGCACGCCGCTTCCGGCCGAGGACGTGACCCGGTGTGGCTCGATGCCGGTCACCACGCCGGAGCGGACGTGGCGCGACCTCGCCGGGGTCCTGCAGCCGCCAGCCCTGCTCGCCGTGACCGACCAGCTCCTCGATCGTCGGGTGTCGCGGGCCGACCTCGAGCGCCAGCTGGAACGACGGCCGACCGGACGTGGGTCGGCCCGCGCCCGCGCCGTCCTGCCGGTCGCCGACCCGCGCGCGGAGTCCCCGATGGAGTCGGTGCTGCGATGGCTGGTGCACGCCGCCGGTCTGCCCGACCCGGTCCTGCAGCACGTCGTCCGCGACGACGCCGGGCGACAGCTCGGCCGCGCGGACCTGGCGTGGCCCGACCGGCGGGTGATCGTCGAGTTCGACGGCGACGTCCACCGTGAGCGGGACGTCTTCGTCAGCGACCTGCGTCGGCAGAACCGCCTGGTCGCCGCTGGGTGGACGGTCCTGCGCTTCACCTCCGCCGACGTCCTCGGCCGGCCCGACGAGGTCATCGCGGAGATCCGCCGGGCCCTGCGCTGACGAGATCGGCGGTCTCGTGGCCATCGCCGGCTCATCGCCACGAGACCGCCGATCTCGGGGCGACAGGGCGTCCCGGTACGCTCGGGAGCCGTGCCGCAGGTGGTCGTCGACATCGTCCTCAAGCCGGAGATCTCCGACCCCCAGGGCCAGGCGGTGCTCGGCGCACTGGGCCGGCTGGGGCACACCCGGGTGACCGGCGTCCGCCAGGGCAAGCACTTCGTCCTCGACGTCGAGGGCACGCCCGACCGGGCCGAGCTGGAGCAGATCGCCGAGACGCTGCTGGCCAACCCGGTCATCGAGGACGTCGAGCTGCACCTGCCCACCGACTGACGAGGACCCCCGTGCGCATCGGTGTCATCACCTTCCCGGGCTCCCTGGACGACGTCGACGCCGCCCGCGCGGTGCGCCTCGCCGGAGCCGAGCCGGTCTCCCTCTGGCACGCCGACCACGACCTGAGGGACGTCGACGCCGTCGTCCTCCCCGGCGGGTTCTCCTACGGCGACTACCTGCGCGCCGGCGCGATCGCCGCCCGGTCGCCGCTGGTGCAGGACGTCGTGCAGGCCGCGAGGAGCGGCCTCCCGGTGCTCGGCATATGCAACGGCTTCCAGGTGCTGTGCGAGGCGGGCCTGCTGCCGGGCGCGCTCACCCGCAACAGCCACCTGCACTTCCGCAACCGGGACCAGCGGCTGCGCATCGAGCGGGCCGACACCGCGTGGACCTCGGACTACGCGTCCGGCCAGGAGATCGTGGTGCCGGTCAAGAACGGTGAGGGCCGCTACGTCGCCGCCCCGGCCGACCTCGAGCGACTGGAGGGCGAGGGCCGGGTCGCGGTGCGCTACGTCGGCGGCAACCCCAACGGCAGCCTGCGCGACATCGCCGGTGTCACCAGTGACGACGGCCGGGTGGTCGGGCTGATGCCCCACCCCGAGCACGCCGTCGAGGAGCTCACCGGGCCGTCGACCGACGGGCTCGGCTTCTTCACCAGCGTCCTGAAGGCGGTCGTCGGCGCATGACCGAGTCGGCCACCGCGGGCCTCTCCGACCTCGACACCGGCCCCGGGCCGCTGTCGCACCGGCTCGACACCGTCGCGCTCGCGCAGAGCTCGCCCGACCTCGAGCAGCCCTACGCCGAGCTGGGACTGAAGAGCGACGAGTACGCCCGCATCCGCGACATCCTCGGCCGCCGCCCCACCACCGCCGAGCTGGCCATGTACTCGGTCATGTGGAGCGAGCACTGCTCCTACAAGAGCTCGAAGGTGCACCTGCGCCGCTTCGGCGACCTGCCCCGCGGCGAGCACCTGCTCGTCGGCATCGGCGAGAACGCCGGCGTGGTCGACGTCGGCGACGGTTACGCGGTCACCTTCAAGGTCGAGAGCCACAACCACCCCAGCTACGTCGAGCCCTACCAGGGCGCGGCCACCGGCGTCGGCGGGATCGTCCGCGACATCCTCACCATGGGCGCGCGGCCGGTGGCGGTCATGGACTCGCTGCGGTTCGGCCCGGCCGACGCACCCGACACCGCCCGCGTGCTGCCCGGCGTCGTCGCCGGCGTCGGCGGCTACGGCAACTGCCTCGGGCTGCCCAACATCGGCGGCGAGCTGCTCTTCGACGACTGCTACGCCGGGAATCCGCTGGTCAACGCCCTGTGCGTCGGCGTCATGCGGCACGAGGACGTGCGGCTGGCCAAGGCCGAGGGCGTCGGCAACAAGGTCGTCCTGTTCGGCGCCCGCACCGGCGGTGACGGCATCGGCGGCGTCAGCGTGCTGGCCAGCGAGACCTTCGACGAGGAGGGCCCCGCCAAGCGCCCGAGCGTGCAGGTCGGCGACCCGTTCACCGAGAAGCTGCTCATCGAGGCGTGCCTGGAGATCTTCGCGGCCGACCTGGTCACCGGGATCCAGGACCTCGGCGGCGCCGGACTGTCCTGCGCGACGTCGGAGCTGGCCAGCGCCGGCACCGGCGGCATGCACGTCGACCTCGACCGCGTCCCGCTGCGCGACAGCACCCTGACGCCGGCCGAGATCCTGATGAGCGAGTCGCAGGAGCGCATGTGCGCGATCGTCGAGCCGGCGAAGGTCGCCGACTTCCTCGCCGTCTGCGAGCGGTGGGACGTGCTCGCCACCGTCATCGGTGAGGTCACCGACGGCGACCGGCTCACCGTCGACTGGCACGGCGAGCGCATCGTCGACGTCCCGCCGCGCACCGTCGCCCACGAGGGCCCGGTCTACGAGCGGCCGATGCGGCGCCCCGCCGACCTCGACGACCTGCACGCCGACGACCCCGGCGCGCTGCCCCGGCCGGCCACGCCGGAGGAGCTGGCCGCGCACTGGCTGGCGCTCGTCGCCCGTCCCGACGGCGCGGACAAGACGTGGGTCACCGAGCAGTACGACCGCTACGTGCGCGGCAACACCGTGCTGGCCCAGCCCGACGACGCCGGCGTCGTCCGGATCGACGAGGACACCCACCGCGGCATCGCGCTGAGCCTCGACGGCAACGCCCGCTTCGCCCGCCTCGACCCCTACACCGGCGCGCAGCTCAACCTCGCCGAGGCCTACCGCAACGTCGCCGTCACCGGCGCCCGCCCGCTGGCGGTCACCAACTGCCTGAACTTCGGCTCCCCGGAGGAGCCCGAGGTCATGTGGCAGTTCGCCGAGGCCGTCCGCGGCCTCGCCGACGCCTGCCGCGACCTGGGCCTGCCGGTCACCGGCGGCAACGTCAGCCTCTACAACCAGACCGGCGACGTCGCCATCGACCCGACGCCGGTCATCGGGGTGCTCGGCGTGCACGACGACGTCCGCCACCGCGTGCCCACCGGCTGGCGGGCCGACGGCGAGACCGTGCTGCTGCTGGGCCGGACCCGGCCGGAGTTCGGCGGGTCGGCCTGGGCGTCCGTGGCCCACGGCCACCTCGGCGGCCGCCCGCCCGCGGTCGACCTCGAGGCCGAGCGGACGCTGGGTGAGGTGCTCGGGGCGCTGGGCCGGGAGGGCCTGGTCGGCTCCGCGCACGACCTCGCCGACGGCGGCCTGGCGCAGGCGCTGGCCGAGTCGGCGCTGCGGTACGGCGTGGGCGCCCGGCTGGCGCTCGGCGACGACCCGTTCACCGCCCTGTTCAGCGAGTCCGGCGCCCGGGCCGTCGTCACCACGACCGACCCCGAGGCGGTGCGCGCCACCGCCGAGTGGGCCGGGGTGACCGTGACCGAGCTCGGCACCACCGGCGGGGACGCGCTCACCGTCGACGGCGTCGCCGAGCTGCCGCTGGCCGAGCTGCGCGCCGCCTGGACGGCCACCCTGCCCGCGCTGTTCGGCACGCCCGAGGCCACCGTGGGCACCGTGCCGGCGGGCACCGTCCCCACGAGCTGATGCCCGGCCGGCAGCCGATCCCCGCCGACGAGCTGCGCGCCGCCGTCGACGCCGTCCGCCCGTGGCTGGTCGGCGAGGCCGACCAGCCGGCCCGGCCGGTGCTCGGCGCGGCGGTGAAGACCAGCGCGCGCTGGCTGGCCCAGCAGGTGCCGGGCCGGTCGGTGGAACTGCGGGTGCCGCCGCACGTCGCCGTCCAGCTCGTGCCGGGACCGCGGCACACCCGCGGGACGCCGCCCAACGTCGTCGAGACCGACGCGGCGACCTGGCTGCGGCTGGCCACGGGGGAGACGACCTGGGCCGACGCCGTGGACAGCGGCGCGGTCAGCGCCAGCGGCAACCGCGCCGACCTGTCGGCGCACCTGCCGCTGCCGCCCCTGCGCCGGTCCTGAGCCCGTGCCCTTCCGCGGAAGTGCACGGAGGGCCTCAGCCGGTGAAGAGCGTGAGCGCGGTCTTCACGGTCTGGAACAGGCCGTAGGCGAGCGGGACGCCGACCAGCGTCCAGGCGAACGCGATCAGCCCGACCGGGGTGTGCACCGGCCGCTGGTCACCGGCGGACTGCTCGCTCGAGATCGACGTGCTCATCGGACGGTGCTCCGTTCGCGGGTCGAGGCAGTGGCGGGGCTGTCGGCGTGCCGGGGCTCGTGCCACTTGCTGGCCACCGGGCGCACCAGCAGGTTGGCGACGAACCCGATGGCGAGCAGGCCGACCATGATGAACAGCGCCGGCCGGTAGTTGGCGGCGACCAGGCTGCCCGGCTCGCCCTGGGTGTCGAGGACGCTGTTGACGATGAGCGGCCCGGCGACGCCGGCGGCCGACCACGCGGTGAGCAGCCGGCCGTGGATGGCACCCACCTGGTAGGTGCCGAACAGGTCGCGCAGGTACGCCGGGATGGTGGCGAAACCGCCGCCGTAGAACGAGATGATCACCGCGGCGAGCAGCACGAACACCCAGGTGGCGCTGCTGCCGATGGTGGCCAGCGCGACGTAGAGCACCAGGCCGACGCCGAGGTAGACCATGTAGATCGGCTTGCGGCCGATGTAGTCCGACGTCGAGGACCACACGAACCGGCCGGCCATGTTGAACAGCGACAGGACGCCGACGAAGCCGGCCGCGGCGGTCGCGGCGACCGTCGAGGTGTCGCCGGTGCGGAAGAAGTCCTGGATCATCGGGGCGGCCTGCTCGAGGATCCCGATGCCCGCGGTGACGTTGCAGAACAGCACCGTCCACAGCAGCCAGAACTGCGGCGTCTTGACCGCGTTCCTCGCCGACACGCTCTCGGTGGTGACCAGCGCCTTCTGCTTGATCGTCGACGGGTCGAAACCGGCCGGCTTCCAGCCCTCGGCGGGCACCCGCACCAGGAAGGCGCCGAACATCATGAAGACCAGGTAGACGGCGGCGAAGGTGAAGAACAGCGCGGCCACCGCGCCCCCGTTGGGCACCGAGCCCTGCGTGCTGGGGTCGTAGGAGGGGTCGTACCAGCTCATCAGCTGCCGGGACAGCGGCGAGGCGACGAGCGCGCCACCGCCGAAGCCCATGATCGCCATGCCGGTGGCCAGGCCCGGGCGGTCGGGGAACCACTTGATCAGCGTGGAGACCGGCGAGATGTAGCCGATGCCCAGGCCGATGCCGCCGATGACGCCGTAGCCCAGGTAGAGCAGCCACAGCTGGCGGGTCTCGATGCCCAGCCCGCCCACGAGGAAGCCGGTGACCCAGAGGCAGGCCGCGGTGAACATCGCCGCCCGCGGGCCGTTGCGGTCCACCCACGTCCCGAACAGCGCGGCCGACAGGCCCAGCATCACGATGGCGATCGAGAAGACGATCCCGATCGCGGTCTGCGTGGTCTGGAAGTCCTCGACCAGGGCGGTCTTGTAGACGCTCGTGGCGTACGCCTGGCCGATGCACAGGTGCACCGCCAGCGCCGCCGGCGGGATGAGCCAGCGGTTGAAGCCGGGGCGGGCGACGATCCGCTCACGCCGCAGGAAGCCGGGTAGCGCCACGGTGACCTCCGCTCGGTCGGGACGGCCGGCCCCGCACGGGTCCTGACCAGTCGAGAACGCTACGTCGGTGTCCCGGAACCCGCGCGTCGAGCAGGTCCTGACCAGCGGGAGCGGGGCCGACGGCGGCGCCCGTAGGGTCAGCGCATGGCCTACGAGGTGAGGGGCGTGGTCGCCCGCAGCAAGGGTGCTCCGGTGAGCGTCGAGACGGTCGTCGTGCCCGATCCCGGGCCCGGGGAGGCGGTGGTCGACGTGCAGGCCTGCGGGGTGTGCCACACCGACCTGCACTACCGCGAGGGCGGCATCAACGACGAGTACCCGTTCCTGCTCGGCCACGAGGCCGCCGGGACCGTGGCGGCCGTCGGCGAGGGCGTCACCAACGTCGCGGTCGGCGACTTCGTGGTCCTGAACTGGCGCGCGGTGTGCGGGCAGTGCCGCGCCTGCCTCAAGGGCCAGGTGCACTACTGCTTCGACACGCACAACGCGGCGCAGAAGATGACCCTGACCGACGGCACCGAGCTGTCGCCGGCGCTGGGCATCGGCGCGTTCGTGGAGAAGACGCTGGTCCACTCCGGGCAGTGCACGAAGGTCGACCCCGGGACCCCCGCCACCGCCGCGGGGCTGCTCGGCTGCGGCGTGATGGCCGGCGTCGGCGCCGCGATCAACACCGGCGGCGTGCAGCGCGGCGAGTCCGTCGCCGTCTTCGGCTGCGGCGGCGTCGGCGACGCCGCCATCGCCGGGGCGAGGCTGGCCGGGGCGACGACGATCGTCGCCGTCGACGTCGACGACCGGAAGCTGGAGTGGGCGAAGCAGTTCGGCGCCACCCACACCGTCAACTCGCGGTCCACCGACGCCGTCGAGGCGATCAAGGGGTACACCGGCGGGTTCGGCGTCGACGTCGCCATCGACGCCGTCGGCCGTCCGGAGGTGTTCGAGCAGGCCTTCTACGCCCGCGACCTCGCCGGCCGCGTCGTCCTCGTCGGGGTCCCGACGCCGGACATGCAGCTGACCCTGCCGATGATCGAGCTGTTCGGCCGCGGTGGGGCGCTGAAGTCCTCCTGGTACGGCGACTGCCTGCCCAGCCGCGACTTCCCGATGCTGGCCGACCTGCACCGGCAGGGCCGCTTCCCGCTGGCCGACTTCGTCACCGAGACCATCGGCCTCGACGACGTCGAGGCCGCCTTCGAGAAGATGCACAAGGGCGAGGTGCTGCGCAGCGTGGTGGTGCTCTGATGACCGCCCGCATCGAGAAGGCCGTGGTCAGCGGGGTGTTCAGCCTCGACGGGCAGGACTTCGACGTCGACAACAACGTCTGGCTGGTCGGCGACGACGACGAGGTGCTCGTGATCGACGCGCCGCACCGGGTCGAGCCGATCGTCGAGGCGGTCGGCGGGCGGCGGGTGACCGCGATCGTGCTCACGCACGGGCACAACGACCACATCACGGCGGCGGTCGACCTCCGGGCGGCCACCGGCGCGCCGATCTGGTTCCACCCCGC
This sequence comes from Geodermatophilus sp. SYSU D00696, assembly GCF_054050235.1. Classification (NCBI taxonomy): domain Bacteria; kingdom Bacillati; phylum Actinomycetota; class Actinomycetes; order Geodermatophilales; family Geodermatophilaceae; genus Geodermatophilus; species Geodermatophilus sp. SYSU D00696. The sequence goes on along the minus strand of NZ_JBJGYY010000036.1, from coordinate 14,062 downwards.
CGACCGGATGCTGTGGGAGATGGTGCACCCCGACGCCACCCCCGACGAGGACCTCGCCGAGGGCACCCGGTTCCGGGTGGCCGGCACGTCGCTGACCGCGCTGCACACCCCCGGTCACTCGCCGGGCAGCACCTGCCTGCACGCACCCGACCTGGCCGCCGTCTTCACCGGCGACACGCTCTTCTCCGGCGGGCCGGGCGCGACGGGGCGCAGCTTCAGCGACCACCCGACCATCGTGCGGTCGATCCGCAGCAAGCTGCTGACCCTGCACGGCGACACCGTGGTGCACACCGGCCACGGCGAGGACACCCGCATCTCCGCCGAGCTCGGCACCGTCCGGTAGGACGGCGCCGGACGGCGGTCACGCGGGGTCGGCGTCCCGCGTCGCGCTCTCCTCGCCGGGCCGGTCGTCCGGGGCCGACGACCGCTCCAGCCGCTGGCGGATCGCCGCCACGTTCAAGGCGAGGTCCTCGAGCGCCTCGACGGCGCGGGTGGCCAGCGCGAACGTGAGGTTCTCGCGCCGCTCCTCGGCGGTGGGCTCACGGCGGCGCTCCCACGAGGACGGGCCCCGCTCGGTGGCCCGCGCCCAGGGGTCGTCGTCGCCGCGGGACTGCTCGAACAGCCCGCGCAGCATCCGCTGGGCCATCTCGAGGAACTCAGCCGGGTCGGGCCGGTCGCTGCTCATGTCTGATCCTCTCTGGTGCGTGCCGAGGGTCAACGCGCCGAAACGGGCTCGGGTTCCACCGGCGGGCCGACCTGGGCGGACCCCGCGGGGGTGGTCACGGTCACGGCGCGATCGGCGGGTGCCCCTGGGGTCGCGCGTAGGCTCATGGGGTGCCTCGCGGTGACGGACGCTTGACGCAGGCCCTCGACCCCCACGCCCCCGGACCCCAGGACGCCTGCGGTGTCTTCGGCGTCTGGGCGCCGGGGGAGGAGGTCGCCAAGCTGACCTACTTCGGTCTCTACGCGCTCCAGCACCGCGGTCAGGAGGCGGCGGGCATCGCGGTCTCCGACGGCGCGTCGGTCGTCGTCTACAAGGACCTCGGGCTGGTCAGCCAGGTGTTCGACGAGTCGACGCTGGGCAGCCTGCGCGGCCACCTCGCCGTCGGCCACACCCGGTACTCCACCACCGGCTCCTCCACCTGGGAGAACGCCCAGCCGACGTTCCGCACCACCGACGCCGGCACCGGCCTGGCGCTGTGCCACAACGGCAACCTGGTCAACACCGCCGAGCTGGCGAGCAGGGCGGCCGACGCCGGCGTCCCCGGCGCCTTCACCGCCAGCACCGACTCCGACCTGGTCACCTCGCTCATCGCCGCCCGACCCGACATGAGCGTCGAGGCAGCGGCCATGGAGGTGCTCCCACAGCTGCGCGGCGCCTTCAGCCTCACCTTCATGGACGAGGACACCCTCTACGCCGCCCGTGACCCGCAGGGCGTCCGCCCGCTGGTGCTCGGCCGGCTCGAGCGTGGCTGGGTGGTCGCCAGCGAGACCGCGGCCCTCGACATCGTGGGTGCCTCCGTCGTCCGCGAGGTCGAGCCCGGCGAGCTGCTCGCCATCGACGAGAACGGGCTGCGCAGCCAGCACTTCGCCGTCGCCGAGCCCAAGGGCTGCGTGTTCGAGTACGTCTACCTCGCCCGCCCCGACACCACGATCGGCGGCCGCAGCGTGCACGCCGCCCGGGTCGAGATCGGCCGCCGGCTGGCGAAGGAGCACCCGGCCGACGCCGACCTGGTGATCCCGGTCCCGGAGTCCGGCACCCCGGCCGCCGTCGGGTACGCCGAGGCCAGCGGCATCCCCTACGGGCTGGGCCTGGTCAAGAACTCCTACGTCGGGCGCACGTTCATCCAGCCCAGCCAGACCATCCGGCAGCTGGGCATCCGCCTGAAGCTCAACCCGCTGCGCGACGTCATCCGCGGCAAGCGGCTGGTCGTCGTCGACGACTCGATCGTGCGCGGGAACACCCAGCGCGCGCTGATCCGCATGCTCCGCGAGGCCGGCGCGGTCGAGGTGCACGTCCGGATCTCCAGCCCGCCGGTGAAGTGGCCCTGTTTCTACGGCATCGACTTCGCCAGCCGCGCCGAGCTGGTCGCCAACGGCCTCGACGTCGACGGCGTGCGCGCCTCGATCAACGCCGACTCCCTCGGCTACGTCTCCGAGCAGGGGCTGATCACCGCGACCGAGCAGCCGGCCACCCGGCTGTGCACCGCCTGCTTCACCGGCGAGTACCCGATCCCGCTGGCCGAGACGGGCGGGCTGGGCAAGCACGTGCTCGAGGGGATCGAGCGCCGGGTCGACGACCAGCGCGCGGTCAGCGGGTGGACCGGCCGGCAGGCCGGCAGCCCCACGGTGGCCGGCGGCGCCGACGAGGCCCTGCGCCGTCCGTGAGCGGGGGCGAGTTCACCTACGCCGCGTCCGGCGTCGACATCGACGCGGGTGAGCGCGCCGTCACCCTCATGCGGACGGCGGTCGAGCGGACCCGGCGTCCCGAGGTCGTGGGCGGCCTCGGTGGCTTCGCCGGGCTGTTCGCGCTCGACACCGCCCGCTACCGGCGGCCGCTGCTGGCCTCCTCCACCGACGGCGTCGGCACGAAGATCGCGCTGGCGCGGCAGTTGGACCGGCACGACACCGTGGGCATCGACCTGGTCGCGATGGTCGTCGACGACCTGGTGGCCTGCGGCGCCGAGCCGCTGTTCCTGCAGGACTACGTGGCCTGCGGGAAGGTCGTCCCCGAGCGCATCGCCGCGATCGTCACCGGCATCGCGGCCGGCTGCGAGCAGGCCGGCGCCTCGCTGGTGGGCGGGGAGACCGCCGAGCACGGCGACCTCATGGACCCCGACGAGTACGACCTGGCCGCCACCGCGGTCGGCGTCGTCGAGGCCGACGCGGTGCTGGGTCCCGAGCGGGTCGGCGACGGCGACGCCGTGGTGGCGATGGCCGCCAGCGGCTTCCACTCCAACGGCTACTCGCTGGTCCGCCGCGTGGTCGCCGCCGCCGGTCTCGACCTCGGCGCCACCCCGGCCGGCCTGGACCGCCCGCTGGGCGACGTGCTGCTCGAGCCCACCCGCATCTACGCGCTCGACTGCCTGGCGCTCGTGGCCGAGCTCGGTGTCGACGGCGTGCACGCCCTCGCGCACGTCACCGGCGGAGGCCTGGCCGGCAACACCGCGCGGGTCGTACCTGACGGGCTGGAGGCCGTGCTCGACCGCGGCACCTGGGCGCTGCCCGCGGCCGTGTCGCTGCTCGAGGAGCACGGCGTGCCGCGGACGGAGTCCGAGCGCGCGTTCAACTGCGGCGTGGGCATGGTCGCCGTCGTCGCGGCCAGGGCCGCCGACCGCGCCGTCGCCCTGCTCACCGAGCGCGGCGTGCCGGCGTGGGTGGCCGGGACCGTGCGCACCGGAGGCACCGGCACACGCCTGGTGGGCCGCTACCAGTGAGGACGGCACGCACCGCCGTCCCTCGCAGGACGACGGTGCGTGGCGCTCAGCGGTGCGGCGTGCTCAGGGGACCGGCGGTCAGCCGACCGTCAGCGACTGGCCGCCCAGTCGTCGTCGGCGTCGTCGTCCGCCCAGCGGTCGGTGTACTCGTCGTCGTCCTCGTCGTCGTCCTTGGCCGCCGGAGCGGTGTACGTCGACGGAGAACCGGCCAGCTCGCGCTGCAGCGCGGAGAGGTCGGTGTTCGGTGAGCTGTACTTGAGCTCACGGGCCACGCGTGTCTGCTTGGCCTTCGCTCGGCCGCGCCCCATCGGCTCGACCCCCTCATAACGGAGAACGGGAGCCCAGCTCACGGGCTGGACGGCCCGCGTGGCGACCCCGACTGAGTGACTGTGTCTTGACCAAGACTACGACACGAGACGGGCGCGGGCACGGGTCCTCCCCCCGCCGTCCCCCGACCGGGGCGTGGTGATGGCCACGCCCCGGTCGCAGCGGGTCCGCCGCGGTCAGCGGGGGAGGCGGATGGTGGCCAGCCGGCCCACCGCACGGATGCGCTCCTCGGCCAGCCGGTCGGCGGCCACGGCCGGGGAGACGCCCTCGGCCTCGGCGGTCTCGAAGACCCGCAGGGCGACGTCGAAGATGCCGGCCGCCTTGGCCTCGGCGCGCGCGAAGGAGAAGCCGTGCCGCTCGTCCTCGACCTGGATGACGCCGCCGGCGTTCACCAGGTAGTCGGGGGCGTAGAGGATCCCGCGCTTGGTCAGCTGGTCGGGGATGCCCTCGTGCGCCAGCTGGTTGTTGGCGCCGCCGCAGACGATCTCCGCGGCCAGCACGGCCACCGTCTCGTCGTCGAGGGCGCCGCCGAGCGCGCACGGCGCGTACACGTCGGCCGGCGTGCTCACCAGCGTGGCGGTGTCGGAGACGGCGTCGACCCCGGGGTGCCGGGCGAGCACCCGTTCGACGGCGGCGGTGTCGACGTCGGTGACCACGACGTCGGCGCCGTCGTTGACCAGCCGGTCGACCAGCCAGCTGCCCACCTTGCCGACGCCGGCGACGGCGACCGTGCGCCCGGCCAGCGACGCGGTGCCCCAGCGGTGCTGCGCGGCCGCGCGCATGCCCTGGAAGACGCCGAAGGCGGTGAGCACCGAGGAGTCACCGCAGCCCCCGTAGACCTCGGAGCGGCCGTGGGCGAATCGCGTCTCGCGGGCCACCAGGTCGAGGTCGGCGTTGGTGGTGCCGACGTCGCAGGCGGTCAGGTACCGACCGCCCAGGGACTCGACGAACCGGCCGTAGGCGCGCAGCAGCGGCTCAGTCTTGTCGGTGCGGGGGTCTCCGATGACCACGGCCTTGCCCCCGCCGAGGTCGAGCCCGGCGAGGCTGTTCTTGTACGACATCGCCCGGGCCAGCCGCAGCGCGTCGGCGACCGCCTCGTCCTCGCTGGCGTAGGGGTGGAACCGGGTGCCGCCCAGGGCCGGGCCCAGCGCGGTGGAGTGGATCGCGATCACCGCCCGCAGGCCCGAGGCCGGATCGGAGCAGAAGACCACCTGTTCGGTGCCGGAGGCGAGGACGTCCACGTCCGCCGAGCCTAGAGTGCAGCTCCGGCCGGACGTGACGCCGGACTCAGTATCTCAAGGTTCCCCTTCCCGTTGTCGACAAGTCGTGTGACGGAAAGGCGGTGACCCCCCGGCGCGGTCACGGTGTGACTCCCGTGCCGCGTGTTGCCTCCGTGACACGCTGTGGCTGGTGCGACGCTGGCCCGGCCCACCTGCCCCCCTCTGCTCCAGGGAGCGCTCGATGCTGCAGTGCCGACCCGGCCGGCGACCTCCCCGTCGCCCCGCCACGGCCCGCACGCACCGCCGGCCGGCCCGCGCCGTGCTGGCCGCACTGCTCACCGGCGTGGTCCTGCTCGGGACCGCCGGGCCGGCGTCGGCCGTGCCGCCACCGCCGCCCAACCCGACCGACGAGGAGATCACCGGCGCGCAGGCCGCGCAGGACGCCGCCGCGGCCGAGGTCGGCCGGTTGCAGGCCGAGGTCGCCCTCGCCCAGACCGAGCTCGAGCGGCTCGGCGTGCAGGCCGAGGCCGCCGGCACCGCCTACCTGGCCGCCGAGGAGGCCCTGGCGCTGGCACAGGCAGCCGCGGACCAGGCGGCTGCCGACCTCACGGCCGCGGCCGCCGCCGTCGACGCCGCGATCGCCCGCATCGGCGGCTTCGCGCACGACAGCTACATGAACGGGTCCACCCTCACCACCGCGGCCGCGCTGCTGGACTCCGCCGGCCCGGGTGAGCTGATCCAGCGGGCCGCGATGCTCGACTACGTCGCCGACACGCAGGTCGACGTGCTCGAGGAACTCGAGATCGCCCGTGTCCGGCAGGCCAACGCCGAGTCCTCGGCCCGGGTCACCCGCGACCAGATGGCCGCCGCGGAGGAGGAGGCGGCCGCCGCCAAGGCCGCCGCCGACGCGCAGCTGGCCGCGCAGCAGCAGGCGGTCGCGGCCGCCGAGGCGAACAAGGCCGCCCTCGACCAGCAGTTGCAGGACGCCCAGATCCGGCTGCTGGAGCTGCAGGGGGCGCGGGACGCCTACGCCGAGTGGCAGCGGCAGAAGGAGGCCGAGGAGGCCGCGGCCGCCGCGGCTGCGGCCCGTGCCGCGGAGGAGGCCGCTGCCGCGGCCGCGGCCGCCCGCGCCGCCGCGGCCGCCGCGGCCGCCGCTCCGGCGCCGACCTCGTCCTCGTCCTCGTCCTCGGCCTCGGCCGGCAGCAGCGCCCCGGTCAGCGGGTCGGGCTACGTCAAGCCCACCTCCGGGCGCACGTCGAGCTGCTACGGCATGCGCTGGGGCGTGCTGCACGGCGGCGTCGACATCGCCGCCCCGATCGGCACGCCCATCTACGCCGCGACCTCCGGCACCGTGGTCCGCACCGGCCCGGCGACCGGCTTCGGCCTGGCCGTCTACATCCGCGGCTCCGACGGCGCGGTCACCGTGTACGGCCACGTCAACACCGAGTACGTCCAGGCCGGTGAGCGGGTGGTCGCCGGGGAGCTCATCGCCGAGGTCGGCAACCGTGGCCAGTCCACCGGGCCGCACCTGCACTTCGAGGTCCACCCGTCGGGTGCCATGTACGGCGGCCAGGTCGACCCGGTGCCGTGGCTGCGGGCCCGCGGGGTGAGCATCAGCGGCTGCTGACCCGCACGGACGACGACGGCCCGTCCCCCGCGTGTGCGGGGGACGGGCCGTTCGTCGTCCGGGCCTCCTGCGGAGGTCCCCGCCTAGCTCGTGGGGGCGGCCGCGGTGCAGTTGGCCTGCGTGAACTGCTGGACGGCGGTGCCGTCGGGGCCGTTGGCCACGCCGACGAACTCCTGGGCGGCCGTCTGCAGCTGGGCCTGGCCCTCGGGGGTGCTGATGTCGATCGAGCCGGCCTGGTCGGCGAAGGTCTGCACGGCGTCGCCCACGACCTGCCACGACGAGGCGATCTCCGCCGGCGGCTGGACGGCGTCGAACGCGCCGGCGGCCTGCTGCAGCAGGGGCGGCAGCTGCTCGGGCGTGGCGGCGCCGAGCTGGTTGCCCAGCTCGTTGAACTCGGCGGCCTGGGCGCAGAACTCGGCGACGGCGGGGTCGTCGCTCGTGGTCGGGGCCGGGCTGCTGGTCTCGCTCGGGGACGGCGAGGACGACGACGCGCTCGACGAGCTGGTGTCGGCGCTGGTGGACTCCGCGGCCTCCTCGCCCTCGGACCCTCCTCCGCTGCAGGAGGTGAGCAGGACGGCGGCAGCCGCGGCGACCAGCGCGGAGCGGGAGCGGGACGTCAGGGAACGCATGCGGCGAGGCTAGCCGCCGGGCGGGCGGCCCGCCCCGCCGCGCGGCTACCGTGCCGGACGTGCGCGCCCCGGCAGACCCCCGTGTCACGTGGGACCTCCCCCGCCCCGGTTCGCTGCCCCGGACGGCGGAGCTGGAGCCGCTGGTCACCCGGGTGCTGGCGCCCAACCCCTCGGGGATGACCCTCGACGGCACCAACACCTACGTCGTCGGCGCACCCGGCAGCAGGCAGGCGGTCCTGGTCGACCCCGGGCCCGACGACCCCGCCCACCTGGCCGCGGTGGAGGCGGCGCTGGCCGCCCGCGACGCCCGCTGCGTGGCCGTCCTCGTCACCCACCACCACGTCGACCACGCCGAGGCCGCGCAGCCGTGGGGCGCCCGGCTCGGCGCGCAGGTGGGCGCGGCCGACCCGGCCGTGGCCGGACCCCGCGGTCGGGTGCTCGAGGCGGGCGAGCGGCTGCGCCTGGCCGGCACCGTCCTCGGGGTCGTGCCCACGCCCGGGCACACCGCCGACCACCTGGCCTTCCGGCTGGAGTCCGGCGCGGTGCTGGTCGGCGACCACGTGCTCGGCCGCGGCACCTCGGTGGTCACCCACCCCGAGGGGGACGTGGTGGCCTACCTGGAGTCGCTGCGCCGGGTGCACGACCTCGGCCCCAGCGCGCTGTACTGCGGGCACGGCCCCGAGCTGACCGAGGACCCGGGCGCCGTCCTCGACTACTACCGCGCCCACCGCGCGTTCCGGGAGGCGCAGCTGCTCGCGGCGCTGGTGCGCGGCGCCGGCACGGTCGACGCGCTCGTGGCCGACGTCTACGCGGGGGTGCCGCGGGAGCTGTGGCCGGCGGCGGCACAGTCGACCCGCGCCACGCTGGCCAAGCTCGCCGCGGACGGGCACGTCGTCGTCGACGGCGACCGCGTCACGCTGCCGTGACCGCGGGCGTCGCGGTCGTCCGGGCCGCCGACAGCGAGCGTGACCAGCGGCGCGCCGCGGCGGCGCTGCGCTCGGCCGGCCTGCGCGCCGGTGACCGGCTCCTGGTGTCGGCCGCGTCGTCGCCGGCCCTGCTCGCCGTCGTCCTGGGGGCGCTGCGGACCGGGATCGTGCCCGTGGTGCTCGACCCGGCGCTGCCGCAGGCCGAGCGGGCGGCGCTGGCCGCCGACGCCGACCCGGCCCTCGACGTCGGGGACGAGCCCGGCCGGCTGCTCGCCGGCCGGGACGGTGCGGACCTCGCCGACGTGCCGCTGGCCCGGCCGATGCACTACACGTCGGGGACCACCGGGCGGCGCAAGGGCGTGTGGTCCGGCGTCCTGGACGACGCCGACGCGCGCGCCCTGGCCGCCGAGGAGATCGACCTGTGGGGCTTTGCCCTCACCGACCGGCACCTGGTCCTCTCGCCGCTGCACCACTCCGCGCCGCTGCGCTTCGCCGTCTCCACCCTGTTGGCCGGCGGCGAGGTGCTGCTGCCCGGACCGTTCGACGCCGCCCGGGTCGCCGCGGCGATCGGCCGCCACGCCCCGACGACGACGTTCTGCGTGCCCACGCACCTGCGCCGGCTGCTGGCCCGCGACGACGTCGACTGGTCCTCGTTCCGCCGGCTCGTGCACGCCGGTGCGCCCTGCCCCGAGCCGCTGAAGCGGGTGGTGCTCGGCGCGCTCCCGGCGGGCTCCGTGTGGGAGTTCTACGGCTCCACGGAGGCGCAGTTCACCGTCTGCTCCCCGGAGGACTGGCTCGCGCACCCCGGCAGCGTGGGCCGGGCCCGCCCGGGCCGGCGGCTGGAGACCGACGACCGCGGGCAGCTGTGGTGCGCCGTCCCGCGCTGGGCGCGGTTCGAGTACTGGCGGGCACCGGAGAAGACGGCGGCGGCCTGGCGGGGCGACCGGGTGACCGTCGGCGACCTCGGACGCGTCGATCCCGACGGCACCGTGTGGCTCGACGGCCGCCGCGAGGACCTGGTCATCTCCGGCGGGGTGAACGTCTACCCGGCCGAGGTGGAGGCGGTCCTCGACGCGCACCCGGACGTGGTGGAGAGCGCGGTGGTCGGCGTCGCCGACGAGGAGTGGGGCCAACGGGTGGTCGCGGCCTACGTGGGCAGCGCCGAGCCGGCCGAAGTCGGCGCCTGGGCGCGGGAGCGGTTGGCCCCGGCCAAGCGGCCCAAGAGCCTGCACCGGGTGGGGGAGCTCCCGCGCACCTCCACCGGCAAGGTGCGCCGGCTGGACCTGCCGGGGGTCCTGGGCCTGTGACCGGGGAGGCCGACGTCGTCGTGGTCGGCGCGGGCTCGGCCGGCTGCGCGCTGGCCGCCCGCCTCGCCGACGCCGGCCGGTCGGTCCTGCTGCTCGAGGCGGGCGCCGACCACGCCCGGCCCGCCGACTTCCCGCCGGACCTGCGCGACGCCGCCACGCTGCGCGCCGCCGTCCCCGGGCACCCGGCCAGCTGGTCGCTGACCACCGAGCTGACCCCCGGCGTGCGCGCCCCGCTGCCCCGCGGGCGGGTGGTCGGCGGGTCCAGCGCCGTCAACGGCGGCTACTTCGTCCGGGCCACGCCCGCCGACCACGCCGGGTGGGCCGCCGCGGGCAACGACCTGTGGAGCCTGGAGGCCACGCTGCCGGCCTGGTGCCGGCTCGAGGACGACCGGCAGTACGGCCACCGGCCCGGGCACGGCAGCGGCGGGCCGGTGCCGGTCACCCGGCCCACCGGCCGGTCGCCGCTGGCCGACGCGTTCGCCGCCGCGGCCGCCGAGCTCGGCGTCCCCGCGGAGCCGGACAAGAACGCCGGCGGCCCGCCCGGGTACGGACCGGTGCCCCTGACCGTCGACGGCGGCACGCGCGTCAACACCGCGATGGCCTACCTCTCCCCCCGGCGCGGCTCCCCGCGGCTGACCGTGCGGGGCGGGGTCCGGGTGCGGCGGGTGCTGGTGGAGCGCAGCCGCGCCGTGGGGGTCGACACCGACGCCGGGCCGGTGCGGGCGGCCGAGGTGGTGCTCGCGGCCGGCGCCGTGGGTTCGCCGCACCTGCTGCTGCTGTCGGGCATCGGGCCGGCCGCCGAGCTGCGGGCGCTTGGGATCGACGTCGTCGCCGACCTGCCGGAGGTGGGCGCCGACCTCAGCGACCACCCGCTGGTCCACCTGCCCTGGGTGCCCGTCACCGGCCTGCCGGCGGGCGACTGGCCGCTGCCGCTGCACGGCGTCCTCAACGCCACCTCGTCGGACTCGCCGGTGCCCGGTGACCTCGAGGTGCTGCCCTGGCTGCGGCCCTGGGGTGTGGTGGTCCCCGGCAGCGGCGGGGACGCCCGCACGCTGTCGCTGAGCGCCGGGCTGTACCGGGAGGAGAGCCGCGGCCGGCTGTCACTGCTCTCGGCCGACCCCGCCGCGGCGCCGCGCATCGAGCACCGCTACCTCGCGACCGCCGCCGACCGGCGGCGGCTGCGCGAGGCGGTGCGCCTGGCCGACGGCCTGCTGCGGACGCCGGCCCTGGCGCCGCTGGTCTCCGATCGCCCCGGGCCGGACGACGACGTCCTCGCCGACGACCGCGCCCTCGACGGCTGGATCGCCGCGCACCTCGCGACGGCGATCCACCTCGCCGGCGGGGCGCGGATGGGCCCCGACGGCGATCCCGGGGCCGTCGTCGACCAGCACCTGCGCGTGCGCGGTGTCGCGGGGCTGCGGGTGGCCGACACGTCCGTGCTGCCCGAGGTGCCGACCCGCGGCCCGGCGGCGACCGCGGTGCTGGTCGGGGAGCGCGCCGCCGAGCTGGTGACGGCGCCGGCTTGACCGCCGTGCGATCCGGGTCACGGCACCGATAGCGTCGCCGTGCCCGCCCGGCACCGGCGCCCGGCGGCCCGACCGGCAGGAGAGCCCGTTGCCCCAGGTGCAGACCGTCCGCGGTCCCGTCGACACCGCCGAGCTCGGCCAGACGCTCATGCACGAGCACGTGTTCGTGCTCGACGCCGAGATCCAGCAGAACTACCCCGACGAGTGGGGCAGCGAGGACGACCGGGTCGCCGACGCGGTGCAGAAGCTGACCAAGCTGACCTCGACGGGGGTGCGGACCATCGTCGACCCGACCGTCATCGGGCTGGGCCGCTACATCCCCCGCATCCAGCGGATCGCCGAGCAGGTCGACCTCAACATCGTCGTGGCCACCGGCTGCTACACCTACGACGACGTCCCGTTCTTCTTCCACCACCGCGGCCCGGCGCTCAACGAGGCCCTGGGCACCGAGGTGCCCGACCCGATGGTCGACATGTTCGTCGGCGACATCACCGAGGGGATCGCGAACACCGGCGTGCGCGCCGGCCTGCTCAAGTGCGCGATCCACCACCAGGGCATGACGTCGGGTGTCGAGCGGGTCATGCGCGCCGTCGCGAAGGCGCACCGCGCCACCGGCACCCCGATCACCGTGCACACCCACCCGGGCAGCCGCACCGGTCTCGCGGTGCAGAAGGTGCTCGACGACGAGGGCGTGGACCCCCGCCGGGTCGTCCTCGGCCACAGCGGCGACACCACCGACGCCGACCACCTCACCGAGCTCGCCGAGGCCGGCTTCGTGCTCGGCATGGACCGGTTCGGGATCAACCTGGACACCACGTTCGAGGCGCGCGCCGACATCGTCGTGGAGATGTGCCGCCGCGGCTTCGCGGGCCAGATGGTGCTCTCGCAGGACGCCTCCTGCTACATCGACTGGCTGGACCCCGGCGTGATGGCCCTGCTGCCGCAGTGGCACTACACGCACATCCACGAGGACGTGCTGCCCTACCTGCGCGAGCACGGCGTGACCGAGGAGCAGATCACCACCATGCTCGTCGACGTCCCGCGGCGGTACTTCGAGGAGACCGGGGTGTACTGATGGCCGCGTCCCCCTTCGACGAGAGCGGGATCGAGCGTGACGCCGCGGGCGTCAAGCACTACACCGGGGTGCCGGACTCTGTCGTGGCGATGCTGCGCGCGTCGGTCGAGCGGGACCCCGACGGCGAGGCCGTCGTCGAGCTCGACGGGCCGCGGCTGACCTTCCGGGAGCTGTGGGACGGCGCCGCGCGGGTCGCCGGCGGGCTGCGCGAGGCCGGCGTCGGCCGCGGCGACCGGGTGGCGATCCGGCTGGGCAACGGCGCCGACTGGGTGCTGGGCTTCTTCGGCACGCTGCTGGCCGGGGGCGTGGCCGTGCCGGTCAACACCCGGTTCACCGAGGACGAGGCGCGCTACGTCGTCGACGACAGCGGCGCCCGCGTCGTCCTGGCGCCCGGCACCCCGCTGCCCGAGGGCGCGCCGTGCGCCGAGGAGGGACTGGACCGCTCGGACCTGGCGGCGATCTTCTACACCTCGGGGACCACCGGCTTCCCCAAGGGCGCCATGACCAGCCACGAGAACTTCCTGACCAACACCGAGAACGCCCGCCGCGTGGTCGGCCTGGCCGGGCACGACCCGTCGCTGCGCAACCTGGTCAGCGTGCCGCTGTTCCACGTCACCGGCTGCAACAGCCAGCTGCTGGTCGCGCTGGAGAGCGGCGCCGCGGCGGTGGTGATGCCGGCCTTCGAGGTCGGCCGGTTCCTGCGGGCCGTGCCCGAGGAGCGGATCGCCGTGCTCACCTCGGTGCCCGCGGTGTACTGGCTCGCCATCAGCTCGGCGGGTTTCGCCGACGTCGACGTGAGCGGTGTCCGGTACACCACCTACGGCGGCGCGCCGATCGCCCCCGACCTGGTGCAGCGGATCAAGCGGGCGTTCCCCGCGGCGCGGGTGGGCAACGGCTTCGGCCTGTCGGAGACCTCGTCGATCTCCACCTTCCTGCCGCACGAGTACGCCGACGCCCACGCCGACTCGGTGGGCTTCCCGGCGCCGGTGGTCGACCTGCGGCTGGCCGATCCCGACCCGGAGACCGGGGTCGGGGAGCTGCTCATCCGCGGGGCGAACGTGGTGCAGGGCTACTGGGGGAAGCCCGAGGCCACCGCGGAGGCGTTCGCGGGCGGCTGGCTGCACTCCGGCGACCTCGCGCGGATCGACGACGAGGGCCTCACCTACGTCGTCGACCGCGCCAAGGACATGATCAACCGGGGCGGCGAGAACGTGTACTGCGTCGAGGTCGAGAACGCCCTCGCGGCCGCGCCGGGGGTCTTCGAGGTGGCGGTGGTGGGCGTCCCCGACCCGGTGATGGGGGAGAAGGTCGGCGCCGTCGTCGTGCCCCTGCCGGGCACCGAACTCGACGTCGGCGCGGTGCTGGCCCACGCCCGGGCGCACCTGGCCGACTTCAAGGTGCCGCAGTTCGTGTCCGTGCGCTCGGCGGTGCTGCCGCGCAACCCGGGCGGCAAGGTGCTCAAGCCGGTGCTGCGCCGGGAGACCTCCTGGGAGCCGGTGCCCCGCTGAACGGGGTGACCGCCGCGTCCCGGCGGCGCGCTGGCCGCAGCCGCCGGGACGGCGGGTCGGGGACGGTCAGCGGACCGTCGGGATCTCCGAGGTGGTCGTACCGGTCAGGGGCGACCACGCGTCGGGGTGCGGCCGGCCGGCGTCGGCGACCCAGCCGGCGGGGCGGTCGCTGCGGGTGGCGGGCCGGGCGCTCAGGCTGACGATCAGGGCGAGCAGGACCAGGAGGCCGAGGAGGACCCCGCCGATGACCAGGAGCGTCGTGAGCACTCACAGACGGTAGGCAGCGGACCGGTCCGGACCACAGGGCAAGGAACGACGGACATGCCGGCGGACTCCGGCAGGTCCTGCCCAACGCGCGTCCCCCGCCGGAGCGTCGGGTCGTGGGGGGGGGGGGGGGGGGGGGGGGGGGGGGGGGGGGGGGGGGGGGGGGGGGGGGGGGGGGGGGGGGGGGGGGGGGGGGGGGGGGGGGGGGGGGGGGGG
>NZ_JBJGYY010000035.1:0-49751 GCF_054050235.1 Geodermatophilus sp. SYSU D00696 | reverse complement strand
GCTTCCTCGCCGGCCAGTCCTCGCTGCTGGGCATCACCGGCTGGCGCTGGATCTTCTACGTCAACGTGCCGCTCGGCCTGCTCGCCTTCGCCGCCGTGTACCGGGTGCTGCACCTGCCGCACGAGCGGCGCGACCACCGCATCGACTGGCCCGGCGCGCTCGCCCTCGTCACGTTCCTCGTGCCGCTGCTCATCGTGGCCGAGCAGGGCCGCCTGTGGGGCTGGACCTCGGGCCGGTCGCTGGCCTGCTACTGCATCGGCGCCGTCGGCTTCGTAGCCTTCCTGCTCGCCGAGCGCGCCTACCGCGACGAGGCGCTGCTGCCGCTGCGGCTGTTCGGCAACCGCAGCTTCACCGTCGTCGGGATCGGCAGCGTGGTGATGGGTGCGGGCATGTTCGGCGGGCTGCTGCTGCTCCCGCAGTACCTGCAGATCGTGCACGGCTCGAGCGCCACGGTCGCCGGCCTGCAGATGATCCCGCTGGTCGCGGGCATCATGACCGGCGCGATGGGCTCCGGCATCGCCATCTCGCGGACCGGCCGCTACAAGGTGTTCCCGCTGGTGGGCATCGTGTCCATGACCGTCGCGCTGGTGTCGATGTCGTTCGTCGTCGGCGCCGACACCTCGATCTGGACGCTGGTCCCGTTCATGGTGCTGCTGGGCCTGGGCCTGGGCTTCAACTTCCAGCCCGCGATCCTCGCCGTGCAGAACGCCGTCTCGCCGCGGGAGATGGGCGTGGCCACCTCCTCGGTCACGTTCTTCCGCCAGATGGGCGGCACCATCGGCACCGCGGTCTTCCTGTCGGTGCTGTTCAGCCGGCTGCCCACCGACATCGGGGAGGCGGTGACCTCCGCGGCGGCGACCGACCCGCGGGTGGCCGAGGCGGTGCAGAGCGGCCGGCTGCCGGCCGGCGGCGACCTGTCGGACACCTCGTTCATCCAGTCGCTGCCGTCGTTCCTCGCCGCGCCGTTCAAGACCGGGTTCTCGAACTCGATCGACCTGGTGTTCCTCATCGCCGCGTGCGTGGTGGCCGTCGGGTTCTTCGTCTTCCTGTTCCTGCCCCAGCTGGCGCTGAGCACCAAGTCCGGCATCGAGGCGCGCCAGGCGGCTGCCCAGACCGCCGGTGAGCCGACGGGCGAGGACGCCGGCGCGCAGGCGGTCCAGGCGGCGGGTGCGGCGGCGCCGACGTCGACCGCGCCTCCGGCCGGGCGTCCCGGTGACGCCGAGCCGGTCGGCCGCCACCGCTGACGAGGCGCACGACTGCGAGAGGCCCCTCCCCGCGACCTGCGGGGAGGGGCCTCTCGTCGTCCACGGGCGGCTCGCGCGTCGACCTGCGGATGCGTGCACGTCCGGACGGCGTGTCGCCCATGTCGCGTGCACGCAGCCGATGATCAGCAGGCCGCGTGATCGAGAGTCGAGTTGTCGCCGCCGACACGCGCGGACACGCCGGCGCGAGCGGCGACAACTGCATGGTCGACGGGGCCGGCACACACGGCGCGCCTCAGCCGTGGGGCAGGAAGACCGCGCGGACGCAGCCGTCCTGCTTCTCCTTGAAGAGCCGGTAGCCGCGCGGCGCGTCCTCCAGCGGCATCACGTGCGTGGCCAGGTACTCGGTGACCAGGTCCCCGCGCTCCATCCACTCCAGCAGGCGCGGGATGTAGCGCGGCCCGTGCACCTGGGCGCCGCGGAGGGTGAGCCCCTTGTTCATCACCGCGCCGAGCGGGAACTTGTCCGCCATCGCGGCGAAGACGCCGAGCAGGAACACGCTGCCGCCCTTGCGGCAGGCCAGGATGGCCTCGCGGACCGCCGCCGTCCGGTCGGTCTGCAGCCGCAGCTGCTGCTTGACCTGGTCGTACACCCCCTGCGGGCCGGGGCTGTGCGCCTCCATGCCCACCGCCTCGATGCATACGTCGGGGCCGCGGCCGCCGGTGGCCTCGCGCAGCTCGGCGGCCACGTCGGTGGTCGTGTAGTCGATCGTCTCCGCGCCCGCGTGCGTGCGGGCCTGCTCGAGCCGCTCGGGCAGCCGGTCGACGACGAACACCCGCTCGGCGCCGACCAGCGCCGAGATGCGGGCGGCCATCTGCCCGACGGCGCCCGCCCCCCACACCGCCACGGTGTCGCCGGGCTGCACCCCACCGAGGTCGACGCCGGTGAACGCGGTGGAGGCGGCGTCGGAGGCGAACAGCGCGCGGTCGTCGGAGACGCCGTCGGGGACCACGGAGGTGCCGACGTCGGCGAAGGGCACCCGCACGTACTCCGCGTGGCTGCCGGCGTAGCCGCCCACGGCGTGCGAGTAGCCCAGGCAGCCGCCGACCGCCTGCCCCCACAGCCCCTCGGTGATGCCCGGGTTCGGGTTGCTGTTGTCGCACAGCGAGTAGAGCTCGTGGCGGCAGTACCAGCAGGCGCCGCAGGAGACGAACGAGGCGACGACGACCCGGTCGCCCACCCGGCGGTGGCGGACACCCGCGCCGACCTCGACGACCTCGCCCATGAACTCGTGGCCGATGACGTCGCCGGCGCGCATGAACGGGATGTAGCCCGAGAGCAGGTGCAGGTCCGACCCGCACGTGGTGGTCCGGGTGACCCGCAGGACGACGTCGTGGTCGTTGAGGACCTGCGGCTCCGGGACGTCCTCCACCGACAGCTGGTTCACGCCGGTCCAGGTCAGGGCCCTCACAGCACGCCCTCCCGCCGCGACGCGGCCACCGCGCCGTCCAGCAGCCGGCCGCCGGGGGTCCCGGTGCGCTCGCCGTGCGGGCGCGGGTCCATCCTGAGCACCTCGCCCACCTCGACCAGCTGCTTGGCCTCGCGCAGCGCCTGCCGCAGCCGCCCGATCTCCTCGTCCGTGGCCGGCCCGCGGAAGCGGGCCGCCAGCTCGGTGCCCTTGTCGCCGGGCGCCGGGGTCACCCGGGTCTCGACCCGGTCCCCGAGGGCGGCCAGCGGGGGCGGCAGGTCGGCGAGCCGGTCCGGGTCGGCGAGCACCGTGACCGCGCGCCACCGCCGGGCGGCGGTGGCGGGGTCGTCTCTGGCCGATGCGGTGCCGACGCCGGGCAGCCGCACGTGCTGCAGCCGCCCGAGCAGCGCCGCGCCGGCTCCTCCCGCGAGACCGGTGGCCCGGCTGACGAGCTGGTCGAGGTCCATGGCGTGCTGCTACCCGGCCCGTCCCCCGGCCTATCGTGGGCCGGTCGGGCAGCGTGCCCGCGCTCCCGCCGCCGTCGCCCGTGGAGGCTCCCGTGTCCTCGCTGATCCTGTCCCGCCGCGACCTGGAGTTCCTCCTGCACGAGTGGCTGGAGGTCGAGACCCTCACCAAGCGGCCGCGGTTCGCCGAGCACTCGCGGGAGACCTTCGACGCGGTCATGGACCTCGCCGAGCAGATCGCCACCGAGCACTTCGCGCCGCACAACCGGAAGGCCGACGAGAACGAGCCGCGGTTCGTCGACGGCCGGGTGGAGATGATCCCCGAGGTCGCCAGGGCCCTCGCGGTGTTCGTCGAGTCCGGGATCATGGCCGGCACCTTCGACGAGGAGTACGGCGGCATGCAGCTGCCGCAGACCGTCGGGCAGGCGGCGTTCGCGTGGTTCAAGGCGGCCAACGTCGGGACGTCGAGCTACCCGTTCCTGACCATGGGCAACGCCCGGCTGCTGCTCGCGCACGGCTCGCCGGAGCAGAAGGACCGCTTCGTCCGGCCGATGCTCGAGGGCCGCTGGTTCGGCACGATGGCGCTGTCGGAGCCCCAGGCCGGCTCGTCGCTGGCCGACATCACCACCCGCGCCGAGCCGCAGGACGACGGCACCTTCCGGCTCTCCGGCAACAAGATGTGGATCTCGGCCGGCGACCACGAGCTGACCGAGAACATCGTCCACCTGGTGCTGGCCAAGATCCCCGGCGGCCCCCCCGGGGTGAAGGGCATATCGCTGTTCGTCGTGCCCAAGTTCCTGGTCACCGACGACGGGTCGGTCGGCGAGCGCAACGACGTCGTCCTGGCCGGCCTGAACCACAAGATGGGCTACCGCGGGACGACGAACACGCTGCTCAACTTCGGGGAGGGCGTGCACACCCCGGGCGGGCGGGCCGGCGCCGTCGGGTACCTGGTCGGGGAGCCGCACAAGGGGCTCTCCTACATGTTCCACATGATGAACGAGGCGCGGATCGGCGTCGGGATGGGCGCGACCGTCCTCGGCTACACCGGCTACCTGCACGCGCTGGAGTACGCGCGCACCCGCACCCAGGGCCGCCCGGCCAGCAGCAAGGACCCGTCCTCGCCGATGGTCCGGCTGGTCGACCACGCCGACGTCCGCCGGATGCTGCTGGCCGCCAAGAGCTACGCCCAGGGCGGGCTGGCGCTGGGCCTGTACTGCGCGCGCCTGGTCGACGAAGAGCGGACCGCGGAGACCGAGGAGGAGCGTGCCCGCGCCCACCTGCTGCTCGACACGCTGACCCCGATCGCCAAGGCGTGGCCCTCGCAGTGGGGCCCCGTCGCCGACGACCTCGCCATCCAGGTGCACGGCGGCTACGGCTACACCCGCGACTACCCGGTCGAGCAGTTCTACCGGGACAACCGGCTCAACCCGATCCACGAGGGCACCAACGGGATCCAGGCCCTGGACCTGCTCGGCCGCAAGGTCACCCTGCAGGGTGGCGCCGGGCTGCGACTGCTGGCCGAGACGATCTCGGCGACGACGGCGCGGGCGGCCGGGACACCGTTCGCCGACCTCGCCGCCGACGTCGACGCCGCCGTCGGCCGGCTGGTGTCGGTCACCGGCACGCTGTGGGGCACCGGCGACCCGGCGCTGGCCCTGGCCAACGCCAGCGCCTACCTCGACGCCGCCGGCCACACCGTCGTCGGGTGGCTGTGGCTGGAGCAGGCACTGGCCACGCGGGACGCGACCAGCGACTTCCACGAGGGCAAGCGCGCCGCGGCGCGGTACTTCCAGCGCTGGGAGCTGCCGAAGGTGCACACCTGGCTGGACCTGCTGGAGTCGCTGGACCGGACGGTGCTCGACACCCCCGACGCCTGGCTCTAGCGCCCGGAACAGCTCCGGAACGCGATCGCGCCCCGCGACTCCTCGAGGGAGCGGCGGGGCGCGGTCGCACGGAGGTCGGGCCGGGCGTCAGGCCGCCTGGGCCACCCCCACCGGCTCGACGGCGGCGCCGGTCACGGCGCTCTCCCGCCGGGTGGCGGCGGAGGCGGCCGCCCGCTGCTCGCGCTCGTAGCGTGCCGTCGTCGAGGTGCCCATCGCGATCACCAGCCCGGTGAGGACCAGGAACCCGACGAGGGCGACAGCCGGCCACAGAACCATCTCGAACGTCCCCTTGCTCGTCTCGTGTCGCACCACCGGACCGTGCCCGGCGGAATCGTCGTCCGCCTTCTGTGTTCCCGGCTCCAACGCCTCTCAATCGTCGTCACGTAGTGTTCACCTGACGGGCTGTGAGCACGGCCACATCCGGGCAGGCCGGCGGCCCGGTGCGGTGCAGGGGGTGGCCGCATGGTGTCATCGGGAGGTGTCCGCCGGCGCCGGGGCCCCGCCGTCCGGCACCGCCGTCTCCACCCGGCCGACGCGTCCGGCGCTCCTCGTCCTGACCCTGTCACTCGGGGTGACGACGCTGTCGCTGCTGCAGAGCCTGGTCGTGCCGGTCCTCGGCCCGATCGGCGAGCAGCTCGGCGTCTCCCCCGCCGCCGCGGGCTGGGTGCTCACCGCCAACCTGCTGGCCGCCGCGGTGCTCACCCCGGTCCTCGGCCGGCTCGGCGACGTGCACGGCGAGCGCCCGGTCGTCCTCGGCATCCTGGTCGCCGTCGCGGCCGGCACCCTGCTGGCGATCGTCACCCGGTCACTGCCCCTGCTGCTGGTCGCCCGGGTCCTGCAGGGCTCCTCCTACGGGCTCTTCCCGCTGTCGATCAGCCTGCTGCGCCGCGAGCTCCCGCCGGAGCGGCTGAGCGTGGCGATGTCGATCGTCAGCAGCACCCTGGGCGTCGGCGGTGTGGTCGGCCTGGTGGCGGCCGGGCTGCTCACCGGCGACGGCGGGGACTACCACCGCCCGTTCTGGGTCGGCCTCGGCGTCACCCTGGTGTCCCTCGCGCTGGCCGCCGTGGCGCTGCCCCGCCGCCCGGGGACGGCGACCGGCGGGGTCGACTGGGCGGGAGCCGTGCTGCTCGGCATCGGGCTGGTGCTCCTGCTGCTGCCGGTCTCGCAGGGCAACGCCTGGGGGTGGACCTCCCCGGCCACGCTCGGCTGCGCGGCCGGCGCGCTCGTCGTGCTGACCGGGTGGGTGCTGTTCCAGGGCCGCCGGACCGCGCCGCTGGTCCGCCCCGCGCTGCTGACCGACCCGCGGATGCTGGTGCCCAATCTCGCCGGGCTGGCGACGGGCGTGGGCCTGTTCGTCTCCTTCCTCGCGGTCATGCAGTACGTGCAGACGCCGCCCGCGGCCGCCGGCTACGGGTTCGGGGCGCCGGTGCTCGAGGCCGCCGTCGTCTACCTGCTGCCCGGTGGCGTGCTGGGCATCGCCCTCGCCCCGGTCGCCGGTCGGGTGGTCGACCGGGTCGGTCCCCTGCTCACCCTGCTCGCCGGGTCGCTCGCCGGCGTGGCCGGCTTCCTCGTGCTCGCCGCCGCGCGGGCGGAGCCGGCCGCCGTCGTCGTCGCCGGGCTGCTGACCCAGGCGTGGGTGACGGTGGTCTACGCCGCGCTGCCGACGCTGGTCGTCTCGGCGGTGCGGCGCAGCGAGACCGGGGTGGCCAATGCGGTGAACTCGATCGCCCGCTCGGTGGGCCAGGCGGTCGGCAGCACGGTCACCGTCGCGTTGCTCGGCGCCGCGCTCGACCCCGCCACCGGCTTCCCGCGGGCGGGGGCGTTCACCGCGGTGTCGCTGCTGGGCGCGGGCTCGGCCCTGGTGGTGGCGCTGGTCAGCGTCGGCGGCATGGTGCAGGGGCGGCGGCGCGGTCCCGCCGGCGCCGGCGGGGCGGCCGACGTCGAGCGGGCCACGGCCTGCGCCGGCGAGTGGTCGCCGGTCTCCGGGGTGCGCTGAACCGCTCCCCGACGGCGCCGGTGTGATCACCCGGTGCATGGAAGGGGGTCGTCCGGGGAACCGATCACCCTGATCCACCCGCTCCCTGCCCCGGAGGACCACGATGGCCCGCCCCCACGGCTCCCGCGCCGCGAGCACCGAGGCGTCGAAGCCGACGCGTTTCTCGGGCAACTCCACCGGTGACCCCGCGCCGCACGACGACAAGGTCAACTCGACGCGGTTCGACAACGCCCCCCGCGGCACCGACACGAAGACGACCTTCTTCGCCACGATCAAGCGCACGGTGAAGGAGTTCAGCGAGGACAACCTCACCGACTGGGCGGCGTCGCTCACCTACTACGGCGTCCTCGCGCTGTTCCCGGCGCTCATCGCGCTGACCTCCATCGTGGGGCTGCTCACCACGCCGCAGCAGCTCACCGACGCGCTGACCACCGTCCTCCCGGGTCAGGCGGCCAGCACGCTGGAGCCGGTCATCCAGCAGGTCGCCGGCAGCCAGAGCGCCGCCGGCTTCGGCCTGGTCCTCGGTCTGGCCGGCGCGGTGTGGTCGGCCTCGGGCTACGTGGGCGCGTTCACCCGCGCGTCCAACGTCGTCTACGAGACGCCCGAGGGCCGCAAGTTCTGGAAGCTCAAGCCGCTGCAGCTGCTGGTCACCCTGATCGGCATCCTGTTCGCCGCCGTCATCGTGGCGATGCTGGTGCTCAGCGGCGGGGTCGTGGAGGCCATCGCCTCGGCCGTCGGGGTGGGCGAGACGGCCCTCACCGTGTGGAACGTCGTCAAGTGGCCGGTGATCCTGGTGATCCTGGCCCTGATGATCGCCGTCCTCTACTACTCGACGCCGAACGTCAAGCTGCGCGGGTTCCGGTTCGTCAGCCCCGGTGCCGCCGTGGCGATCCTCGTGGCCGTCGTGGCCTCGGCCGCGTTCGCCTTCTACGTGGCCAACTTCGGCAGCTACAACAAGACCTACGGCGCGCTGGCCGGTGTCGTCGTCTTCCTGATCTGGTTCTGGCTGATCAACCTGGCCCTGCTGTTCGGCATCGAGTTCGACGCCGAGAAGGAGCGGACCAAGGAGCTCAAGGACGGCATCCCGGGCGCGGAGAAGGAGATCCAGCTCGACGCCCGCGCCGAGCCCAAGCCCCGCAACACCAACTAGCGGGCCGCACGGCACACACACCGGAGGCCCCCTCCCCGGCCGGGGAGGGGGCCTCCGGTGTGTGCTCAGCGGGCGGTGGGCGGGCCGTCGCCGCGGCGGGCCGGTGGGGTCCGCTCGATGACCCCTGCCACCACGGCCAGCCCGCGGCTGACCGCGGCACCGGCCGGTGCCAGCGGGGCGGGCACCCGGCGGACGACGGCGTCGACGGTGTCGCGGGTCCGGTCGACCAGCGACAGGGGCAGGCCCGACAGCGCGTTGCCCGGCGGACGCCGCGACACGGTGGGGTGCGCCCGCGTGGGCGAGACCCGGCGGACCAGCTCCCACCGGCGGCCGAGCCGGCGCAGCTCGGCGGGGTCCAGGCGCTCCTGCAGCCGCGGGAACAGCAGGTCCTCCTCGTCGCGGACGTCCTCGCGCAGCACCGTCACCAGCCGGGCGAGCCGCGTGGCCCGCTGCGGGTGGTCGGGGCCGCCCTCCTCGAGCGCGGCGACGAGCTCGTTGACCTCCTGGTGCTCGGTCTCGATCCGCCGGGTCAGCGCGTCGCCGTCGGGCAGCACCCGGCGGATCACCGGCCACAGCACGGTCTCCTCGGCGAAGGCGTGGCTGAACACCAGCCGGTCGATCCGGGTGAGCACCTCCTCCTGCGCCCGGCCGGTGGTGCCGTCGAGCTCGTGCAGCAGGCGGTCGAGCTCGACGTGGTCGGCGCGCTGGCGCACCAGCACGCTGCCGGGCCCCCCGAGCTCGTCGTCGGTCTGGTCGGCGGTGGAACGGGGCACGGGGCCCTCCTCGGGGCGCACGGGACGGAACGGTCCGGTCCTGCCCGGCGGCGGCGCCGGGCACACCGGGTTGTCCGGCGGGGCGCGGGGTAGTGCGGGCGCGGGGACAGCGGGGTCCCGATCCGCGAGGAGGGCAGTGCCATGGCCGACCGGCCCACCGTCACGTCGGACTTCTACGACCTGGAGGCGCTGCTCGACGAGCAGGACCGCGCGACGCTGCACCGCGTCCGGGCCTTCATGGACGAGCAGGTCGAACCGGTCATCAACGAGTGGTGGACGCGGGCGCAGTTCCCCCGCCAGCTGATCCCCGGCCTGGCCGAGCTGGGCATCGCCGGCGCCCAGTACTCCGGGTACGGCTGCCCGGGTCGCTCCTCGCTGTTCGACGGCATGGTGTCCATGGAACTGGGCCGGGGCGACCCGTCGGTGGCCACCTTCATCGGCGTCCACGGCGGCCTGGCCATGGGCACGATGCACCTGTGCGCCTCCGACGAGCAGAAGGAGCGCTGGCTGCCGGCGATGGCCCGCATGGAGCTCATCGGCGCGTTCGGGCTCACCGAGCCCGACCACGGCTCCGACGTCGCCCGGGGCATCCAGACCACCGCCCGCCGGGACGGCGACGAGTGGGTCCTCGACGGGCAGAAGAAGTGGATCGGCAACGGCAGCTTCGCGGATCTGGTGATCATCTGGGCGCGGGACGTGGAGACCGACCGGGTGCTCGGGTTCGTCGTCGAGACGCCGACGCCCGGGTTCAGCGCCGTCGACCTCGAGGACAAGATCGCCCTGCGCGCGGTGCAGAACGCGCTGATCACCCTCGACGGCGTCCGGGTGCCGGAGGAGAACCGGCTGCAGAACGCGAACTCGTTCCGCGACACGGCCAACGTGCTGCGGGCGACCCGGGTCAGCGTGGCGTGGTCGGCGGTCGGCTGCTCGCGCGGCGCCTACGAGCACGCGCTGCGCTACGCGATGGAGCGTGACCAGTTCGGCCGCTCGATCACCTCCTTCCAGCTCGTGCAGGACCTGCTGTTCCGGATGCTCGGCAACATCACCGCCTCCGCCGCGCTGTGCGCCCGGGCCTCGCAGCTGCAGGACTGCGGCATGCTCCGCGACGAGCACGCCTCGATGGCCAAGGGCTACTCGACGATGCGCATGCGCGAGACCGTCGGCTGGGCGCGGGAGCTGATGGGCGGCAACGGGATCCTGCTGGAGAACCACGTGGGCCGGTTCGTGGCCGACGCCGAGGCCATCTACTCCTACGAGGGCACCCGCGAGGTGAACAGCCTGATCGTCGGCCGGGCGATCACCGGCACCAGCGCGATCGCCTGAGGCCGGACGTCAGGGATCGGCCAGCCACGCCAGCGTGCGGCCCCGCGACCAGCAGCGGCCCACGGCCTCGGCGCGCAGGGAGGACCGGTCGGCCACGGTCAGCCCGATTGTGCTGTGACCGGAGGCGCGGCGGTCCCCGAGGGTCGGGACCGCCGGCGCCACCCCGACCCCCTCCGCCGACACCCAGGCCACCGGCCGGCCGGCCGCGGCGTCGTCGAGGCGTTGCAGGAACCGCAGCCGGCCCGCGGGCGGGACCTGCGCGAGCGCCCACGCGGTGGTGACGACGGGCAGGGCGGGCGCGGGCACCCGGGCGACCGCGTCGGGCAGCAGCTCGACGGGGTCCCCCCGCAGCAGCAGCGGCGGGGCCGTCGCGGCCAGCGCGAGCTCCGCCGCCACCATCTCGGCCCGCTCCGGCTGCCCCGGCCACACGCAGGCGCGCAGCCACCGGGCGTCGTCCGCGTCGGTCGGGTCGAGCGGGTCGCGGCCGACGCCGACCCGGGCGACGACCTCGGGCACCGCCCGCTCGGGGACCGGCCGGTCCCCCACGACCGCCGCCGACAGCTGCACCGGTGACGCCGGGTCGCCGAGGAACCGCCCGTCGCCGTAGGTGGTGCCGACGCGGTCGACGAGCAGGTCGGACCAGGCCGAGCAGCCCACGCCGACGAGGCCGACCGCGTCCGCGCCCACCCGGCGGGCGGCCTCGGCGACGGCCGGGTACAGCACGGCGCAGCGCCCGGTCCCGTCGGTCCGCGGCAGCCGGCGCGCGGCGAGCGCCACGACCGCGTCGGTCGTCCCGAGCAGCGTGTCGACCGCCGCCCGCGCGGCGGCGTCGCCGTCCCCGGCGGTGTAGGCCGCGGCCAGCGCCGGGGCGCGGCCGGCGAGGGCGAGGTCGTGCAGCGCGGCGAGGACGACCGTGGGGTGCCGCCGGCGCGCGGGCAGTGCCCCGAGGGCGCGCAGCGCCTCGGGGGACCGGCTCAGGGCGACGGCGACGCGCTCGTACAGCGGTGAGGTCCCGGCGGCGTCGACCTCCGCGAAGCGCCGGTACGCCTCGGCGAGCGGGCGGGCGGTGCCCGCGGCGCTCACCGGCCGTCCCACCAGCGCAGGGCCGCCTCCTCCGGGGTGGCGCCGTCGACGGCGACGGCGCGGTTGAGCCCGACCAGGTCGAGCGTGGTCAGCTGGGCGCTGACCGCGTCCAGCGTCGCGCGCAGCCGCTCGTCGGCGACCGCGGTCCGCACGATGGGTACCACGTTCTCCGGCGGCTGCAGCGACCGGTCGTCCCGGAGCAGCAGCAGCGAGGCATCCGTCAGCCGGGCGTCGGTCGTCTCCAGCATGCCGACGTCGATCTGCCCGGTGAGCAGGGCCTCGGCCGTGGCCGACCGCGAGGGCATGCTGCGGACCTCGGCGAACTCCACGCCGTAGACCTCGCGCAGCCCGGGCAGGCAGAACCGCCGTTCCCGGCACTCGGGCGGGCCGCCGAAGACCAGCCCGGGGGCCACCGCGGCGAGCTGGGACAGCGTCGTCATCCCGTGCCGCTCGGCGAGGTCGGTGAGGACGACGAACCCGTTCTGGTCCTCGGCCTCGGCGGCGGCGAGCGGGGTCAGCCCCCGCCGGTCGAGCATCTCCGCCAGCCCGTCGCGCAGCGGCTCCGGGTGGTCGTGCACCGACCCGGCACCGGCCTGGAGGAACTCCGCGGCGGTGCCCAGGTAGTCGACGACGAGGTCGACCACCCCCTGCTCCAGCGCCGGGAAGACGACCTCGCGGGTGCCGATGCCGTGCTGCACCGTCACGGCGAAGCCCGCCCGCCGCAGCGCCTCGGCGTAGACCTCGGCCAGGGTCTGGTTCTCGGGGAAGTCGTAGGAGGCGATCCGGATCCCCGGGTCCCGGGGCGGGCCGGCGTCCGCGGCCGTGTCGCCGCACGCGCTCAGCAGGGCCGCGACGACGGCGACCACGGCGAGGACGGACACGGGGAACGGGCGACGGCGCATCGCGGGCCCTCCCGGGCAGGAGGCGGCGCCCCGCGGCCTTCGGGCGCGGGAGCAGCCACGCTAGTCGCGGACGGGACCAAGGTCGATGGTCCTGGGAGCGCATCGGGTGCAGCATCGGGCGGCATGGCGGCCACGACGCGGTCCTCCGCGCCGCAGACACCGGTGCCGCGGGTGCCGGCGCCGGCGGGCGGGCAGCTCCGCCGCCCGGACCCGCCGCAGGTCCACCGGGTCCACCGGCGCCGCCGGCCCTCCGGCGAGGCCCCGCCGCTGCCGCGGCACCTCAACGCGTCGGGCAAGTGGTGGCTGGCGCTCAGCGGCCTGGTGCTCGTCACCTGGGTCGTCGTGGTCGTCACCGGCAGCGTGGCCGTGTTCGACCTGGTCGACACGCGCATCCTGCAGGCCGTCGCGACCATCCGCTCCCCCGGGCTGACCCGGGTCGCCGAGGTGGCCGGCGTCCTCGCCACCGGCCGGGCCGTCCACCTGCTGTGGCTGACCAACCTCGTCGTCCTGGTCGTCTTCCGGCGGTGGCGGCACCTGTTCGTCTGGGTCGGCGTCGGCCTCCTGGTGGTCAACACCGCGACCACCATGGCGGCCGTGCTGCAGCGGCACCGGCCCTACGAGGTGGAGGTGCTCGGGTACTGGTCGGGCTTCTCGATGCCCTCGGTGCCGATGACGGTGTTGGCGACCTTCCTGGTCAGCAGCCTGTACTCGCTGGTGCCCGCCGGCCGCCGCCGCGACGTCGGCAAGTGGGTGGTGTGCGGCCTGCTCCTGGTCACGGCCGCCTCCCGGCTGTACCTGGCCCAGGACCACCCCACCGACGTCCTCGCCGGCGTCGTCCTCGGGGTCGCCGCCCCGCTGGCCGCCTTCCGGCTGCTGACGCCCAACGAGGTCTACCCCGTCGTCTACCGGCGCGGCAGCCCGGCCCACCTCGACGTCACCGGGGCGCGCGGCGAGGCGATCGTCCGGGCGCTGCAGGACCAGCTGGGCCTGGTCGCCACGTCCGTCAAGCCGTTCGGCCTGGCCGGCTCGGGGGGCTCCACGCCGCTGCGGATCACCGTCAAGGGCACCGACGACGCGGAGGACGCGGAGGAGGACAGCTGCGTCTTCGGCAAGCTCTACGCCGTCACGCACCTGCGGTCCGACCGCTGGTTCAAGCTCGGTCGCACGCTGCTCTACGGCCGGCTCGAGGACGAGAAGCCCTACCACAGCGTGCGCCGGCTGGTTCAGTACGAGGACTACGTGCTGCACCTGCTCTCCGACGCGGGGCTGCCGGTGCCGCACCCGCTGGGCATCGTGGAGATCACCCCGGAGCGCGAGTACCTGCTGGTCGCCGAGTTCCTCGTGGGCGCGCGCGAGATCGGCGACCCCGACGTCCCCGTCGACGACGACGTGATCGACCAGGGGCTGGCCGTCATCCGCCGGCTGTGGGAAATCGGCATGGCGCACCGCGACATCAAGCCGGCCAACGTGCTGGTGCGCGACGGCACCCTGTTCCTCATCGACTCGGCGTTCGCCGAGATCCGGCCCAGCCCCTGGCGGCAGGCGGTCGACCTGTCCAACATGATGCTGGTCCTCGCGCTGCGCACCGACGCCGAGCGGGTCCTCGCCCGGGCGCGCGTGCAGTTCTCCGACGAGGAGATCGCCGAGGCCTTCGCCGCCACCCGCGGCCTGACCATGCCCTCCCAGCTGCGCCGGATGCTGCGGGCGCAGGGCCGCGACCTGCACGCGGACTTCCTGCGGCTGCTGCCCTACCGGCTGCCGCCGGTGCGGATCCAGCGGTGGTCCTTCCGCAGGGTCGGGCTGACCCTGGTCACCGTCCTGGCCGTGGTGCTGGCCATCGCCGTCGGCGTCGACCTGCTCGGGGCGCCGCTGTGAGCCGGGCCGGGCGGGCGGCCGTCGGGCTGCTCGCCGTGCCCCTGCTCGCCGCGGGATGCAGCACCGGGGCGCCCAGCGTCAGCGTCGACATGCCCGCCTGCGTCAGCGGGGACGACGCGCGGGCGGCCAACGCCGTCGTGCTCATGGCCCAGGCGGTGCCGACGGCGACCTGGGTGCCGTGCGTCGAGAGCGTGCCGGTCGGGTGGACCTACGCCGGCGTGGACGCCCGCGCCGGCTCGGCCCGGTTCTGGCTCAACTCCGACCGGGACGGCTTGCGCGCCATCGAGGTGCGGCTGACCGCCGAGTGCGACACCCGGGGCGCCACCGAGATCCCCAGCGAGCGGGACGGCCTGCGCCGGTTCGAGCGGGTGACGCAGGTGACACCCCAGTACCTCGGCCGGCGCCACTACGTCTTCCCGGGGGGCTGCGTGACCATCGTCTTCACGCTGTCCGGCGACAACCGCGGGGAGCCGCTGGCCCTCGCCACCCAGAGCCTGGGCGTGGTGAGCCGGGAGCAACTGGCCGCGCAGGTGTACGAGGCGAGCGGCGGGCGGCTGCACCTCGACCCTCCCGAGGCCGACGAGGACGCCGCCGCCGATGACGGGAGGGACCCGCCGTGACCGCCGTCGCCCCGCAGGCCCCGCCCGCCCGGCCGCCGCGGCGGACCCCGCTCTGGCGCCGGGTGCTGACCCCGCTGCTCTCCCTGGCGCTGGTCGGCGCGGTCTTCTTCTGGTTCCTGCCGCAGTTCACCGACCTGTCCGACGTCTGGGCGGCGGTGCGGGCGATGTCCTGGGCGCAGGCGGCCGTGCTGGCGCTGGCCGCCGCGTGGAACCTGCTCACCTACCAGTTCGTCATGGTCACGACCATGCCGGGGCTGCGGCTGCGGGAGGCGACGGTCTCGTCGCTGACCACCACCGCGGTGTCCAACACCGTGGTCGCCGGGGCGGCGCTCTCGCTCGGGCTGACCTACGCGATGAACTCCTCGTGGGGGTTCTCCCGCTCGCGGACCTCGGTCATGCTGCTGCTGTCGGGGTTGTGGAACAACTTCGTCAAGCTCGGTCTGCCGGTGTTCGCCGTCACGCTGCTGGCGTTCTCCTCCACCCCGACCACCGGCCGGGTGCTCGCCGGGCTGGCCGGGGTCGCGGGACTGGTCGTGGCCGTGGTCCTGCTCGGCCTGCTGCTGCGCAGCCGGGAGAGCGCGGCCCGGATCGGCAGGGGCCTGGGCCGGGTGGTGTCCGCCCTGATCCGGCCGTTCGGCCGCCCGCCGGTGCAGGGCTGGGACCTGGCGACGACGAGGTTCCGCGACCGGACGGCGCTGCTGCTGCGCGCCCGCTGGCACTGGCTGACCCTGTCGACGATCGTCAGCCAGCTCTCGCTGTTCCTCGTGCTGCTCGTGGCCCTCCGCGCGGTGGGTGTCGACGCCGAGCAGGTCTCTGCCGTGGAGGCCCTGGCGGTCTTCGCCGGGGCCCGCCTGCTCACCGCCGTCCCGTTCACCCCCGGCGGCCTGGGGGTCATCGAGCTGGCGCTGATCACCGGCCTGTCCGCGGCCGGCGGCGACCGGGCGCTCGTCGCCGCGGCGGTCCTGGTGTTCCGCGCGCTCACCTACGTGCTGCCGATCCCCCTGGGCGTGGGGACGTACGTGTTCTGGCGGACCAACCGCTCGTGGCGGCGGGAGCCCAACTCCGCACCGCGCACGGAACTGGTGCCGGAGAGCGCCTGACGGGGGCCGGCCGGCCCGCCGCCGTCCTCCTGCCGGAGCCGGGGACCTGTGCTTGAGTGAGCCGGGTCACCAGGTCCCCCGCACCCCGTCAGGAGTCCGCGATGACCACCACCGCACAGCGTCCGGCCGCCGGGCCCGCCGACCGCCCGCGCCCGGCCGCAGCCGCCGACGGCAGCGCGGAGGAGCAGGCGGGCGATGCCGTCATGGGCCTGGACATGGTCCTCGTCGACGCCGCCCGCGGGCCGCTGCGGCGCATGGTCCCGCCGGCCCGCACGCTCGCCGCGCTCGGGTCGGCCCTGGTCCGCCACCCCGACGCGGTGGCCCGCCGCGGCGGGGAACTGGCCCGCGAGGTCGGCCGGATCGCGGTCGGCCGCTCGGAGATCGCGCCCAACCCCAAGGACCGCCGCTTCGCCGACCCCGCATGGACCGGCAACCCCCTGTTCAAGCGGACGATGCAGGCGCACATCGCCGCGGCCCGCGCCGCGGCCGGCCTGGTCGACGACGTCGACCTCGACTGGCGCGACGACGAGCGCATCCGCTTCACCCTGACCAACGTCGTCGACGCGCTCGCGCCCAGCAACGTCCCGTTCCTCAACCCGCTGGCGCTCAAGGCGGTCATCGACACCGGCGGCCGCAACGCCGTCTCCGGGCTGCGCCGGCTGGTCTCGGACATCGTGTCCCCGCCGCGGGTGCCCTCGATGGTCGAGCCCGACGCGTTCACCGTCGGCGAGGACCTCGCCGTCACTCCGGGCGCCGTGGTCCTGCGGACCGACGTGTTCGAGCTGATCCAGTACCGGCCGACGACCGAGCGGGTGTACCGCACGCCGCTGGTCATCGTGCCGCCGACGATCAACAAGTACTACGTCACCGACCTCGCGCCGGGCCGCAGCATCGTCGAGCACTACGTGGGCGCCGGCCACCAGGTCTTCATGATGAGCTGGCGCAACCCGGACGCCCGGCACGCCGAGTGGGGCCTGGACACCTACGGGCAGGCCGTCCTGGACGCCGCCGACGCCGCCGAGCGGATCACCGGCAGCGAGCGCGTCGCGTTCCAGGGCTTCTGCTCCGGCGGCATCATCCTGGCGATGGTGCTGGCCCACCTGGCCGCCACCGGCCGGCTCGACCGGGTGGCCGCCGCCAGCTTCGCCGTCACCGTCCTCGACTGGTCGCGCGCCGGCACGATCGGCGCGCTCATGGACGAGCAGGCGGTGCAGGAGGCCACCGAGAAGTCGCGGCGGAAGGGCTACCTCGACGGCGCGATGCTGGCCGAGGTCTTCGCCTGGCTGCGGCCCAACGACCTGGTGTGGAACTACTGGGTCAACAACTACCTGCAGGGCCAGCCCCCGCCCGCCTTCGACATCCTCTACTGGAACGCCGACACCACGCGGATGACCGCCGC
Source organism: Geodermatophilus sp. SYSU D00696 (assembly GCF_054050235.1). Taxonomy (NCBI): domain Bacteria; kingdom Bacillati; phylum Actinomycetota; class Actinomycetes; order Geodermatophilales; family Geodermatophilaceae; genus Geodermatophilus; species Geodermatophilus sp. SYSU D00696. Next base: position 32,510 of record NZ_JBJGYY010000035.1, on the reverse strand, counting down.
GCTGCACCGCGACTTCATCGAGGTGGCACTGGGCAACCAGCTCACCGAGCCCGGGAGGTCGAGCATGCTCGGCACCCCGGTCGACCTCTCCACCGTCGACGTCGACACCTACGTCACCGCCGGCATCGCCGACCACCTCTGCCCGTGGCAGTCCTGCTACCGCACCACCCAGCTGCTCGGCGGGCGCAGCCGGTTCGTGCTGTCCACCGCCGGCCACATCGCCTCGCTGGTCAACCCGCCCACCAACCCCAAGGCGTCCTTCCAGGTGGCGCCGGAGACGCCGGCCGACCCGGAGCAGTGGCTGGCGTCGGCCCGCAAGGAGAAGGGCTCGTGGTGGCCGGACTTCACCGGGTGGCTGGCCGAGCGGGCCGGGGAGGAGGTACCGGCGCCGGAGTCGCTGGGCGGGCCGGACCTGCCGGTCCTCGGTGACGCGCCGGGGACGTATGTCTTCGACAAGTGAGTCGCGGCCGCGGCCGGACCGGGGGGAGACGGTCCGGACGCTGGTCGTCGGGGGCCGCACGCTGCGCGTGGCCGAGCGCCGCGGCGACGGTTCCCGTCCCCCGCTGCTGCTGATGAACGGCATCGGCGCCAGCCTCGAGGTGCTGCAGCCCTTCGTCGACGCGCTCGACCCGCGCCGCACCGTCGTCCGCTTCGACGTCCCCGGCGTGGGCGGGTCGCCGCCACCGGTGGTCCCCTACGTGCTGGCCACGCTGACGCCCGTGGTGGCCGGGCTGCTGCGCCGGCTCGGTCACGACGGCGAGGTCGACGTGCTCGGGCTGTCGTGGGGCGGGGGCCTGGCGCAGCACTTCGCCGTCCAGCACCGCCGCCGGTGCCGCCGGCTGGTGCTCGCCGCCACCGGCACCGGGTCGCTGATGGTGCCCGCCTCGCCGCGGGTGCTCTCCCACATGCTCACGCCCCGGCGGCACCGCGACCCCGGCTACGCCGAGCGCATCGCGGGCGAGCTCTACGGCGGCACCGTGCGCACCGACCCGGCGCGGGCGGCGCGGGCGCTGCACGCGCACAGCCGGCTCGGCCCGCGGCGCGGCTACTACTTCCAGCTGGCCGCGAGCGCGGGGTGGAGCAGCCTGCCGTTCCTGTCGCTGATCCGGCAGCCGACGCTGGTGCTCTGCGGGGACGACGACCCGATCATCCCGACGGTCAACGCCCGCATCCTGGCCCGCGGCATCCCGCGCGCGCGGCTGCACCTCTACGAGGGCGGGCACCTGGCGCTGGTCACCGAGGCCCGCGAGCTGGCGCCGGTGGTCGACGCGTTCCTCGACGGGGACGGCTGACCGGTCGTCCCGGGGACAGCCGGAGCCTGTGCGCTGACGCCGGGTTCGACCGCCGGGAACCCGGCCCCGGCGCACACCATCGCGCCGTGCGCCACGGACCGACCGGTCAGAAGCCGCAGCGGTCGCCGCCGTCGACGAAGCCGCGGCGGAAGGCGTCGAGCAGCTCGAAGTCCGACAGCCCGGCGGAGGCGACCACGGCCGGGTCGCCGGCGTAGCGCAGCAGGGCCAGGGCGGCCTCGTCGACGTCGCCGGGTGCGAGCTGCCGCGCGCCGTCGACCTCGCCGAGGAAGGTCTCGCGGGTCAGCCAGCCGGTCGCGCACGCCGCGGCGGACACCGCGGCCGGGCCGTCGAGGGTCAGCCCGCGCTGGTCCCGCACCGCCAGCGCGTAGGGCAGGGCCAGCAGCGCCGGCACCGCGAAGTCGCCGACGTCGTCGTGGGCCGGTGCGAGCAGGCCGGCGGAGTCGTAGCGGACCGAGCCGTCCGCGGGGCAGTACAGCAGGTCGGCGTCCTCGTCCCGGCCGGTGCAGGTCCCGCCGTCGGCGGCCCGGACGTCGGGCTCGGCCAGGCGCCCGCCGAGCGCCTCGGTGCCCGGGAAGCCGGTGCCCGTCGCCTGCTCCCAGAACGCGTCGAGGACGTCGTCGCTCGCCGCCACGACCTCGCCGTGGGTCCGGTCCCCGGCGTCGCGGGCCGGGTCGGACTCCTGCTGGGTGTAGAGCCGTGACTCGTCGAAGGCGGTGCAGACCCGCGCCCCGTCGGCGTAGCCCTCCTGGAAGGCCGAGAGCTGGTCGAACAGCGAACCGTGCGCGTCCTCGGCGTCGGGCGGTGAGCCCGGGGGGTCGCCGAAGTAGACGTAGCTCAGCAGGTAGGGGTCGAGCTCGTCCGGACGGACGGCGACGTGCGCGGCGTTGCCGTCGACCACCCAGCGCGTCCACGCCCCGGCGAAGCACTCGGCCTGGGTCTCGGCGACGATCGAGGGGGCGTCCAGGCCGGCCTGCGCCTGGACGGCGTGCGCGATCTCGTGCGCCATGGTCTCGGCGACCATGAACGGGCCGTAGTCGCGGGCGAGGCCGGCCAGCCACGCCCGGTCGTAGACCACCGCGTCGTCGTCGCCGCAGTAGTAGGCGTTCTCCGCGAGGTCGGCGAGGTCGTCGGAGAAGCAGTCGCCGCCGGGCAGGTCGGCGGGGTCGGTCTCGTCCGGGTCGATCGACCAGACGCCGCCGTCGACCCCGTCGAAGTCGGCGCCGTACAGCTGCGGGGAGGTCTGCTCCCACCAGGTGAGCACGTCGGCGACGGCGTTGCGGGCGATCCGGTCGGTCTCGTCGCCGGACTCGGCCAGGTGCACCGGGACGTCGGCGTCGGTGGCGTCGGTGCGCGGCCCGCCGCCGGGCCCGGTCGCCGTGCCGGCCACGACGGCGGTGCAGCCGGACAGCGCCAGACCCGCGGCGAGCAGCAGCCCGGCGGCGGGGCGGGCAACGCGCACGGCAGGCCACCTCCGGTCGGGGGACGGCGCGGGCGGCGTCCGGGCTGGGCGGCAGGAGGCTGCCCCGCCCGGTGGCACCGGGTCAACCGGGTCGTCCCCGCCCGCGCCGCGGACCCCGCTACGCCGCCGAGGGGTACGACCGGATCGCCGTGACCAGAGAGCAGCCGGCGTCCCCGAACTCCTCGACGACGAAGCCGAACTGCACCAGCAGGGTGGCCAGCGTCTGGTTCATCGTCCGCTGCACGGCGGTGTCCAGCGCGGCACCGCGCACCTGGAGGACCGCCATCCGGTCGTGCTGCCGCCAGCTGACCAGGATGCCGCCGCGCAGCGGCTCGGGGGTCAGGCACACCCCGCCCGGCAGCACGTCGTCCCGGTCGGCGCCGGAGCAGTCGTGCAGCGGCAGGCCCGCCTCGACCAGCGCCGCGGTGACCTCGACGACCAGCGTGGTCAGCGCGTCCTCGTCGGTGAGCAGGTCGTCCCAGTCGTCGGCGAGCCGGTCGAGCTGCTCCCCGAGCTCGGTCAGCCACGCCCGGTCCTGCGGCGAGGGGCGCCGGGCGACGGTGCCGTCGTCGCGCAGGGTGCCGTGGACGGCGCGGGCGTCGCCGTCGAGGCCGCAGGACACGGCCGCCCACTCGGCCTCGACCCGGTCGGCGTAGGGGCCGGCCAGCGCCGCCGGGGCCGAGGGGTCGCCCTCGCCGTCGGTCAGCCACCACGCCGTCGGCGCCCCGGCGTCGGCGAGCCGGCGGCCGGCGGGGTGCGCGGTGGGGGCGGGCGCCGGGTGCGGGGCCAGGCCGACGGCGCCGCGGACCTGCGGCGCGCCGCCGGGAGCACCGTCCGCGGGAACGGGGACCGGGCCGGGCACCGGGACGTCGACCCGGACGGCGGCCGCCTCGCCGCCGGGACCGCCGGCGTCGGCCGGGGCCGGCGCCGGCTGCTGGGCGCGGACGCGGTTGCGCTCGAACTCGTACTGGGCGGTCGAGGCCCGGCCCAGCGCGACGACCAGCCCGGCCATCGCGACGAACCCCAGGACGGCGACCACCGGCCAGAGGAGGACCGGGTCGTTCACCACGCGCACCAGGAACGCTGGGGGCCGGAGCCCCAGGCGGCGGCCCGGCGGACCCAGGCCCGGACGGTGGCGACGACGTCGACCGGCCGGCGCGCGGGGGCGAGCCGGCCGGGGAGGTCGTCGCACGGATCGGTGGCGGGCTCGAGGCCGAGCAGGGCGACGAGGTCGGCGATGCCCAGCCCGTCGCCGGCTGCGACCGGGGCGGGCAGCGACGGTGCCGGTGGTGCGGGCGCGCTCACGGTGGGGTTCCTCCCGGACTGACGTCCCGGCCGGGGAAGTGCCGGTGACGTCGGAAGCATCGGGCCTGCGGGCCCGCGACGGTGCCCGCCGGCGCCACCCGCGGCCGCGGCGTCACGCGATCGTTGTGTCCGCCCTGGTCAAGGCCCGGTCACCGGCCGTTGCGGCCGCCGTCATGTCGACTCGCCGTCGGTTCCCCCGCGTGGCGCGGTGGGCGGGCCGTGCGGTCGTCCCCGGACGGGCGGCGCGGCCGCGGCGTGTCGCCGCCCGGTCAGCCGGAGGGCGTCGTCCGGTGCGGCGCGCCGCTGCGGTCGTACGTCGTCCACTCCCCGGTCTGCCGGCCGTGGTCGGAGGAGCCCGACCGCAGCCGGGTCCCGTCGAGCCGGAACCACTCCCGGTACCCGTGGGGCTGCCCGTCGACGACGGGGCCGCGGGCCGCGGCGACCGTCCCGGTGCCGCTCCCCGTGCACGCCGTCGGTGGACTCGGCCCGGGGCACCGGCACCTTCGTCGGGGACCGCCGGAGGGGCAGCCTGCCCCGCGGCACCGACGGACCCCGGGAACGCCACAGGGACGCCGTCGCGGTCGACGGCGTCCCTGTGGACGTGCGTGCGGTCGTGCCTCCCGCAGGGAGGCGCTCCCGTCAGTCGGCGTAGCGGACCACGTGGCCGCCGGCGTCGCCGCCGAGCGGGGTGACCTCGAGACCGCGCAGCCAGAGGACGTCGGCCAGCGCGCGGTTCATGACGGCCTGGACGGAGATGTCGGCGACCAGGCCGTGCACCTGCTCGACGCTCATCCGGTCGTGCTGCCGCCAGCCCACGACGACGCCGTCGAGGCCGGGCTCGGCGGCCAGGCACGCCCCGCCGAGCGCGCTGCCGGCGCCGGTGGCGTCCCACAGCGGCAGGCCGGCCTCGGTCAGCGCCGCCGCGACCTCCACGACCAGGGTGGCCAGCCGGTCCTCCTCGCCGAGGGCGGCGTCCCAGTCCTCCGGCAGCCGCTCGAGCTGGTCGCCGAGATGGGCCAGCCACGCCAGCTCCTGCGGCGAGGGCCGCCGGTGCAGGCCGCCGTCGGGCCGGCGCAGCCCGTACACCGGGCGCAGGCTGCTGCCCTCGTCCACCGCGTGCCCGGCCGCCGCCCAGGCCGCGCCCGAGCGGTCGGGGAAGGGCCCGTCCACCAGCCGGCCGGAGCCGAACTCGTCCTCGCTCACCAACCACCAGCCCAGACGCGCCTCGCCGTCGAGCCGGACCTCACTGCTGCGCAGAACCACCGTGTCCACCGTTCGTCCCGTCCATGGGGGCCGTCGAGGGGAAGTGCGACGGCGACCGCGACCACCGGGGAAGGGCGGTGCGGGTGGTGGAAACGTAGGGCGCGCGGAGCCCGCCGCACGGCCGCGGAGGACCCGCGGGACACGGCGTTCCCGGATCGTTGCGAACGCGCTGGTCCGGGACGGTGACCGGCCCCGCCAACCGCCCACATGTCGACCGTGTCACGCTGCGCGGAGCGTGGGGATGTGCCGAAACCGCGCGGTGACGCCGGTTCGGCTCAAGTCCCCGGCGCGTCCCCGGGGACCGGCCGGGTGGACGGCGGGCGGGCGCGCTGCGCAGGATGGCGGTGCCCGGCCGTACCGAGCGGTACCGGCCCGCGGGCACACGGGAGGCGGCGGGATGACGGCGGGGTCGACGGCACGCGGCACGGTGCGCTGGGCCGCGACGCACGGGGTGATGCGGCTGGCGATCCGGGCCCGCGCCCGCGCCGGCAACCCCGACGCCGAGGTGCTCCGCGACCCCGCCGTCCGGGAGCACCCGTACGCGCACTACGAGCGGCTGCGCCGTCCCGCGCCGCTGGTGGGCGGCGCGTTCTCCAAGGTCAGCGTCCACCACGCCGTGTGCACCGAGGTGCTGCGCAGCCCCGACTTCGGGCAGATCGGCGGGTCGCGCACCGAGGGCCTGCCGCCGGTGCTGCGGGCCGCGCTGCGGCTGGCCGGCCCCCGGCCGAGCGTGGGGCCGATCGACGCGCCGTCGATGCTGGCCGTCGACCCGCCCGAGCACACCCGCTACCGCCGGCTGGTCAGCCGCGCCTTCAGCGCCCGCGCCGTCGCCCGGCTGCGCGAGCGCACGCGCTCGATCGCCGACGAGCTGCTCGACGACCTCGAGCACGGCCCCGCCGCGCCCGGCGGGCCGGTCGACCTGGTCGCGCGCTACGCGAGCCTGCTGCCGGTCACGGTCATCTCCGAGGTGCTCGGGGTGCCGGTGGGCATGCGCGAGCAGTTCCTCGCCTGGGCCGACGGGGCCACCCCGAGCCTCGACATGGGCGTGTCCTGGCGCACCCACCGCGAGGTGGAGCGCAACCTCGCCGAGCTCGACGCCTGGTTCCGCGGGCACCTGCGGCGGCTGCGCCGCGACCCCGGCGAGGACCTGCTGTCGGCCCTCGTCACCGCGGCCGACGACGACGGCAGCGCGCTCACCGAGCGGGAGCTGCTGGCCACCGCCGCACTGGTGTTCGGCGCCGGCTTCGAGACGACGGTCAACCTGGTCAGCAACGGCGCCGCGCTGCTGTTCGCCCACCCCGACCAGCGCCGCCTGCTCGCCGCGGACCCCGCGCTGTGGCCCAACGCCGTCGACGAGGTGCTGCGGGTCGAGTCACCGGTGCAGCGGACCGGGCGGCGGGCGCTGCGCGACACCACGGTCGCCGGCGTCCCGGTCCGCGCGGGCGACCTGGTGATCCTGGTGCTGGCCGCGGCGAACCGCGACCCGCTCGTCTTCGCCGACCCGCACGTCTTCGACGTCACCCGTGCCAACGCCCGCGACCACGTCGCCTTCTCCAGCGGCATCCACTTCTGCCTCGGCGCCGCGCTCGCGCGGATGGAGGGGGAGGTCGCGCTGCAGGCGCTGTTCGAGCGGTTCCCCGACCTCGCACCGGCGGGGCCGTCCCGCCGCCGCGGCACGATCGTCCTGCGCGGCCACGAGGCCCTGCCGGTGGTCCTGGGCCGCGCCGCGCCGGCCCCGGCGCCCGGTCGCCCGCACGTCCCGGCCTGACCGCCGCGCCGCCGCACCCTGGTCACGCCCCGCCGTCCTGCGCCACGATGCCCCTGCCGACCGGAGCCCCTGCCGACCGGAGCCCCCGACGACCGGAGGACAGCCGTGACCGACAACGCAGCGCAGGTCGTCGACCGCCCCGATGCCTCCCGCTTCGAGGTGCTGGTGGACGGCGAGGTCGCCGGGTTCGCCGAGTACCGGCGGACGCCGTCGTCGGTGTCGTTCACCCACACCGTGATCGACCCGGCCTTCGAGGGCCGGGGGCTCGGGTCCGTGCTCGCCCGGCGGGCGCTGGACGCCGTCCGCGCGGAGGGCGGGGCGGTGCTCCCGTTCTGCCCGTTCATCCGCGCCTGGATCGAGCACCACCCCGACTACCTCGACCTCGTCCCCGCCCACCGCCGCGCCCAGTTCAGGCTGCCCGCCGACCCCCGACCCGAGGTGACCCCGAGATGACCCAGACCCGCGACCTGGCGGCCCTGGACGCCGAGCGCGACCGCATCCGCGCCGCGCACCTCAGGCCCGCCGACGAGCGCCCCGCCTCGACCGCGCGCGGCCTGCACCACACCGCGCTGATCAGCAGCGACGTCGAGCGGACGATCCGGTTCTTCCAGGACGTGCTCGGCTTCCCGCTCACCGAGCTGATCGAGAACCGCGACTACCCCGGCTCCTCGCACTTCTTCTTCGACATCGGCCACGGCAACCTGCTGGCCTTCTTCGACTTCCCCGGCCTGGACGTCGGCCCGTACGCCGAGGTGCTCGGCGGGCTGCACCACATGGCGATCAGCGTCGAGCCCGAGCGCTGGCAGGAGCTGGTGCAGCGGCTCACCGACGCCGGCGTCGAGCACGAGGTCCACAGCGGCGTCTCGGTCTACTTCCGCGACCCCGACGGCGCCCGCATCGAGCTGATCGCCGACCCGCTCGGCGAGATGTACGGCTCCACCGTGCTCTGATCCCTCACACCGCCGCCGCGGCGGGCACGGTCCGGGCGACCGTCGGGAACGAGCGGTCGCCGAAGAGGACGCGGCAGGCCGCGGCGCGGCCCGGCGGCGTGCGCAGCAGCGCGAACGCCGCCGTCGCCATCGCGGGCGTGCGCACCTGCGCCAGCCCCCGGCGCAGCGCGAGCCGGCCCCGGAAGCGCCGGCGCAGCGCGGCTCCGTCGTAGTGCGCCAGCGCGTCGGACCGCCCGGCGCGCAGCGCGTCGTCGAGGACGTCGACGGCGTGCTCGGACAGCCGCAGGCAGGGGTCGAGGCCGCCGGCGGTGAGCGGGGAGACCGCGCCCGCGGCGTCCCCGACGAGCAGCCCGTCGGCACAGGCGATCCGCCGCAGCAGCCCGCCCACCGGGATCGGGCCCCCGCGCCGCTCGACGTCGCCGGCTACGGCCACGCCGGCCAGCCCGGGTGCCGTCGCGCGGAACCGCGCCAGGGCCCGGCGCAGGCCGTCGGGGAAGCGGTCGGCGTACCCGGCCACGCCGACGTGGGCGTGCCGGCCGTCGTCGACCACCCAGGCCAGGTAGCCGGGCGCGAGCGTGGGGTCGAGGACGCAGTGGAAGGCCGGCGGCCCCGCGCTGCCGGTGACCGGGAAGACCTCCTCCGCGCCCACCAGCAGGTGCGTGTTGCGGTCCAGGCCCAGGTCGCGGGCCACCCGGGAGCGGGCCCCGTCGGCGCCGACGACGAAGCGGGCCCGCACGCGCACCGGCCCACCGGGGCCGGCGAGCAGGCAGGTGCCGCCGTCCCGGCCGGTGTAGCGGGTGCCCAGGGCGATCCGCACGCCGGCGTCGGCGGCGGCGCGGGCGCCGGCGTCGTACAGCGGGCCCATGTCGCCCACCCGGTACTCGTCGCGGTCGCTGTCGAGGACCACCGGGCGGTCCAGCGCGGGCGGGTAGAGCACCGTCCGCCGGATGGGCGGGCCGAGGTGCTCCGTGGGCAGCGGGAAGTCGTCGAGCGTCTTGCGGACGAAGATCCCCGTGGTGCGGACGGCGCCGGAGAGCACGGTCCGCCGGTCGGCGAGCAGGACGTCGTGCCCGCGGCGGGCGAGCTGCGTCGCGGTGTGCAGCCCGGCCAGCCCGGCGCCGACCACCAGGACGTCGGCGTTCACCGGACGTCGTCCCGGGTGAACCGCAGCCAGCCGAGCAGCAGGGCGCCGGCGGCCCAGGCGAGCAGGACGGTCACCGACGACGTCCACGTCATCCCCGCCGGCTCGCCGCCGAAGAGCAGGAACGCCGCGCCGGAGCCGGGCAGCGCCTCGGCCAGCGTGGTGGCCCACGCCTGGCCGAACTGGGGCAGGACCAGGGGCAGGACCAGCACCAGCAGGAAGACCACCACGAGTGCGCCGGCGGTGCTGCGCAGCAGGGCACCCAGCCCGACCGCGAGCGCGGCACCGGCGGCCACGACGAGCGCGACGGTGCCCACCGCGTCGAGCCCCTGGTCGACCGGCAGGGTGAGGTCGGGGTGGGCCGCGTGCGCGGCGAGGGCGGAGGCCAGGGCGAGCAGCACACCCGCGACGGTGGCCGTGCCCACCGCCACCGCCGCGCGGGCGAGGAGCAGGAGGCCACGGCGGGGCGTCCACTGCAGGGTGGGCACGATCCCGCCGGTGGCGTGGTCGGCGGTGACCGCCGTGAGGGCCAGGCCGAGCAGCGCGAACTGGGCGGGCATGACGAAGGCGGTCACCCCGGGCCAGACCGGGTCACCCCCGGACGACACGGGGTCGGCGGCCGCCTCCACCCCGGCGACGACCCCGAGGCCGACCAGGACGACGGCGGCCGCCAGCAGGAACCACCAGCTGGTGCGGACGGTCCACAGCCGGGTCCACTCGGCGGCGCAGGTGCGGGCGAGCACGCGCCGGGCCGGCACCCGACCGGCTCCGCGCGCCAGGACCGCCGTCACCGGGCCACCCCCGCGGGCGCCTCGTCGCGGCCGGCGTACTCCACGCTGCCGGCGGTCAGCGCCAGGTAGGCCTCCTCGAGGGACTGCCGGACCTCCGACAGGTGGTGCAGCGGGACCTGCGCGGAGGCCGCGACCTCGCCCACCTCCTCGGCGCCGATCCCCTCGACCTGCAGCTCGTGCGCGTCGACCTGCTCGACGGCGGCTCCACGCGCCCGGAGCCCGGGGAGCAGCAGGTCGGGCCGGGCACACCGGACCCGGACCCGGCGACCACCGAGGCCGCGCAGGAGCTCCGCGGTGGTCGTGTCGGCGACCAGGCGGCCGCGGCCGACGACCACCAGCCGGTCGGCGGTCTGCTCGACCTCGCTCAGCAGGTGGCTGGACACCAGCACGGTGCGGCCCTCGTCGGCGAGCCGGCGCAGCAACCCGCGGATCCAGCGGACGCCGTCGAGGTCGAGGCCGTTGACCGGCTCGTCGAACAGGAGCACGCCGGGGTCGCCGAGCAGGGCCGCGGCGATGCCGAGGCGCTGGCGCATGCCCAGCGAGTAGCCGGCGATCCGGCGGCGCGCCGCGGCGCCCAGCCCGGCCTGCTCGACCACCTCGTCGACGCGGCGCCGCGGGATGCCGTTGGTCCGCGCGGCCACGCGCAGGTGGGCGCGGCCGGTGCGGCCGGGGTGGACCGCGCCGGGGTCGAGCATCGCCCCGACCTCGCGCAGCGGTTCGGCCAGCGCCGCGTACGGGCGCCCGTTGACCAGGGCTGTCCCCGCCGTCGGCCGGTCCAGGCCGAGCACCGCGCGCATCGTCGTGGACTTGCCGGCCCCGTTGGGACCGAGGAAGCCGGTGACCTTCCCCGGCTCGACGTCGAAGGTGAGGTCGTCGACGGCGAGGACGGCGCCGTAGCGCTTGGTCAGCCCGCGGACGGTGATCACCGGTGGGCCTCCTGGGCGGCCTGCGGCGCGTCCTGGCCGTCGGGGACCCACTCGAGCAGGTCGCCGGGCTGGCAGTCGAGCACCCGGCACATCGCCTCGAGGGTGCTGAAGCGGACGGCCTTGGCGCGGCCGTTCTTGAGGACCGCCACGTTGGCCGGGGTGAGGCCGACCCGGTCGGCGAACTCCCCCACGCTCATCTTCCGCCGGGCCAGCTCGACGTCGATGCGCACGACGATGGGCATCAGATGACCGCTTCCATGTCGGTGCGCAGTGCCGTGGCCTGCCGCAGCAGGGCGCGCATCACCACCATGAGCAGCCCGACGACGGCGCCCACGAGCAGCAGCACCAGCAGGATCACGAACAGCGCCGCGTCGTCGCTGACGCCGTCGACGATGAAGTAGTAGACGCAGACCCAGGTGCCCAGGAGCATCGCCCACCCCGCGGCCATCGCGCCGACGATGGCGTCGACCCAGGGGAAGGCGCCGTCGCTGAAGATGCGGTCGGTGGTGACCAGCGTCAGCAGCTGCCAGGTGCACACGATGACGACCTGCACGCACAGCAGCGCGAGCACCGCGGCGGCCGTCATCACCCACCGCACGACCGACTGCTCCAGCGAGGGGTCGGCCAGGTCGGGGACCATCCGGGGCACCGCCCACGCCTGGGCACCCACCAGGGCGAGGAAGACCACCGCGAGCAGGACCCTGAGCGGTCCGACCGCCCGACGCACCGTCTGCATGCCGCCGACTGTCACGGATGATCTATCGAATGTCAATCGATAGGCATCGTGTCGCGATGCGTTCACCCCGGTGGTGTGATCGTCGTGCCACCGGACCGGACGGCCGGGAACCGCGACGACGGAGAGGGGCCCGGGGGCGGGGAGTCCGCACCAGGGTCCGCGGGATGAACGGGGGCGCAGGCCAGAAGCGCAGGCCCTGGCTCAGGTGGGCGCTGGTCGCGGCCGACCTCGTCGCCGTCCTCGCGGTCGTCGGCATCCTCGCGACCGGGCAGGACGGCGCGGACGAGCCCGCCGCCACGTCGACGACGACGCCGCCCGGCGGGAGCCCGTCCGTGGTGCCGGCGCCGTCCGGGGGTGAGGCACCGCCGGTCGCGGAGGTCGGCGACGTCACCGAGGAGCTGCGGACCGCCGCCGGGGGCGCCGTGTGGGGCGCGGCGATCGTCTCCGCCGAGCGGACCGAGCCCGGCCGGGTCGCGGTCCGGACCAGCCTCGTCGACCCCGGCAGCGGGGCCGGGAGCCCGGAGGCGCAGCAGGCGGTCGCCGTGTGCGAGGGCACGGTCGCCTGGCTGCAGGGGCACGGCATCGCCGACCCGTACGTCGACGTGCAGGACGCTGGCGGCACGAGCCTGGTGCTCCACGGCCACCCCGACCTGCCCGCCGGGGAGTGCACCGAGTACTGACGCCGGCCCGCGCCGGGGCGACCACGCGGCCATTACTTAGGCCAGGCTAACCTCGCCTGGTGTCTCATCGTCCGGCCCCGCTGCGGCCGTCCCGTCTCGTGGTTCCCCTCGCCGTCCTGGCCCTGTCAGCAGGTCTGACCGCCTGCGGCGGGTCGGAGGACGGCTCCGCACCCGCCGCGGGATCCTCCTCGTCGGGCGCCTTCCCGGTCACGATCGAGACCAAGTACGGCACCACGGAGATCCCCGAGGAACCGCAGCGCGTGGTCACCGTCGGCTTCAACGACCAGGACTTCGTGCTGGCCCTAGGCGTGACGCCGGTCGGGGAACGCGAACTCCTGGGGGACTACGACGCCACGACCCGCCCCTGGGCGGAGGACCTGCTCCCGGCGGAGGACGTCCCGACCGTGGGCGGTGAGGAGATCGACCTCGAGGCCGTCGCCGCCCTGGAGCCCGACCTGATCGTGGGCGTCTACTCCTTCATGGACCAGACGGTCTACGACCAGCTGTCCGGCATCGCGCCCACGCTCGCGCAGACCGACGAGTACGCCGACGGAGCCACCCCGTGGCAGGAGCAGACGCTGCTCATCGGCCAGGCGCTCGGCCGCGAGGACGAGGCGCAGCAGCTGGTCGACGACGTCGAGGGCCGGTTCCAGGAGGCCGTCGACGAGAACCCCGGCTTCGCCGACCGCTCGCTCGCCGTGGACCTGACCGGTGTCGGCTCGGGCCACTACCTGCTCGGCCGGGACGACCTGCGGACCCAGTTCTTCAGCGACCTCGGCTTCACCGTCCCCGACGCCAGCACCGACGTCAGCCAGGAGCGGCTGGACCTGCTCGAGGCCGACGTGCTGGCGGTGAACGGGTACGACCAGGCGGACGCCGACGCGGACCGGCTGTTCTCGGTCCTCGACGTGGTGACCCAGGGCCGCACGGTCCTGCTCGGCGGCTACTCCGGCGACGTGTCCGCCGCGCTCGGCTTCGGCAGCCCCCTGTCGCTGCCCTACCTGCTGGACGAGGTGGTTCCGGCCCTGGCCGCTGCCGCCGACGGCGACCCGTCCACCGCGGTGCCGGCCCTCGGCTGAGCGCTCGCGCTCCGGCGCGACGCCTCCGGCGCGGTCACGCCCAGTCGGCCGCCGTGAGACCGTCGGGGTGCCCGGCGGGCCACTGGACCAGCTCGATCCGGTTGCCGTCGGGGTCGGTGATCCAGGCGGTCAGGAAGTCCGCCGAGTCGTCGGGCGACGTGGGGTCCGCGACCTCGATGCCCTTCGTCCTGAGGTCGGCGACCGTGGCGTGCATCGACTCCACCGAGACGACCAGGTGGCTGAGGCCGCTCCCCCGGTCCCCGGGAGCCCCGGTGGGGTCGAAGACGAGCTCGATGCGCACCACGTCGTCGTCGGGCAGCTTGAGCATCGTCAGATGTCCGACCGGGGTGTCCGGCACCCGGCCGACCACCTCGTAGCCGACGGCGGTGTAGAAGGCGAGCGCCCGCTCGGGATCGGCGACCCGGAGGCCCACGTGCAACGTCCTCATCGGTCCCCTCCCGCGTCCGACGTCGGGAGCGGTCGCCGTATCCGATAGCGGAGGTGCAGGACCCGGTGTTCCGGATCGGCATCGGCGGCGTTCAGCTCGCGGGTCAGCTCCAGCTCGGTCCGCTCGGCGGGCAGGTGGTCGAACAGCCGTCGTCCGCCGCCGAGGAGGACGGGGACGACGTGCAGTTCCATCTCGTCGAGCTCACCGGCCCGGAGCAGCGCCTGGGCGGCGCCGGCGCCGAGGACCAGCACGTCGGCGTCACCGGCGGCGGCGCGGGCCTGCGCGGCGCAGGCGCGGACGTCGGTGACGAAGCGCACGCTGCCCGGGGGAGGCTCCTCCGGCACCTGGTGGGTGAGCACGAAGACCGGGACGCCGTCGTGGTGGTCGCCGTTCCAGTGGCCGGCGTGCTCGTAGGTGCGGCGTCCCGAGACGACGGCCCTCGTCGCCATCGACTCGGCGAACACCTGCCCGTTCGGTCCCGGGTCGAGTCGGTGGTCCAGCCAGTTGAACAGCCGGAAGCCGCCGATGCCCATCGGCTCCTGCGGGCTGTCCTCCGGCCCGACGACGAAGCCGTCGAGGGACACGGTCATGTCCAGCCGGATCGACTGGGTCCCGACGCTCATGTGGTTCCGACCGACACCGGACACAGGACTCATCGGGCGTTGCGCCGCGGAAGCGGACGTCGCAGCCTCCGGTGGGCCCGTGGGGATCGAACCCACAACCCGCGGATCGGAGCTCTGAGGGACACCGTTCGGGGTCGTTCACTCCGTACAGAGTCGCAGGTCAGCACGGTCACGAGACCACAACGACCGATGCCGGACGACCATGAACGGTCTGCACTGGCACACAAACGGCACCACAACAGAACGGCCCCGCCAGGAGAAGCCACACCGTCCGGGGCCTCCCCACCCTGAGCAGGAGGACGCGGACCCACGTTCCACGGTTGCTGTCGACGGGTCCACCCGGCGGGATCGTGCAACACGCCGCTGGAGACACGCGAGCAAGGGTCCTCGGGCCCTAGGGCGACCGCCGTACCGTCAACAGCCCCACGGTCAGCCGGACTCACCGGTGACGGAACAACCAGCGAGCGGGGAGGTAAGCAGATGCGCGGCTACAGGTGGGCTTGATCGGCAGGTCACTGCGGGGCCCCACTGTCTGCATGACGGCGGGGCCCCGTGCTGTCCGGTCGAGACACGGCCCCGCCCGAGGGTTTCACGCCCGGGGTGCGGTGACCTGTCCAGGTGGGGAAGGTCTCTGCTGGCGCACACAGCCCGGAGGGGCCAACGACCCTGTGCCTCCGTGAGCGCCGCGAGGAGGCCGGCCCCTCGTCGGCTCGACTGACGGGCCCGCTGATGGATCGAGGCCGAGATGCGTGGTCGCCGGGTGTTCATCGCAGTAGCGGCCGCCGCCGGCGGACTCGCGGCCAGTGCCGGCCCGGCCCTGGCTGCCCCGGTGACCGTCGAGCACAGCAGCTTCACCGAAGACCCACCGCCGTTCGTCGAGCCCGCAATCTGCGACTTCCCCGTGGTCGTGGACGAGTTCGTGAGAGGCACCTACACGGTCGTGTTCGACGCGGACGGGGACTTCGTCCGCGCCCAGGTGCACATCACCTACGACGCCGACTTCAGTGCCAACGGGATCACGATCCACCAATCCGCCCACTGGACGGACTTCGACTACGCCGACACCGGCCACCGCAAGGTCGGCCTGCTTGCGCACGTCACAGGACCGGACGGCCGGGTCGTCCAACATGACGCGGGCATCATCTTCACCTTCGGTGGCCACGAGAACGTCGTCGACTACCACGGCCGCCACTCGTACCTGGAGGGCGAGACCCCGTGCGCGGCGCTGACGCCGTAGCCGCAGGTGCTTCAGGCGCCGGTGGTCACGGCAGGCGCACGTGCTCCGGCCGTACCGAGGTCAGGTGCCGGCCCCAGCCGTAGTGGTGCACCTGCCGCCAGGTGACCGCGGCGCGCCACCCGAACCCGTCGTCACACTGGCACCGGCCTCCGGGCAACAACTGCGTAGTGCTGGACCCTTGCAGGTCAGCAGGGTGGGCCCCGTGGGGATCGAACCCACAACCCGCGGATTAAAAGTCCGCTGCTCTGCCAGTTGAGCTAGAGGCCCGGGGGGATCCGTCTTTCGATCGGTGTTGGCCTCGGGATTTCCCTCGGGGTTATCTCCGTGGTCAGGTGCCGGATCCCGCCTACCCCGCGAGCCTACGGCAGCTCAGTGGCCCGCCACCCGGAGCTCATCGCCGACGCTGGCTTCACTCTGCCCATGCCGCCGCCGGCGCAGCCGCACCTTCGGAAGCTCGCATTGCAGGTCGGTCAGCCTTCCGATGCGGCGAGCTGGTTGATTTCGGCGGCAAGTGCCTTGACGCGCTCGCTGTACCCGTATCTCCGGCGCGCCCACTCGGTCTCGTCTAGCAGGGACTCGTCGTCGAGCGGCTTGCGCAGCAGGGGCCCCTTTCCGACGCCGAGCCGCTGGCGGAGCGCGTCGAGGTACCGCAGCGAGCTGTTCTCGTTCTTGAGGTCGAGCCACAGCAGGCCCGGCTCGTCTGTGTCTCCCTGCGCGCGGGATGCGGCGGCGGCGTCGTGGAGGATCTCGTGAACCAGGGCGACGTACCGCTCGCGGATGCGGCTGAGAGCGTCGTCTTGCCTGTTGCGGGCGACGGCTGCTTCGCGCTGCTGGCGTGCTGAGACAGCTCTCGTGAGCTCGACTGCTGCGGCCGCCTCCGCCTCCGTACGGCTGACGGAGGGGCCAAGCTCGTCGACGTCGGCGAGCCGAGTCGCCGGACGGGGAGGCACGGTGTCGGCGCGGTACGCGACGGCGGGTCCGGCGGATCCGTCCTCGAGAACGACGAGCGGGCCCTGAAACCCGCCGTCGGCGTGCTTGGCGAGCGCGGCGGCGAGCATGGGGTGCCCGTAGGTGGCAAGGGCCACCCAGCTCTCCGGGTCGCGGCTAGCGCGGGCCAGGTTGGTTGTGATCGGGCGGTCAGGCTGGTCGAGCACCTCCCCGAGGCGTTCGATGACGACATCGCGGATGTCGGCGAGGGAGACGGGGCTCGGCTGGGGCGGCGGGATCGGCAGCGGGTCCTCGTCGGCATCCAGGGGGATGCTGCTCGCGGGGTTGTCGTCCACCAACGTGATGAGGCTGCGAATGCCCGCTGCCTGCTCTTGAGCGCGCTCGCTCTTCGGCGCGCGGAAGACGCTACGGAAGGCGCCTTCGACAGCGCCCAGGATCGGCTGGAGTCCACCGACGATCCCGCTGAACAGGTCGATGCGGTTCGCGAGAGCGCGGTAGACCGCCTCCTCGACGGTTCCTTCGATGAAGAAGTTGCGGACGACGATCGTGTTGCGGGTCTGTCCAAGCCGGTCGATGCGGCCGATGCGCTGCTCGACGCGCATCGGGTTCCAGGGCATGTCGTAGTTGACGAGGTAGCTGCACGTCTGGAGGTTCAGTCCCTCGCTGGCGGCGTCGGTCGCGAGCAGGACGGTCACGGCTCGGGCGCGGATCGCCTCGACGAGGTCGCGCTTGCTGATGTCGACCCAGCCCTCGTGCTCGCGATAGACCCGTCCGCCGTCGCCGGTGAAGGTGCCGAGCTGGCTGCGGTATCGCGGGTGGAGACGGTCGCGCAGCGAGTCGAGCGTGTCGGTGAACTGGGTGAAAACGATGGTGCTGTGGCCCGCTCCGCGGGCCTCGTCCAGTTCGAGCTCCAGAGCGGCGAACTTGGTGTCTCGCACCCGTGCGATGCGGTCGGCGTACTCGCGCATGTCCTGAAGGTCCTGCTCTGTGAGCGGGACGGCGTCGGTGTCCTTGACGGTGGGCTGATCCTCGTCGAGTTCATCCTCGTTGTCGTCGTCAAGGAGGGTCTGGTCGAGCACGTCCACGACACGAACACCCCGCCCGTCGTGGCTGTGTCCTCGGCCATCGCCGGTTCCCCCTCTGCACGATCAGCGCGGTGTTCCTCGACCCGGTACGCCGACCCCACAAACGATCACCGCTTGCGCCACCAAGACGGTATCCACCTCGGACGGCGTTTCCCCTGGAAAGGACTGCTCCGGCGAATGATGGCTAGGTTCTCGCGGCTGCTCCAGGTGTCGGGATGGTATGGACCTAGGACGCGTTCTCGGGCGGCAAGAGTCCGCTCGTGCAGCGTCATCGCTGCGTCTGGTCGGCCCGCTGAGAAGTAGGCATTGGCGAGGTTATTGCAGCTGGTGAGGGTGTCGGGGTGGTCGGGCCCCGACAAGCGCTCTCTGGCCGCGAGCGTCTGCTCGTGTAGCGACACGGCTTCTCCTGATCGTTCGGCCTTCCTATACGTTGTCGCGAGGTTGTGACGGCTGCTCAGGGTGTCGGGGTGGTCGGGGCCGAGGATGCGTTCTCGGGCAGCAAGAGTCCGTTCATGCAGCGTCACAGCCTCCGCCAGGCGGCTGACCCTGTCATAGGCAGTGGCCAGGTTGTTGTGGAGTTTCAGGGTGTCAGGGTGCTCAGGACCGAGAAGGCGCTCGAAATCAGCCCTGATGCCCTCGTACAGCGGTAATGCCTGGTGTGGACAGTCACCCTGAAGATAGGCGTTGGCCAGGTTGTGGCGGCTTTCCAGGGTGTCGGGGTGGTCGGGGCCGAGGATGCGTTCTCGGGCAGCAAGAGTCCGTTCATGCAGCGTCACAGCCTCCGCCAGGCGGCTGACCCTGCTATAGGCAGTGGCCAGGTTGTTGTGGAGTTTCAGAGTGTCAGGGTGCTCAGGACCGAGAAGGCGCTCGAGATCAGCCCTGATGCCCTCGTACAGCGGTAATGCCTGGTGTGGATGGCCACTCTGAAGATAGCCGTTGGCTAGGTTGCCGCGGCTCTTCAAGGTGTCGGGGTGGTCAGGGCCGAGGACCTGTTCGCGGTCGGTAAGCGTGCGCCTGTGTTCCGCCAGCGCCTCGTCAAACCGACCAGCTGAACAGTAGGCGTTGGCGAGATTGTTGCGGCTGGTCAGTGTGTTGGGGTGGTTGGGGCCCAACAGCTGCAGACAGTCGGCGAGGGTCAGCTCGTGCAGCGGCACAGCCCGGTCCACCCAGCCCGCCTCCGCATAGGCGTAGGCGAGATTGCCGCGACTACTCACGGTGTCCGGGTGGCCGGAGCCCAGCAGCCGTTCGCGGTCGGTGAGGGCACGCTTCAACTCCTCGGCCGCGACGGCGGGGCGCCCGGCCGCGCCGTCGTAACGGGCGAGGCAATCGAGGAGTGCCAGATCCTGACCGGTGTCAAGTCTGGGGGCACTCGTGAGGTGGCGAGCATGAGGGGCGAGGTCCGTCAGAGCCGAGTGGCGGCGGACGTCGGCCGCGGCATCGCCGAAGCGGTCGTTCAGCGCGGTGACGGCGGCGGCGCGGATTCGCGCCTGGTCATCGGAGTGTGGGTCGAGGAAGGTGGCGGCGGCTCGGACGAGGACGTGCACGAGGACGGTCTGCGTGGTCTGAACGGCGCTGTAGAGCCCGTCTCGATGCGGGTCATGCAGCGCGCGGTTGACCAAACGGTTGGCCTTGCCGTTCGAGACTGTGCGTTGGCGGAAGACGTCAACAACGAGTTGGCGAGGAATGGCGGTGGGGGCGAGTTGTCCAGCGAGGCGTAGCAGGGTCCATGCGTCGTCACCGAGCCGGCGCAGGCTGGTGGCCAGGGTGGCGGTGATCTGGCGGGCGTGGTCGCCGGGGAGCTGGTCGGCCAGGTCGGCGGCGAGCTCGTCGAACTCGGCGAGGCTGCCGTTGATGAGCTCCCGGTAGGCGGTGAAGGTGGTGGCGCCGGCGATGTAGAGGCCGGCGACGTCACAGGCCAGCGGATGCCAGCCGAGGTCTTCGGCCAGCAATCGGGCCTGCTCGCGTTCGTCGTCGGGCAGCGGGCGGCCCTGGGTGAGCAGGGCAAGGGCGTCAGGCTCGGAAAGCACGTCGAGGTCGACGGCATCGCGGCGGGTGTGGGCGCGGTCGCGGGTGGTGACGATCTCGTGCACCACCGCGGCCGGGCAGCGCCAGGCGTCCAGCCCGGCCGCATCCAGGCCGGTGGGCAGATCATCGGCGATCCACAGCACCGGCTGCCCGCGCTCGTCGAGGGCGGTCTTGACCCTTTCGCGGACACGGTCGGGTTCCAGGTGCGCGACGTCCAGGTCTAGGTCGGTGGCCAGCTGGGTGAAGGCGCTGTCGGCGGCGGCCTGGGTCTGCTCGGGCGTGGGTGGGGTGCCGGTGGGGTCGTTACCGGCAGCGGACAGCCACACCACCCCGCCGGGGTAGCAGTCGGCGAACAGATGGGCGTACTCGACGGCCAGCAGCGACTTGCCCATCCCGCCGAACCCGGAGACGACGGCGACGGCCCGCCCCGCGGTGCCGGGGCCGACCAGCCCGGTGGTGCGGTGCAGCCGGTCGTGCACGGCCCACAGCTGCCCGAGCCGGCCGACGAACCGGTGCGATCCGCCTTCCCAGCCGGCGCCGCCGTACCAGCGCGGCCGCCCCGGCGCGGGCAGGTCACCGAACGGGGTGCTGTGTTGGGCGACGCGCTCGGCGATCCGGGCGGCCAGCGCCGGCAGGTCGCCCAGGTCGTCGGGGCCGGCGAAGCGGCGGTCCAGCAGCCGCGCCTCCAGCACGTGATCCATGCCCGGTTCGGGGTTGACCACCAGCACCCGCCCCGAACCCTGCCCGGCCCGCTCGGCGGCCAGCAGTGCCAGGGTCAGCTCCTCCCGGCACGCTCGACGCGTGGGGTACGCCGCCGAGTACCACGCCAGGATCACCCGCGAGTCACTGAGCCCGGCCCGCACCCGCTCGGGGATGGGGTCGAAGGGGCCGATCTCGGCGTCGTCGAGCCACACCGGCACTTTGCATTCCCAGAGCAGCTCCACCAGCTCGCGCATCTCCGCCAGCCGGTCGGTGCCCTCCTGCTCGTCCCGGCGGGTCCACGACACGAACACCCCACCGGCGTCGCCCAAGTCCGTCCTCACCGCTGGGTCTCCCGTCAAGCGATCGACCGGCCGGGTCAGGGCGTGGGGTAGGCGCTCAGCGGCGGGACGCGGGCGGCGTCGGCGAGCAGGTCGGCGTAGCCGACCAGCCGCTGCCGGGTCTGCTCCAGCTCACCGCGCAGCCGGTCGGCGTGTTCCCAGGCGTCCTCGTGGGCGGTCTGCGACCGCTCGGCCGGGCGGTCGGCCTCCCAGGTCTCCAGCAGCGGATGCCAGCGGGCCAGCAGCGGCCGCAGCTCGTAGTTGAGCACCAGCACCGCCAGTTCCCCCAAGCTGTACTCACCCTCCGGCCGCGGCCGGGCCACGCCGGGGCCGTAGCGGCGCAGCACGTCGCGGGTGATGCCGAACAGCGAGTACAGGCTGGACAGTGCCTCGCGCAGCAGCCCCTCACCCGGCGCCAGGGGCACCACCGCGATCCTCGTGGCCAGCTCGACGTAGAGCTCCCAGGCCGCCCGGCGCTCCTCGTCCTTCGGCTTCCAGGTACCGGCCACCGTGACCACGCCCAACTGCAGGCCGACCTGCACGCTGTCTGCCCCCCACCGCGCCATGCGAGGCAGCGTAGGACTCCCGGACCATCCCAGACAGCGGCGACAGTGAGGGTGCCGCTTTCCCGACCCTTGCTGACCGGGTGGCCCGGACGGAGGCTCCCAGACGGCCCTCGGGTGGAGGTTCGCGGAGGTGCTCTCTTGGGGTTGGCAGCCGGCCGCGGGCGTCGTTCTCCTGCCCAGGTCACTGCTCCGGATGAGCATGACGGATGCGCGCGGCCTCCCGCCGGGTGGCTTCCGCCGCGGCGACGTCCCCTTGCCGCTCCTGGACGGCGGCGAGGGCGTCGAGATCGGTGGCGACCTCGGGATGGTCCGGCCCGTAGGCGGCAGTGTCGATGCGGACAGCCCGGGCCAGTGTGGCTGCGGCCCCCGGGAGGTCGCCGAGCGCGGCGCGGACCTGGCCCAGTCCGTGGAGCACCACGGCCAGTTGCCGATGCTCGGGGCCCAGCACCCGCTCGTGGTCGGCCAACGTGCGCTCAAGCAGCGGGAGTGCCTCGGCAGGCCGGCCGGCGGCGTGGTGGGCGGCGGCGAGGTTGTTACGGCTGGTCAGGGTGTTCGGGTGGTCGGGGCCGAGCAGCCGCTCGCAGTCAGCCACCGTGCGCTCGTGCAGCGGCAGCGCCTGATCCAGCCGGCCGGCGGCCCGGTAGCCCTCGGCGAGGTTGTTGCGGCTGGCCAGGGTGTTCGGGTGGTCGGGGCCCAGCAGCCCTTCTTGATCGGCCAGCGTCCGCTCGTACAGCGGCAGCGCCTCGTTCAGTCGCCCAGCGCCGTGGCAGGCGGTGGCGAGGTTGTTGCGGCTGGTGAGAGTGTCGGGGTGGTCGGAGCCCAGGATCCGCTCGCTGTCGGCCAGTGTGCGTTCGAGCAGCGGCAGCGCCTGGTCCAGTCGCCCGGCATCCCGGTAGCCCTCGGCGAGGTTCCCGCGGCTGGTCAGGGTGGTGGGGTGGTCGGGGCCGAGGATCCGCTCGCAGTCGGCCAGCGTGCCTTCGAGCAGCGGCAGCGCCTGGTCCAGCCGTCCGGCGGCCCGGTAGGCGAGGGCGAGGTTGTTGCGGCTGGTCAGGGTGTCGGGGTGGTTGGGGCCCAGGATCCGCTCGCTGTCGGCGAGGGTGCGCTCGAGCAGCGGCAGGGCCTGGTCCAGCCGGCCGGTGTCCCGGTAGCCCTCGGCGAGGTTGTTGCGGCTGGTCAGGGTGTTGGGGTGGTTGGTGCCCAGCATCCGTTCGCAGTCGGCCAGGGTGCGCTCGAGCAGCGGCAGCGCCTCGGCCAGTCGCCCTGCGGCCCGGTAGCTGTTGGCCAGGTTCCCGCGGTTGGTCAGGGTGGTGGGGTGGTCGGGGCCGAGCATCCGCTCGTAGTCGGCCAGCGTGCGCTCCCACTCCTGGGCGGCGAGGGCCGGGCGGCCGGCTTCGTGGTCGTAGCCGGCCAGCCAGCCGAGCAGATCCACGGAGCCCTCGTCGCCCAGCGCGTCAGGTCCGGCCGTGAGGTGGCGGACGTGGGCGGCCAAATCGGTCAGGGCCGGATGGCGGCGGACGTCGGTGGCGGCGTCGTCGAACTGGTCGAGTAGGGCGGCGACGGCGGCGGCGCGGATGGGTGCCTGGTGGTCCGGGTGGGGGTCGAGGAGGGTGGCGGCGGCGCGGACGAGGACGTGCACCAGGACGGTCTGGGTGGCCGGGTCGACGCTGTAAAGCCCGTCGCGGTGCGGGTCAAGCAGTGCCCCGTCGACGGCGTCCTCGACGTCGATGTCCGTGCTGTCAGGCTCGTCGTCGGAGGGCGCCCGTCGGGCGAACACGTCGGCGATGAGCTGGCGTGGGATGGCGGTGGGGGCGAGTTGGCCGGCCAGGCGCAGCAGGGTCCAGGCGTCGTCGCCGAGCCGGTCGAGGCTGGTGGCGAGGGTGGTGGTGATCTGGCGGGCGTGTCCGCCGGGCAGCTGGTCGGCCAGCCGGGCGGCGAGCTGGTCGAAGCGGCCCAGGTCGGCCCGCAGGCGCGCCCGGTAGGCGGTGACGGTAGACCCGGTGCCGGCGATGTAGAGGCCGGCCACGTCGCAGGCCAGCGGGTGATGGCCCAGGTCCTCGGCCAGCAACCCCGCCTGTTCGCGCTCGTCCTCGGGCACGGCGCGGCCCTGGGTGAGCAGGGCGAGGGCGTCGGCGGGAGACAGCACGTCGAGGTCGACCGCCCTGGGTAGATAGCCCTGGGCTGTGTCCCGGGTGGTGAGAATCTCGTGGACGACGGTGGCCGAGCAGCGCCAGGCGCCCAGCCCGGCGGAGTCGAGGCCCGTGGGCACGTCGTCGGCGATCCACAGCACGGGATCGCCGCGGCGGTCGAGTTCGGCGGCGACCAGGTGGCGCACGAGCGTGGGCTCGAGGTTGGCCACTGAGAGGCCGAGGGTGGTGGCCAGCTCGATGTACTGGGCCTCGGCGTCGGCGCGAGCCTGTTCGGGGCTGGGGCTGCCGCCGGTGGCGTCGTTGCCGGCGGCGGACAGCCAGACGACGCCGCCGGGGTAGAGGTCGGCGAACAGGTGGGCGTACTCGGCGGCCAGCAGGGACTTGCCCATGCCGCCGAACCCGGAGACCAGCGCGACGCCGCGGCCGGGCTCGTCACCGACCAGGTCGGTGTCGCGGTGCAGGCGGTCGTGGATGGTCCACAGCTGGCCGAGGCGGCCGACGAACCGGCGGGAGCCGTCCTTCCAGCCGGCCGCCCCGTACAGCCAGCGCGGCTGGCCACGTACAGGCAGGGCGCCGAACGGGCTGGGCTGGGCGGCGACCTTCTGGGCGATGCGTGTCGCCAGCGCGGGCAGGTCGGCCAGGTCGTCGGCGGTGGCGAACCGGCTCTCCAGCAGCCGCGGCTCGATGATGTGGTCGAGGCCGGGTTCGGGGTTGACCACCAGCACCCGCCCCGGCCCCTGCCCGGCCCGCTCGGCGGCCAGCAGCGCCAGGGTGAGCTCCTCCCGGCACGGGCGGCGCGTCGGATACGCCTGCGAGTACCAAGCCAGCAACACCTTCGCGCCGGCCAGCCCGGACCGCACTCGGTCGGGAATGGAGTCAAACGGCTCGATGCCGGCGTCGTCGATCCACACCGGCACCCCGGACTCCTCAAGCAGCTCCACGAGCTGGCGCATCTCCGCCAGCCGGTCGGTGCCCTCCTGCTCGTCCCGGCGGGTCCAGGACACGAACACCCCGCCCGACCCGTCGGTGGCCTCGGTCATCGCCGGTTCCCCCTCCGCGCGACCAGGAACGCAGGCCGAGGAACGTGACCGCACCAGCCTGGTGGGCTACGGATCGCCTCTCACCGCGTCACGACCGGCAGCGTAGGGCCACCAGTTGAGCCGGAACAGCGACCAGCGCACGGCCGGACACCGCGGCGACGACAGGCCGCGGTCGCCAGCCGGGCCCAGGCTGCGACCCACACCGGGCCCCGTTAGGGCAACGGATGGGGACACCGACGAGGGCGCAGTGCAGCGGGGAAGTCGGCCTGACGTCTGTCGCGTCGGTGCTCAAGATCGGCTGTGTCCGAGCGGATCCGAACGCTGCGTCCGTACGGATGAGCTTACGGATGGGGCGGGTTCGACGGTGTGGCAGCCCGTATGCGGAGATCTCAGTCGTTGAGGTGACTGCCCAGGTCAACGACTTGTGGCACCGTGGCGATGTCGGCGTGACAGCGCCATCTAAACCCCGGAGATGAGGATGTTAGCGGTCTTGGAATAGGCCTCTCCACGGGACCGCGGGTATCGACGGTCACGATGGTCCCGGAACCGTTGCTCGACGCCACTATCCGAGGCCGCCTGCAGCGGGTCAGTGGTCATTGACTGGACGTCCGGCGGCGTGGCGGGCGGCGGCGAGGTTGTTGCGGCTGGCGAGGGTGGCGGGGTGGTCGGGGCCCAGCAGCCGCTCGCGGTCGGCCAGCGTGCGCTCGTGCAGTCGCAGCGCCTCGGCCAGGCGGCCGGCGTCGGAGTAGGCGACGGCGAGGTTGTTGCGGGCGGTGAGGGTGGCGGGGTGGTCGGGGCCGAGGAGGCGCTCGTGGTCGGCCAGCGTGCGCTTGTGGAGCGGCAGCGCCTCGGTGAGTCGTCCGGCGGCCCGGTAGCCCTCGGCGAGATTGTTGCGGCTGGTCAGGGTGGCGGGGTGGTCGGGGCCGAGCAGCCGTTCGCGGTCGGCCAGCGTGCGCTCGTACAGCGGCAGCGCCTCGGCCAGGCGGCCGGCATCGGAGTAGGCGACAGCGAGGTTGTTGCGGCTGCGCAAGGTGTCGGGGTGATGAGGGCCGAGCAGCCGCTCGCTGTCGTTCATGGTGCGCTCAAACAGCGGCAGGGCCTCGGCCAACCGGCCGGCGTCGTGATAGCCCTGGGCAAGGTTGTTGCGGGCGGTGAGGGTGGCGGGGTGGTCGGGGCCGAGTAGGCGCTCGTGGTCGGCCAGCGTGCGCTCGAACAGTGGCAGTGCCTGGTCCGTCCGGCCGGCGGCCCAGTAGGCGCCAGCGAGATTGCCGCGGCTGCGCAAGGTGTCGGGGTGGTCGGGGCCGAGCAGGCGTTCGCGGTCGGCCAGTGTGCGCTCAAGCAGCGTCAAGGCATCGGTCAGCCGTCCGGCGTCCTGGTAGGCGCCCGCGAGGTTGTTGCGGCTGCCCAGGGTGTCGGGGTGGTCGGGGCCCAGCAGCCGCTCGCTGTCGGCCAGTGTGCGCTCGTGCAGCGATAGGGCCTCAGCCAGCCGTCCGGCGCCCTGGTAGGCGCTGGCCAGGTTGCCGCGGCTGGTGAGGGTGTCGGGGTGGTCGGGGCCCAGGAGACGTTCGTTGGCGGTGAGCATGCGTTCGTATTCCTCGGCGGCGACGGCGGGGCGGCCGGCTTCGTAGTCGTAGCGGGCCAGCCAGCCGAGGAGTTCCACGGCATCGACGTCGACCAGCGCGTCAGGTCCGGCCGTGAGGTGGCGGGCGTGGGGGCCCAGGTCGGTCAGAGCCGGATGGCGGCGGACGTCGTCCGCGGCGGCCGCGAACCGGTTGAGTAGCGCGGTGACGGCGACGGCGCGGATGGCTGCCTGATGGTCGGGGTGGGGGTCGAGCAGGGTTGTGGCGGCGCGGACCAGGACGTGCACGAGGACGGTCTGGGTGTCCGGGTCGGCGCTGTAGAGCCCGTCCCGATGCCGGTCGCGTAGGGCGCGACCCACTGCGCGTTCAGCCTCCCGATTCGAGCCGGTTAGTCGGGTGAGGACGTCGGTGACGAGGTGGCGAGGGATGGCGGTGGGGGCGAGCCGGCCGGCCAGGCGGAGCAGGGTCCAGGCGTCCTCGCCCAGCCGGTGCAGGCTGGTGGCGAGGGTGGCGGTGATCTGGCGGGCGTGCCCACCGGGCAGCTGGTCGGCCAGGTCGGCGAGCTCGTCGAACTCGGCCAGGCTGCCGTTGATCAGTTCCCGGTAGTCGGTGAAGGTCGTGGCGCCGGCGACGTAGAGGCCGGCGACGTCGCACGCCAGCGGGTGATGGCCGAGATCCTCGGCGAGCAGCCGGGCCTGCTCGCGTTCGTCGGCCGGCAGTGGGCGGTTCTGGGTGAGCAGGGCAAGGGCGTCGGCGGGGGAGAGCACGTCGAGGTCGACGGCGTCCAGGCGGGTGTGGGCGCGGTCGCGGGTGGTGAGGATCTCGTGCACCACGGTGGCGGGGCAGCGCCAGGCGTCCAGCCCGGCCGGATCGAGGCCGGTGGGCAGGTCGTCGGCGATCCACAGCACCGCATCGCCTCGCCGGTCCAGTTCGGTCTTGACCCGTTCCCGCACCCGGTCGGGCTCCAGGTGCGCAACGTCCAGCCCCAGGTCGGTGGCCAGCTGGGTGAAGGCGGTGTCCGCGGCCGCAGTTGTCTGATCGCGGCTGGGTGGGGTCCCGGTGGGGTCGTTACCGGCCGCCGACAGCCACACCACCCCACCTGGGTAGAGGCTGCTGAACAGGTGGGCGTACTCGACGGCCAGTAGCGACTTGCCCATTCCGCCGAGGCCGGAGACCACCGCCACCGACCGGCCCGCGGCACCGGGGCCGACCAGCCCGCTCGTGCGGTGCAGCCGGTCGTGCACCGCCCACAGCTGCCCCAGCCGGCCGACGAACCGCGTGGAGCCGCCCTCCCAACCCGCACCCCCGTACCACCGTGGCCGCCCCGGCGCGGGCAGGTCACCGAACGGGGTGCTGTGTTGGGCGACGCGCTCGGCGATCCGGGCGGCCAGACCCGGCAGGTCGGCCAGGTCGTCCGGGCCGGCGAAGCGGCGGTCCAGCAGCCGCGCCTCCAGCACGTGCCCCATCCCCGGCTCGGGGTTGACCACCAGCACCCGCCCGGCCCCCTGCCCGGACCGCTCGGCGGCCAGCAGCGCCAGGGTCAGCTCCTCCCGGCACGCCCGCCGGGTCGGATACGCCTGCGAGTACCAGGCCAGCAGCACCTTCGCCTGCGCCAGCCCGGACCGCACCCGCTCGGGGATGGAGTCGAACGGCTCGATCCCGACGTCGTCGATCCACACCGGCACCCCCGCCGCCCGCAGAGCAACCACGAGTTCGCCCAGGGGGCCGCGCCGCTCCGTGTCGGCCCGCGTCCAGGACAGGAAGACCCCACCCGAGCCGTCGAAGTCCTCGGTCATCGCCGGTTCCCCCTCCGCGCCATCGGCGACCAGCCGGCAGCCGTGACCGCACCCGACCAAACCGGGGCAGGAGACCAATCAGCGCGTCACGGTCGGCAGCGTAGGGCCACCCGTGGAGTCGGAAACAGCGATCAGCGCCTCCTCATCTCGGACACGCGCCGGCGACGCCGTGCCGGCGCGGCAACGCCCCCTCTTGCGCGAAGCAGCAGGTGCCGCTTGGCAGCCAGCCGGAACGTCGACGAGGCGGCCAGCATGGGGGGTGCGGTGACCCGTGGCCTATCGCCTGAGAGCCGACGCCGGTGCGTCCGAGCATCTCCTGGGGCACCGTCCGTACGGACGGTGCCCCAGATGGAGCCGCGGGCCGGCGGCTCCAGGGATGGCCAATCCCGACATCCCGGACCGACCTCCCGATCGAAAGTCTGGTGAGGCATCACGTCGGCTCGGCCGTGCTCTTGCACATTCCAGGATCAGCCGAACGACGTTCCAAGATCGGCGCCGGGGCGTCTTAGCAGGTCAGGGAGTCAATGCGCAGACGGAGAACAAAGCGGCAGGTCAGGATAGAAACAACAATCCCCCGAGGCCCGCTGCCGTCGAGTCTCCCAGACGGGCACGACGGTCACCGGCCGGTCACAGCACGTCGAGGACGAGCAGGACGACGATCGTCAGCACCGCCGAGACGAGCAGGGACCCGAGACAGCCCAACCGGTTCGAGAAGAAGAGGAACACCCGGCGGGGGTGCCCCTGGGAGCCCGGTCGGAACCCTCCGTGCCCGCCGTCACCACCCGGACGGGGAGGTGCACCCGTCCGGGGGATCGTGGCCGCCGTCGCCCACTACCTACGGTCACCACCAGTGCGGCGCCGGACGGCGCCGGCACGCCAGACCCCGGTCCGGCCGTCCCGTTCCCCCCGGGCCGGCCGGACCGGTCCCACGTCAGGGGTCGGTCAGCAGGCGCTCTCCGTCAGCGCGAACAACACGTCGCGCTGCGCCTGGTCCAGCGGCAGGTCCACGGTGACCTCGTCCTCGCCGTCCACCTGCACGCCGAGCAGGAACAGGTGCGGCTGCTTGGTCTCCGCCAGCGCGTGAGCGTCGCAGCGCGCCGTCGTGAACGTCAGCCCGACCTCGCGGCCCGGCTCCCCCTCGGTCAGCGTCACCGGCAGGTCGGCGTCGACGTCGTAGAGCACGTTGCCCTCGAGGCGGGTCAGGGTGACCGCGCGGTCGTCGTCGCCCCCACGGGTCAGTTGGAGCGACCCGGTGACGGTCTCGCCCTCGAGGGCCAGGCCGGTCACGGTGACCCCGGCGACGGCGAGCACCGCTCGCGCCGCGCAGGTCTCGGCGTGGATCCGGGTGAGGTCCTCGGCCGCGAGCGGCACGCGCAGCACCTCGCTGCGCCCGTCGGGACGGACGACGGTCAGTCGCGCGGCCGCGGGCTCGGCGGCGCGGTCGCACACCGGCTCACCGAAGGGCGTCGGCAGGTCGATGGTGCGCCCCGGCACGAACGCCGCGGTCACCGCGCGGTCGGGCAGCGGCGCGAACCCGGGCGAGTCGATCGCGACGGAGGTGACCGTGAACGGCTCGCTGCCGGTGTCGGTCACCCGGACCTGCACCTGGCCGCCGACGGCCTCGTCGGTGCGGAGCTGCACGGCGACCGCCTCGATGCCGGCGACCGGCGGCACCGGCGGGCCGGAGGACAGCGCGGTGGAGGACGACGACGCCGCCGTCGAGGAGGGGGCCGACGACACCGCCGGGGCGGCACCGCACCCCGCGCAGAGCAGGAGCGCCAGCCCGGCCGCCGTCCGCCTCATGCCGGGCAGGGTAGGCGCGCCGGCGGCCCTACTGGTGCCGCGCGGGCAGCCGCGCCAACACGTGCCCGGCGTCCATCCGCACCTCGAGCTTCTCCTGCGGGTTGGCCGCCGGGCCGCGCCGGGGCTCGCCGTCGTCCAGGTCGAAGGCGGAGTCGTGCCACGGGCAGACCAGGCACGCGTGCCCGCGCACCTCCTCGACGCTGCCCTCGTACAGCGGCCCGGCCAGGTGGGAGCATGACCCGACGAAGACGTCGACCCGCCCGCCCCGGCGGACGGCGGCCAGCGGCACGGCCACGCCGCTGCCGGTGCCGGTCCGCAGCGCCGGCCGGCCCTCCGGCAGGTCGTCGAGCGGGCCGAGGTCGATCCAGTCGGAGGTCAGCGCGCGGGCCGCGGTGGCCGCGTGCGAGGCGCCCGAGGACTGCGCGTAGGACATGTGCCCGCCGACCGCCGCCGAGCCGGTGGCGATGCCCAGCCCGGCGTAGGACAGCACCCGGCCCAGCGTCCCCCGGCCCCTGGACCGGGCGACCAGCGAGCCCACGTAGAGCCCGAGGGCGACGGTGTTGGCCGCCGCGTGCAGCGCCCCCAGCCGGCGGACGCCGATCTCCTGCTCCGACCAGTCGGCCGCGCCCGACAGCGCGGCGGGCACCGAGACGGCGACGCCGGTGCCGATGAGGACGGTGGCGGCGGGCCGCAGCGGCGGGATGGCGTCGAGCAGCCCGGCGGAGGCCCAGCTGCCCACGGGGACCTGCACGAGCACCGGGTGCAGCGGGTGGCCCAGCCAGGTGCCGTGGAGGGCGTCCTTGAGCGCTCCGGGCTTCAGCGCCGCCTGCACGGCCGAGCGGGCCGACTCGATGACCTTGTCGAAGGTGCTCACGTCGGCGAGGCGGTCGAGGAAACCCATCAGGCTCATGCGCGGCTCCCTACCCCCGCCGACCGGCCGTGATGCCGGGTGCAGGCGCCGGGCAGGCCTGCGACCAGCAGTCCGGCGACGACGGCGCCGGTGGCGTTGAGCAGCGCGTCCAGCGGGGAGACCACGCGGCCCAGCGGCAGCGCCCACTGCAGCGTCTCGATCGCGGCGCCGGCCGCGACGGCGGCGAGCGCGAGCACCGCGGGCCGGCGCAGCACCGGCCAGCGCAGCACGGCGACGGCGGCCAGCGGCACGAGCAGCAGCAGGTTGCCCAGCAGCTGCAGCACCGTCGCCTGAGAGTCCAGCCCGGTGAGGTACCAGCGCACCTCGACGGCGGGCGAGCCCCACTCGGAGCCGCCGGCGCCCGCGGGCAGCAGCGTGAGGGCGGCCACCGCCACGAGCGCGACGGCGGCCCCGGTCGTCAGCACGGGTCGGGTGTCCATGACTGCCGACGGTGACCGAAGACCCTGTGAGCAGGCTGGACGCGCCCGGAGTGACGTGATCGACACGGTCCGGCGGGGGTGTCGGCGCGTATACCGCTGGCTCCCAGGCAACTGTCAGGGGCACCCTGCATGCTGACCGCACCAGCCGCCCGGAGGAGGAGAGCCCGTGACCTGCCCGTCACTGCTGCACCGCCCGGCGGCCAGCAGTGACCTCGCGGCCCTGGTGCGCTCCGACAGCGTGGTCGGCCAGTTCTCGCGGTTCGTGTTCGTCGGCGGGGTCTCCAGCGCCGTCTACGCGCTGCTGTACTGGCTGCTCAACGGGTTCGGCGACGTCCCCGCCAACGTGGTCGGCTCGGTCCTCTCGTCGATGCTGGCCAACGAGATGCACCGGCGGATCAGCTTCCACGCCGGCGAGTACGTCCGCTTCTGGACCGCCCAGTGGGAGGGCGGCGCGCTCGCCGCCCTCGGTGTGGTCGCCACCAGCCTGGCGCTGAGCTGGTTCAACGCGGTCGTCCGGGACCCGGCGATCCTCACCGAGATCCTGGTCATCGGCGCGGTGACGGCCACCATCGGCACGCTGCGCTTCATCGCCCTGCGCTGGGTGTTCCGCCCCCGTTCGGTCTGAATCAGTCGGCAGGTTTGACACGCCGAGAAGCGGGGGCACGGTCCGCATCGATGGTTGAACTCGCAACCAGAACCGGACCGTCCGGGACACCAGAACAGAGGGACCCCATGACCAGGATCGCCGTCGTCTACTACTCCTCGACCGGCAACGTGCACCAGCTCGCGTCCGCGCTCGCGGAGGGCGCCGAGGAGGCCGGGGCCGAGGTCCGGCTGCGCCGGGTGCCCGAGCTGGCCCCCGAGGAGGCCATCGACTCCAACCCGCTGTGGCGCGCGCACGTCGACGCCACCGCCGGCGAGGTGCAGGAGGCCACGCCCGCCGACCTCGAGTGGGCCGACGGGTACGCGCTGGGCACCCCCACGCGCTTCGGCACGCCGGCCAGCCAGATGAAGCAGTTCATCGACACCCTCGGCGGCCTGTGGTTCACCGGCAAGCTGGCGAACAAGGGCGCCACGGCGTTCACCAGCGCGCAGAACGTCCACGGCGGCAACGAGACGACGATCCTCACGCTGTTCAACGTCTTCTCGCACTTCGGCGCCGTCATCGTGCCGCCGGGCTACACCGACCCGCTGCTGTTCGAGGCCGGCGGTAACCCCTACGGCGTCTCCAACGCCTCCGGCGGCAAGTCGGCCACGGTGACCGACGCCGAGCGGGCGGCGGCCCGCTACCAGGGGCGCCGCCTGGCGGAGGTGACCGCGAAGCTGGCCGCCTGATCGCGTGGGCCCGGTCCGGGATCAGGTGACCTGATCGTGGCGCGTCCTCCCTCACGGCCCACCACGAGGGAGGACG
>NZ_JBJGYY010000034.1:0-50389 GCF_054050235.1 Geodermatophilus sp. SYSU D00696 | reverse complement strand
GACGGTTTTTGAGAGAACATGAAGTGTGACGTGTGGGGGGGGGGGGCGGGGCGGGGGGGGCGCCCCCCCCCCCCCAAACCAAAACCCCGCGCAGACCCGCGCCACGGCCGCGCCGGGCGCCGTCCGCGGTGGCCGCCGCGATCGCCTGCTGGATGGCGTCGAGCCGCCGGTGGACCGCGTCGATGTCCCCCCGCGTCGCGGACATCCGCGCCGGTTCGAGCCAGACGACGATGCTGCCGCCGGGACCGAGGCCCGCCTCGGCGACGTCGCCGGCGCCGTCGGCACCCTGGGCGCGGAGGGCAGCCTCGACGTCCGCGCGCCGCAGCCCCTCCCGCCGCAGCGACCGGTCCAGGAACCGGCCGTGCCGGATCAGCGGGACGTCGGAGCCCTCGAACAGCCGGACGGCCCGCTCGGAGCGGGACACCACCCGGACGACGACCGCGTTCGTGGCGACGAGCACCGCGGCGGCCAGCAGCCCCCCGGCGACGCTGTCGTCGGGCCCGATGAGCGCGTTCTGGACGACGGTGGACAGCAGCAGCACGACGACGAGGTCGAACGAGTTCAGGTGGGCCAGGTTGCGCTTCCCGGCGACCCGCAGCAGCAGGGCGAGCGCCGCGTAGACCGCGACGGTGCGGAGGACCTTCTCGCCCGCGGGGACGTCGAGGGTCCAGACGTCCGACACGGTCCGGGGCCGTCCGGGTCACGCCGAGGCGCGGGCCCGGCTCCAGGCCGCGCGCGCCTCGGCGGTGGTGGGGTCGAAGTCGGCCTTGGTCCGCCGGAACAGGTCCTGCAGGTCCCGCCAGAGCTGGTCGGCGGACGGGCGCCCCCAGAACCAGTAGCCGCAGTAGACGCGGTCGATCACCAGTCCCGGCGCCAGCACCAGCGTGTGGGGCACGGTGGCCGGGTGGTGCGGGTCGGTGTACTCGTCGATGCCCAGCGCCCGCTGGACCGCGAGGTCGCCGTCGGAGAGGAAGGTCCACCAGGCGCCGGTGGAGCTCTTGAGCTTGTAGGTGTCGTGCAGGTCGTTCGGCACGATCGTGACCAGCGAGGTGAAGGCGATCGGGAGGACCTCCTGGAGCCTGAGCAGCTCCCGGTGGTGGGCCCGCTCCCGGGGGCAGTGCTCGCCCCGGCCGAGCTGCAGCACCATGGCGTCGGAGCCCTGCAGCTGCGACAGCCGCCACGGGGTCCCGTTCTCGTCGGGCAGCTCGAAGTCCGGCAGCACGGCGCCGACGTCCAGTCCGGTGCTCATCGGTCCTCCTCGTCGCGGGGACCGACGCCGCCGATCCCGGTCCGGATGCGGTAGACGCTCGTGGGCGCCGTGACGTACAGGGTGCGGCGGTCCGCGTCGCCCCAGGCGAGGCCGACCGGGCGCTCCGGCAGGTGCAGCGTGCCCAGGTGCCCGCCGTCGGGGGACAGCACCCGGATCCCGGAGCGCCCGCAGACGTACAGGTCGCCGTCCCGGTCGACGGTGATGCCGTCCACCGCGTCCTCGCCGCCGGCCGGGTGGACGACCACCCGGCCGCCGGACAGCGTGCCGTCGGCCGCCACGTCGTAGCGCACGACCGCCGGGCGGGCGGGGTCCCGGTCGGCGACGTAGAGGTGCCGCTCGTCGGGGGACAGGGCGATCCCGCCGGGATCGGTGAGCCCGTCCTCGACGAGGCGCACGACGCCGTCGCGCACGCAGAAGACGCCGCTGGACGGGAGCTCCCGCTCCGGGTCGTCGGCGCCGCCGGGCAGGCCGGACGGCGGATCGGTGAAGAAGAGCGTGCCGTCCGAGCGGTACACCAGGTCCTCCGGGCTGTTCAGCCGCCGGCCCTCGTGGCGGTCGGCCAGGACGGTGGTGTCGCCGTGCGGCTCCACCCGCAGCACCCGGCGGTTGCCGTGCTGGCAGATGGTCAGCCGCCCCTGCGGGTCGACGGCCAGCCCGGCCGAGCCGGGCGCGGTGAACCGGCCGATGTCGGTGCCGGCGTAGCCGCTGTGCGACCGGAACACCGTGACCCCGCCCCAGGGCGTCCACCGGTAGACGTGGTTGGTGGCGGGCGAGCTGAACAGCAGGGCGCCGTCGGCCGTCCACACCGGGCCGGCGGTGGACTCGAGGCCGCCGGCGACCCGCTCCGCCCCTGCGCCCGGCTCCAGGACGGCGTCCAGGCCGGCGTCCGCCCGGGTGGTCCGCAGCAGCACCGGCTCGGTCCGCCGCGCCCGGTGGGCCGGGTAGAGGTCCAGCGTGGCGCTGCGCAGCCAGATGTAGTTGCGGGGGGAGGCGGAGACGGGGCCGTTGGCGCCGAACACCGCGATCCGGAAGGTCTGGCCGGGCCGGGCGTCGTCGGTGAGCACCACGCGGTTCGGGGCGTTGAAGCCGGCCACCACCTGGCCGCCGGTGTCGCCCAGCGCCACGGGCAGCCGGCCGTCCACCCAGACCTCGGCGTAGTCGTCGACCACGACCTCGAAGACCACCGTGGTCCCGGTCGGGTCCAGGTCCCCGACGCGCTCGGGGAGGGTCACGCTCACCCGGTACCAGTTGAAGCAGACCCGCCCGCCGGCCAGGCGCAGCTGCGTGTCGCCGGGCGAGAGCACCCGCCAGGCGGAGTCGTCGAAGTCGGCCGCCCCGGCGTGCG
This sequence comes from Geodermatophilus sp. SYSU D00696, assembly GCF_054050235.1. Taxonomy (NCBI): domain Bacteria; kingdom Bacillati; phylum Actinomycetota; class Actinomycetes; order Geodermatophilales; family Geodermatophilaceae; genus Geodermatophilus; species Geodermatophilus sp. SYSU D00696. The sequence continues at coordinate 47,774 of NZ_JBJGYY010000034.1, read as the reverse complement.
GCAGCACGTCGAAGGTCCGGTTCGGCACGTCGCCCGGGCCGAGCGGGTCGGCCGGCGAGCCGACCTCGACGAAGTCGATCTCCTCGACCCGGGCGTCGCTGTACCGCCAGGTGGCCCCGACCAGCGCGGCGCCCTCGTCGGTCTGCAGGTCGACGACCGCGGCCGGGGCGCCGGGCAGCAGCTGCGGCGGCCGCGGCAGGTCGGCGGCCGGCCGGTGGCCGGTCGGCGCGGCCGTGGAGACGGCCGTGGAGGTGGCCGTGGCCACGGCTACGCCACCACCTTCGTCACGAGGTACAGGAAGGGGTCGGAGACGTCGACGAACTGGTGCGGCACGCCGGCCGGGACGACCAGCACGTCGCCCTCGCCGAGGTCGTGGGCGGTCCCGCCGTCGAGCGCCTCGGCGCGCAGCTCACCCGGCCCGACCTCGTGCGCGGAGCGCATCGTGCCCCCGGTGACGACCGTGGCCCGGCCCTGCACGACCCGCATGACGTCGACCACGGCGGCGTGGTACTCCACCGCGCCCGGGGCGGTGCGCCGTCCGGCGTCGACCTGGTAGCGGGCGGTGTCGACCAGCAGTCCGCCCGAGCGGAACCGCTCCTCGACCTCGGGCGCGGGGACGAGGACGGCGTCCTGCACGCCGGCGCCGGAGGCGGCCCGCCGGCCGGCGTCCCGGCCGATCTCGGCCAGCTCCTGGTCCTCGTCGGCCGAGGACGCGCCGCTCACGCCCACGGCGCCGACGACGTGGCCGTCGACCTCGATCGGCATGCCGCCCTGCAGCGGCACCGCGCCGGCCAGGTGCAGCGCCGACGGGCGCCCGCCGGAGGCCTGCTGCTCGAAGTCCCGGCTCGGGCGCCGGTAGAGCGCGGCGGTGCGGGCCTTGTCGGTGGCGACGCCGACGCTGGCGACCTGCGCCGCGTCGGGGCGCCACAGGTACACCAGGTCGCCACCCGCGTCGACGGCCGCGGCGACCGGCGCCACGCCGCGGGAGGTGGCCGCGTCGGCGACGGCCCGGATCGCGACCTGCGCGGCGGTGGCGCCCAGCGCCGGCACCTCGCGGGTGCTGAACGGCGCGGCCGCGCCGGCCAGGGAGACCGCCTCGTCCTCGTCCGGGGTCTCGCCGCTGGTGCCGATCGCGCCGACGACCTGGCCGTCGACCGTCAGCGGCACGCCTCCGGTCAGCGCCCGCGCGCCGTGCAGCGCCAGCGCGCCCAGCCGCCCGCCGGTCACCTGCTCCTCGATCTCCCGGCTCGGCCGCACGAAGACCGCCGCGGTCCGGGCCTTGTCGACGGCCACCTGGTCGCTGGCGGCCTGGCTGTCCTCCGTCCGGCGCAGGGCGAGCACCCGCCCCGCGGCGTCGACGATCGCGATGACGACCCGGTGGCCGTGCGCGGTTGCGTGCTTCTCGGCGGCGGCGAGGACCGCGTCCACGCCGACGCCGTCGAGGACCCTGCGCGTGCGGACCGCGGTCATGGCGGTCACGCTCCTCTCGTGTTCAGGACGGCGACCCACACGGCCGTGTCCGCGGTGATGAACAGCCGGTCGCGGTCGCGACCGCCGAAGGTGAGGTTGACCGCGCCGGGCACGGCGAGCCGCCCGAGCAGCGCTCCGCCGGGGGTCAGCACCCGGACGCCGTCGGGGCAGCAGACGTAGAGCCGGCCGGCCACGTCCACGGCGAGCCCGTCGGGGGTGCCCGTGGGCGTGGTGTCCACGACCCGCCGCGCGGCGAGCGCGTCCCCGCCGACGACGTCGTAGGCGTAGACGTGGTGCGGCCGGTCCCGGTGGTGGCTGCCCGGCTCCTGCTCGGCGCCGCTGTCGGCGACGTAGAGCACCGTCCCGTCGGGGGAGAAGACCAGCCCGTTGGGCTTGTCGAGGTCGTCGGCGACCACCCGCAGCCGGCCGGTGGCGGGGTCGAACCGGTACACCGCGTCCGGCAGCTCGGGCGCGGGACGGAAGCCCTGCAGGTGCCCGTACGACGGGTCGGTGAACCAGATGGTCCCGTCCCGGTGCACGACGACGTCGTTGGGGGAGTTCAGCGGACGCCCGTCGTGGGCGTGCACGACCGTCGTCGTCGCCCCGGTGGCGGGGTCGAGGTGCGCCAGCCGGGCGGGGGAGTCGGGGCCGCCTTGGTCGCACACCAGCAGACCGGACCTCCACGCGGTCATCCCGTTGGGCGCGACGACGGTCCCGGGCACGGTCGTCACGGGATCGGCGCCGGCGCCGGCCCGGTCACCGTCCAGCGCGATCCGCCGGACCAGCGCCCCGGGCGGCCGGCCCCGGGGGGTCGTGGTGACGTAGAGGGCGTCGTCGCGGGGCAGGTACGTCGGGCCCTCGTGCGCGTCGCACCGGACCAGGACCGCCAGCGACGGGGACGTGCCCGTGACGGCGGCGAACCCCGCGTCGTCCGCGACGACGGCGTCCGCCGACAGACCGGTTGCCATCGCCCCTCCTACCGTCCCCCCGACCGCGGGGGGCTCGTGCACCGGCTGTCCCGGCTCGGCCGCGGGCGTTTCACCACCTCCTCGTCCCGCCGTGCTCGGCCGGGCGTGTAACCGATCCCCGGGGTGCACCGACGTCAGGGGTGCAGGGGCTGCCGTCCGGGCGGTTCCCCCGAGAGGTCAGGGGTGGTCGGTCATGGCTCCCAGGACGACAGACGGGTCCGGGCTGGTCGAGCTGGCCCGCCGCGAGCACGGCGCCGTCGAGGTGACACTGCTCTGGGACCGGGGGACCGGCGCCGCGGTGGTCGTCGTGTGGAACTGGGACACCGGCACCTGCCTCCGGCTGGAGGTCGAACCCGGGCGGGCCGGCTACGCGTTCGCCCACCCCTACGCGGTCGCCGCCGAGCAGGAGGTGTCCTCGGGTGACGTCCTCCAGGCGGCCTGACCGCAGCGCCGGCGCGGCCCGGCGCCGGAGGTGGCTGTGGCCGGCCGCGGCCCTCGCCGTCCTGCTCGCGGTGGTGCTGGTCTGGTTCCAGCCGCAGAAGCTCCTCTACGGCCAGCGGGTCGACGAGGCCCTGCCGACCGTGGCGGCCGGACCACCGGGGAGCGCCGCCCCCGGCGCATCGTCCGGCGCGGCGACGGCGCCGCAGCCGCCGGTGGAGCTCGCCTCGGGCGGCTTCGTCTCCCGGGAGCACGCCACGAGCGGCACCGCCCGGGTCCTGCGCCTCGCCGACGGGCGGGTGGTCGTGCGGTTCGAGGACTTCGCGACCTCCAACGGGCCGGTGCTGGTCGTCTGGCTGTCCCCGAACCCGGCGCGGGGGGAGGAGGACGCGTTCGGCGACGGGCACGTCGCGCTCGGGCCGCTCAAGGGCACCGCCGGCGACCAGAACTACCTCGTCCCCGCCGGCGTCGACACCTCCGCGTACGCGAGCGTGGTCGTCTGGTGCGACCGCTTCGACGTCGTCTTCGGCGCGGCCGACCTCGCGCCGCCCGGCTGAGCACCCGACCCACGAGAGGCACGTCATGGCTGATCCGATCCACCCGCTGCGCGACCACCCGCGGATGGCGGCCGAGACCGGCCGGGTCGAGCCCGTCCCGCGGCGGATCCGGGCCACGCTGGCCGGGCGGACGGTCCTCGACACCACGCGCGCCCGCTACCTGTGGGAGATCCCCGCCTATCCCCAGTACCTGGTGCCGGTGGCGGACGTCGATCCCGCCTGCCTGGTCGACGAGGGGTCCGAGCAGCACTCCGCGCACGGCACCGCCCGCCGCCACGGGCTCCGCGCCGGCGGGGAGGACCGGCCCGGCAGCGTCCGGGTCTTCGGAACCGACGCCGCCGAGGGGGTCGCCGGGACCGCCCGCTTCGACTGGACGGCGCTCGACGCCTGGTACGAGGAGGACGAGCAGGTCTTCGTCCACCCCCGCAGCCCCTACGTCCGGGTCGACGCGCTGCGGTCCCACCGCCACGTCCGCGTGCAGCTCGACGGGCAGGTCCTCGCCGACAGCCGGAGCCCGGTGCTGCTCTTCGAGACCGGACTGGTCACCCGCTACTACCTCCCGCGCACCGACGTGGCGTTCGAGCGGCTCCGCAGCAGCGACACCCGGACGGCCTGCCCGTACAAGGGCGTCACCTCGGAGTACTGGTCGCTGCGCGGGGACGGCGGGACGCCGGCTCCCGAGGACGTCGCCTGGTCCTACGCGTTCCCCACCCAGCAGGTCGCACCGATCGCCGGTCTCGTGGCCTTCTACAGCGAGAGGGTGGACGTCGAGGTCGACGGGGTGGCCCTGCCGCGAGCCCGGACCCGCTCCACCTGACCCGGCGTGCCGGGGAAGGGGGACCAGCTGCTCCGGCGTGGTGACCGTGGGGCCGCGGTGGCGACCTGGCAGTGGCGCCTCGTCCAGGTCCTCGACAGGAGGATCGACGTCGACGAGGTCTTCGGGCCGATGACCGAGCAGGCGACCCGCGACTTCCAGAGCACCTCGGGCCTCGCCGTGGACGCCGTCGACGGCCACGCACCCGAGCCGCGATGGTCCGGGCCCTCGGCCTCTGACGCGCACGGGGCGTCGGGGTGGATCGTCCGTACGCACGTCCTTCGAGCGGAGGTGGATGGCGATGACCGGGCAGCAGAGGTGCGACCTCGTCCTCGAGGGCGGTGGCGTCAAGGGCATCGGCCTGGTCGGCGCCCTCTCGGTGCTGGAGGAGGCCGGGTACCGCGTCCAGCGGGTCGCCGGGACCTCGGCCGGGGCGATCGTCGGGTCGCTGGTCGCCGCGGGGACCCCTGCGGCGCGGCTGGCCGAGATCATGGCCGGGCTGGACTGGCGCCGGTTCCAGGACAGGAGCCTGGTGGACCGCATCCCGATCCTCGGCCAGGCGCTGTCACTCGCGTTCGACAAGGGCCTCTACGAGGGGCGGTACCTGCGCGACTGGCTGGTCGACCGGCTGGCCGAGCGCGGGGTGACCACGTTCAGCGACCTGGCGATCACCCCGGAGCAGGACCCGGGCTCCGCGCTGCCACCGGAGAAGCGCTACCGGCTGACGGTGGTCGTCTCCGACGTCACCTGCGGCCTGATGCGCACCCTCCCGGCGGACTACGACCGCTACGGCCTCGTGGCCGACGACGTCCCCGTCGCCGACGCCGCGCGGGCCTCGGCCTCCATCCCGTTCTTCTTCGAGCCGGTGACCCTCGACGACGTCCGGGAGAGACGGAAGGTCGTGCTGGTGGACGGCGGGATGCTGTCCAACTTCCCGGTCGGGGTCTTCGACCGCCGCGACGGCCGGCCGCCGCGCTGGCCGACCTTCGGGATCAAGCTCTCCGCCAGGGGTCCGGCCACGCCGCCCGGGTTCGCGGTGCGCGGCCCGGCGAGCCTCAGCCTGGCGTTGCTCAAGACCCTGATCGGCCACACCGACCGGGCCCACCTCAACGACCCGGACGTCGTCGAGCGGACGATCTTCGTCGACACCGACGGCGTCTCGGCGACCGACTTCGACCTCGACCGGGCGACCGCCGACCGCCTCTACGAGAACGGCCGCACCGCCGCGCGGCAGTTCCTCGACACCTGGGACTGGGACGCCTACCTCGCCCGCCGCACCACCCGGCTGGGGGCCGAGCCGAGGATCCCGCAGCAGGCGCCGGCGCCCGACACCCTGGAGGCAGCACCCGGCACCTGACGGCCCGGCCTCCCCGGACACGGGCGAGGCGCGCACCGCCGTGGTGGACTCGTTCCCTCGGACGGCCGCGGCGTCGTCCGCAGGCGGCTGCAGAAGTGGCGTCGTGCGGGTGCGGCCACGCGGGCTCGTCCTGCTCGTCGCGCTCGCCTCCGCCGTCGCCCAGGCGTTCGGCCGCTTCTCCTACGCGCTGCTGCCGGGGTCCGCGCCGAGTCGTCGGGCGGGTTCGCCGTCCCCGTCCTCCTCGCGGGGCCGTGGCGGCGGTGGGGGCCGGTGCCGGTCTCGACTCCTTCCGCGCGCGGGGCTCCCGCCGCCGGGTGGGCGGCCCGGTTCAGTCGGGCTGGTCGACGCAGAGGATGTTGCCCTCGCTGTCGGTGAACCAGGCCGCCCGCCCCATCCCGGGGATCGAGGCGATGGGGCCGGCCCACTCGACACCGGGCATGTCGTAGTGCTCGAACCGCACGCCCTTGGCCTCGAGGTCGTGGACCTGGGACTCGATGTCGTCGACGTGGACCTGGGCGAGCGTGTGCCCCGCCCGCCCGGCGAAGTCGGTGCGGTAGACGGTGAAGCTCGTCCCGCCGGTGGTGCGGTACGTGAGCTGGACGCCCTCGACCTCGGCGACGGGGGTGAGGCCGAGCTTGTCGGCGTAGAAGTCACGCGCCCGGTCGAGGTCGCTGGCCGGGATGTTCGCCTCGACGCGGCTGTCGTTCAGCATGGCCGGCTCCGGTCGGCTCGGTGGAGTTCCCCCGTGCGGACGTCCGGACGGTAGACCCGCGGCCGGGCCGGAGGAAGGGTCCCTGGTCACGGGTGCGGCGCGGGCGGATCCGGCCGGTCGGTGTCTCGCTACGGGGACCCGGCGGTCGCCGGGCCACGGCCCCGCAGCAGCGTGGCGGTGACCCGTCGCACGCGTGCCACGACGGCGTCGGCGTCCTCGTCCGTCGAGCCGAACTGGCCGTCGGCGAGGAGGGCGGCGTGGCCGTGGGCCACGGTGAGGACGTCGACCGCCAGGTCCCTCGCGGCCTCCTCGTCCGCGTCGCCGTCGGGTCGGGCGGCGAGCGCCCGGGCGGCTGCCAGCCAGGTGCCGTAGCTCTGCAGCGCCGCCTCGGCCAGCGCCGGGAACCGGGACTTGGTGACCTCGGCGCGGAACAGGGCACTGAAGAGGGCCGGCTCGTCGACGGAGAACCGGACGTAGGCGGCCGCTGCCGCGCTGAGCTGCGCGGCCGGGTCGGACTGCCCGGCGATCGCGGCGTCCAGCCGAGGCCGGAGCACCTGGTGGGCCCGGACGCCGACGGCCGCCAGCAGCGACTCCTTGTCCGGGAAGTGCCGGTACGGAGCGCCGACGCTCACGCCGGCCCTGCGCGCGGCCTCGGCCAGGGAGAAGCCGTGCACCCCCTGCTCGCGGATCAGCTCGATCGCCGTGTCGGTGAGCACTGCCGGGAGGTCGCCGTGGTGGTAGCCGCGCTCCGGTCCCGACGTCTTGACGCTCCTGGGCATGCGTGTCACCTTAGTGACCGCAATGTATGTAGTACTCACATACATCTCGGAGGGAGCCCGACGTGCCGCACACGTGGGAACACCAGTCACGGCCGGACCTGCACGGGGCGGTGGTCCTCGTCACCGGGGCGAGCAGCGGAGTGGGGGCAGCGACGTCGCGTGCCCTCGCGGAGACGGGAGCCCACGTGGTGCTCGCGGTCCGCGACCCGGACAAGGCCCGCGCCGTCGTCAGCCGCATCGCCGACACGGTCCCCGGTGCCTCGCTCGAGATCGCGCGGGTCGACATGGCCGACCTCGGGAGCGTCCGGGCCCTGGCCGAGTCGGTCGTGCGCCGCCACGACCGTCTGGACCTGCTGGTGAACAACGCCGCGGTGGCGGCCGTCCCGCGGCAGGTCACCGTCGACGGCCTCGAGTTGCAGATCGCCGTCGCCCACTTCGGCCACTTCGCGCTGACCGGCCGCCTGCTGCCGCTGCTGCTGGCCACCCAGGACTCACGGGTGGTGACGGTGACCAGCGGCATCGCCGCCAGGCCCCGGATCGACCTCGCCGATCTGCAGTCCGAGCGGGACTACCGCCGCTACCCCGCCTACGCCCAGGCCAAGAGCGCCAACATGCTCTTCGCCCTGGAGTTGCACCGCCGCCTGGAACGGGCGGGTGCCGAGACCCGCAGCCTCGCCGCGCAGCCGGGGTGGACCCGCTCGGGACTGGGGCCGGGGGACACCGCCGGCCGCGTCGAGCGGGCGCTCATCGCCGTCGGCAACGCGCTGTTCGCCCACGATCCCGAGGTGGGCGCGCAGCCGATCCTGACGGCGTCCCTCGCGCCGCTCCCCGGAGGCACCTTCGTCACGCGCCGCCGCCTGAACGGCCTCAAGGGCGCCCCGGTGCCGGTGGCACCGGACCGGATCCCGGCCGATCCCGAACAACAGTCCGGCCTGTGGGCAGCCTCGGAGGCGCTCACCGGCGTGACGTTCCCCCTGTCCCCCGTGGGGTCGCCCGGTGCGCCGGTGTCGGGGGAGGAGGTGAGCCGGCCGTGAGGACGGCCCTGGTCACCGGGGCCACGAGCGGCATCGGCCGGGCCACCGTCGAGCGGCTGCTGCGGGACGGCTGGCACGTCCTGGCAGCCGGCCGGCGCGCCGGGCCCCTGGCTCCGCTCGTCGAGGCCGGCGCCCGGCCGGTCGTCTTCGACGTCACCGATCCCGCCGGCACGCGGGTCACCGTCACGGAGGCGGTGGAGGCGTCCGGCGGTCGGCTCCACGCCCTGGTCAACGCCGCCGGGTACGGCCTCTACGGTGCCGTGGAGGCCACCGACCTGGACCGGGCGCGGGACCAGTTCGAGGTCAACGTCCTCGGCCTGGTCGCGGTGACGCAGACGGCGCTGCCCTCCCTGCGCCGCGCCGGGGGAGGCGTCGTCGTCAACATCTCCTCGGTGGCCGGCCGGATGACCACGCCCATGGCGGGCTGGTACTCGGCCTCCAAGTACGCCGTCGAGGCGCTCTCCGACGCGCTCCGCGCCGAACTGCACGACGACGGCATCCGCGTGGTCGTGGTCGAACCCGCCGCGATCGCAACGGGCTTCGAGACCGTCGCCCTCGCGCACGCCCGCCGCAACAGCAGCCCCCGCTACGCCCGGATGGCCGACGACCTCGAGCGGCTGGTGCGCGACGGGTTCCGCGGCGCGCCACCTCCCGACGTCGTCGCCGACGTCGTGGCCCGCGCCGTGAGCAGCCCGCGGCCCCGGACGCGCTACCTCGTGCCGCGCCAGGCCCGCGCGCTCGTCGCTGCCCGCGGTCTGCTCGGCGACCGCGCCTTCGACGCGGTGATCCGTCACCGCATGCGCTCAGGGCGACCGCGGACGCGGAGTGGCGCGGTGGCCTGACGGCCTCCTCGCGCGACGAGACCCTCGTCGTCGTGGACGGACCGCCGTCTGAGCGCGGTGAGCGGCCACGGCGGTGCACACTCGCTGCACGGGACGGTCGGGCGGGACGAGGCGGCGGGCAGGACCGATGACGGACACGGGCGTGGACGGTGTGACCGTCGTGCGTGGCGGCACGACGGTGCTGAGCGACGTGACGCTGCTGGCGGCCGACGGCGAACTGCTCGTGGTGCTGGGCCCGTCCGGCAGCGGCAAGTCGACGCTGCTGCGTGCCATCGCCGGTCTCGAGGAGGCCGGCTCCGGCGACGTGCTGATCCGGGGCCGCCGGGTCACCCGGCTGCCGTCCGCCGAGCGGCACGTGGCCATGGTGTTCCAGTCGTCCGCCCTGTTCCCGTTCCTCGACGTGGCGCACAACCTCGGGTGGGGACTGCGGGTGCAGCACCGGCCCGAGGCAGAGGTGCAGGAGCGGGTCCGCGGCCGGGCCCGGCAGTTGCGGCTCGGCCGTCTGCTGTCCCGTCGGCCGGGTCAGCTGTCCGGGGGCGAGCGCGGCCTGGTCGGCATCGGCCGCGCGCTCGTGCAGGTCCCGGACGTCTTCCTCCTCGACGAGCCCCTCGGCGACCTCGACGCCGTGCAGCGCGTCGAGGTCCGGCGGCAGATCGTCGCGGCCGTCCGTTCCCTCGGCGTCCCCACCTTCTACGTCACCCACGACCCGGCCGAGGGCCTGGTGATCGCCGATCGGGTCGCGCTGCTGCACGAGGGCCGCATCGTGCAGGTGGACAGGCCCAGGGAGTTGTACGAGCGGCCGGTGGACCTGTTCGTCGCCGAGTTCATCGGCGACCCGCCGATCGGGCTGCTGTCCGCCCGGCTGGTGTCCGCCGGTGGGCAGGCCGGCTTCCAGGTGGGTACCCGGACCCTGCCCCTGTGGCAGGCGGTGCCGCCGTCGCTGCTCGACCACGTCGGCCGCGAGGTCGTCCTCGGACTGCGTGCCGAGGACGTGCACGACGCCCAGGCCGGTTCCGACCCGGACGCCGTCACGCTGGACGGGGTGGTGAGCCACGTCGAGTACACCGGGCGGCACCACGTGGTCGCGGTCGTGGTGGACGCTGCGCCGGACGACCCGGACGGCGGACCGCCCGGAGGCGGTTCCTCCGGCGGCATCCTGCACGCGTTCTTCCCGCCGCGGGCGGTGATCCGCCCCGGGGACGCGGTGCGGGTCACCGTCGACGCGACTCGCGCGCACGTGTTCGACCCCGCCACGGGCCGTGCGCTGCACCACCCTCCGGATCGGCGCTGAGCACCACCGCGTCGAACGCCGGACTCCCCGTCCGCGCCGGCCGGCTTCCTGGCCCGGCTCGGCTGCACCCGCATCGGCTCCCGGCATCTTCGGGGAGCGGACCACGAAAGCGCTGTTCAGAGCGGCTGAACCGCAGGCCAGCGTCGAGCCTCAGTGGGTGGGTCACCGGGCGAGTTGTCGCGTCCGGACCGGCACGGAGGTGCCGGTCAGCCGTAGACGTCGGCGCGGTGCGAGATGCGTACGACCCGGACGAGGACCTCGTCGTCGTGGATCGAGTAGACGACGCGGTACTGGCCCCGTCGCGCGGACCAGTAGCCCTCGAGATCGAAGCGCAGCGGCTTGCCGACGCGGTACGGGTCCGCAGCCAGCGGCCCGTAGAGGAAGTCGACGACCGCGACAGCCACCGGCTCGGGGAGGTCGCGCTCGATGGCCCGCTTGGCCGCTGCCGAGAGGACGACGGTGTACCGACCCGGGCCGGTCACCGCCGGCGGGCCGCGAGTGCGGCCCGCACCTCCGCCTCTCCGTAGGCCTCGCCGCCGGCCATCTCCTCCTCTGACTGCCGGATCTCCGAGCGCGCTCGAGGGTCGGACAGGATCTCCAGGGTCTCCATCAGGGACTCGTAGTCCTCGACGGCCAGGATGACCGCGACCGGGCTGCCGTTCCTCGTGACCGTGACGCGTTCGTGCGTGCCGGCGACCTCGTCGATCACCTGACTGAAGTGCGCCTTGACCGCCGCCAGCGACCGCGTCGTCATGACCACAATCATGGTCAGCCAGCGGGCGGCGGTCAAGGACCTCGGCCGGGAGGCCGGTCAGCTCGTCGAGCACTTGCTCGCGGCCGAGGGGCGATCAGCGAGCAGGAGGAACAGTGGACGCTCCAGCCGCTGCGCTCGATGGTCCACGGTGTGTCGGAACTCGGTCCCAGGAGCCCGGGGAGGCGACCGGAGGAGTACGCCCGATTCACTGCAGGACGTGGGTTGTCCGTCGAGTGATCGCTGTGCTCCCCTGGCGTTGAGCGCCGACTCATCCATCCGCGCTGGTAGGACGCTTGGCCCTGCTCGGTTGGACCCGCATGGGTTCGCCCGGCATCTTCGGGTAGTCCGGCGGATAGGGGAGGTCGCCCAGGCCGGCGTCCCTCTCCTGCCGCTCGGCGAGCTCCAGCAGCGGCTCGATGCCGAACGCGTGCCCAGCCAGCCCGGCGTGCTTGTCACCGACCGCCGTGAAGCGGGCCGGCATGGTCAGCACGTCGAAGTCGGTGGGGTGGACGTCGGGCAGCTCGTCCCAGTCCAGCGGGGCCGAGACCGGCGCGTACGGCTTGGGCCGGATGGAGTAGGCGGAGGCGATGGTGCGGTCCCGAGCCATCTGGTTGTAGTCGATGAAGATCTTCTGGCCGCGCTCCTCCTTCCACCATGACATGGTCACGCGGTCGGGCAGGCGCCGCTCCAGCTCGCGGCCGAAGGCGATCACCGCCCGGCGCACCTCGGTGAAGGTCCAGCGCGGCTGGATGGGCACGTACACGTGCACTCCCCGCCCGCCGGAGGTCTTGGGCCAGCCCTCCATGCCGAGCTCGTGCAGCAGTTCCCGTACGTGCGGGGCCACCCAGACGGCGTCGGCGAAGTCGGTGCCCGGCTGCGGGTCGAGGTCGATGCGGATCTGGTTCGGCGACTCGACGTCGTCCTTGCCGACCGGCCACGGGTGGAACGTCAGCGTGCCGAGGTTGGCGCACCACGCGACGACGGCGACCGAGTCGGGCGCGATCTCGTCGGCGGTCCGCCCGCTGGGGAAGGTGATGTGCGCCGTCGGCACCCAGTCGGGGGCGTTCTTGGGGACCCGCTTCTGGTAGAACGCGTCGCCGGTGTTGTCCACCCGCGTCGACAGCCGGGCCCCCTCGAACACCCCGCCGGGCCAGCGCTCGAGCGTGGTGGGCCGGTCCCGCAGGGCGAACAGGATCCCCTCGCCGACGGCGACGAAGTACTCGACGACGTCGATCTTGCGGATGCCGCGCTCGGCGAAGTACGGCTTCTCCGGGTTGGAGACGCGCACCTCGTGCCCGTCGATGGTCAGGACCACCGCGTCCTTGCTGCTGCTCGCCATCCGTCAGCTCCCGGGGCCGGGGCGGCTCAGGCCGGGCACGTCAGCCCGTCCTGCGGCGCCGTGAGGTCGATGAGGTAGGCGTTCACCGCCGTCGTGACGCACTCGGTCTTCGGGTAGGCGGTGTGGCCCTGTCCCTGCCAGACCACCAGCACGCCCGCGGTGAGGTCCTCGGCCATGTTCTCGGCGCCGGGCAGCGGGGTCACCGGGTCACCGCTGTTGCCGACGACGAGGAGCGGCGCGCTGCCCTCGGCGTCGCGCTCCGGCAGCGGCGTGCGAGGGGCATCCCACACCCCGCAGGTGTAGAGGCTGGAGGCGGCACCGGCGCCGAAGAGCGGGTAGCGGGTCACCCAGTCCTGCGCGAGGGCCAGTACCTGCTCCTCCGACCAGGTCTCGTCCTCGGGGGTGTCGGCGCAGTCGATCGCGATGCTCGCGTCGGTCTGGTTGGTGTAGGTCCCGTTGGGCAGCCGGCCGGTGTACCGGTCGGTGAGGGAGAACAGCCCCGCGGCGTCGCCGTTGTTGCGCGCGGCGGCCAGCGACTGCGACAGCTGCGGCCACGAGCCGGGGTCGTACATGGCCGCGAGCACCGCCGTGAAGACCACCCCGGGCGTCGCCGTCCGGGTCTCGCCGGGGACGGAGCTGGGGATCGGTGTGCCGGCGGCCTGGGCGAGCAGCTCGTCGAGGAAGCGGCGCGGCTCCCCGCCGAGCGGGCACCCGGAGACCAGCCCGGTGCAGTTGGCCGCGAACGCGTCGAAGGACGCCTCGAGCCCGGCGGCCTGCGACTCGACCCGGGTCTGCGGGTCGGCGACGGGGTCGACCGCGGCGTCGAGCACCATCGCCCGCACGTTCTCGGGGAACAGCTCGGCGTAGGTGCTGCCCAGCGTCGTCCCGTAGGAGTAGCCCAGGTAGGTCAGCTGCTCGTCGCCCAGCGACTCCCGCAGCAGGTCCATGTCGCGGGCGGTGTCGGCGGTGTTGAACGTGCCCAGCGCGTCGCCGTACTCCTCGGTGCAGGCCTCGGAGATCTCGTCGGTGATGGCCAGGACGTCGTCCATCTGCTCCTGCGTCGTGGGTCGCGGCTCGGCGGCGGTCGAGCGGTCCTTCAGCTCGGCCGGGATGCACTCCACCGGCGTGGACAGGCCGACGCCGCGGGGGTCGAAGCCGACCAGGTCGAAGCGGCGCAGCACGTCCTCGGGCATCGACAGCGCCAGGCTCAGCGCGGCGTCGGCCCCCGACCCGCCCGGGCCTCCGGGGTTGACCAGCAGCGAGCCGATCCGGTCGGTCTGCCCGGCGAGCGTGGCCCGGACGAGGAACAGCGGCAGCGTGGGGCCGTCGGCCTCGTCGTGGTCGATGGGCACCTCGGTGCGGCCGCACTCGAAGAACAGGTCGCGCTCGCTGCCGGGCGTCCCGGCGATCAGCTGGGTGATCTGCGCGTCACAGTCGGTCCAGGCGATCGGCGCGGCCTCCACCTCGGCCGGCGCCGACGACTCCGCCGCCGACGAGGCCTGGGCCTCACCGGCCGACTCCGAGAACGAGGTGCAGCCGGTGACCGCCAGGAGCAGTCCGGTCGAGGCGGCGAGCACACCGCGGCGCAGACGCATGATCACCACGGTAGGAGGCCGGTGCCAGGGGTGCAGGGCGGTGTCCGGGACCTCACCCCGAGAGGACCTCGGCGAGGTCGTAGCGCACCGGGACCTCGAGCTGGTCGTAGGTGCAGCTCACGGCGTCGCGGTCGGGACGCCAGCGCAGGAACTGCCCGGTGTGCCGCAGCCGCCGGCCCTCGAGCTGGTCGTACTTGATCTCGACGACGAGCTCGGGCCGCAGCGGCACCCACGACAGGTCCTTCTTCGCGTTCCACCGGCTCTGCGCGCCCGGCATCCGGTGCTCGCCATCGGCCTGCAGCTCGGCGTTCGCCCACTCCCGCCAGGGGTGGGTGTCCAGGGCGTCGGTGCGGTAGGGCGCCAGCTCCTCGACCAGCTCGGCGCGCCGGGCCATCGGGAACGACGCCGCGACGCCGATGTGCTGCAGGCCGCCGTCGTCGTAGAGGCCCAGCAGCAGCGACCCGACCACCGGCCCGCTCTTGTGCCAGCGGAACCCGGCGACGACGCAGTCGGCGGTGCGCACGTGCTTGACCTTGGTCATCAGCCGCTGGTCGGGGCCGTAGGGCAGATCCGGGGCCTTGGCGACGACGCCGTCGAGTCCGGCGCCCTCGAACTCCTCGAACCAGCGCCGCGCGGTCCCGGCGTCCTGCGTCACCGCCGTCACGTGCACCCGCTCGTGGGTGCCGGACAGCACCTCGCGCAGCCGCGCCCGGCGCTGCGCGAACGGCGTCTCCATCAGCGACTCGTCGCCCACCGCCAGCAGGTCGAAGGCGACGAAGTGCGCCGGGGTCTGCTCGGCGAGCAGGTCGACCCGCGACTTCGCCGGGTGGATGCGCTGCAGCAGTGACTCGAAGTGCAGCCGGTCGCCCTGAGGCACCACGATCTCGCCGTCGACGACGCAGCGCTCCGGCAGCGCCTCCTTGACCGCGGCCACGACCTCGGGGAAGTAGCGGGTGAGCGGGCGCTCGTTGCGGCTGCCGAGCTCGACCTCGTCGCCGTCGCGGAAGACGATGCAGCGGAACCCGTCCCACTTGGGCTCGTAGAACGTCCCGTCCGCCGTGGGCAGCGTCGTCGTGGCCTTGGCCAGCATCGGCTTCACCGGCGGGAGAACGGGCAGGTCCATGCCGGCCAGTCAATCAGCGCTGTCCGACGGTGCACAGGACGACGTCGACCGAACGGGTGGCGCGGCCCGATCCACGAGATGACCAGATGACCAGACTAAGTGCATGACGGTGTCGGTCGGGGTGCACGAGGCGAAGACGCACCTGTCCCGGCTGCTCGAGCGGGTCGCGGCCGGTGAGGAGGTCGAGATCACCAACCGCGGGCGCGTGGTCGCCCGCCTGGTGGCCCCCGCACGGCGCACGCCGAACTTCGGCTTCGACCGCGGCAACGTGTGGATCGCCGACGACTTCGACGAGCTGCCGGAGGACCTGCAGCGGGCGTTCGAGGGCGAGGAGTGAGGGTCCTCCTCGACACCCACGTCCTCGTGTGGGCGGCGACCACTCCGGAGCGGCTGGGATCCGACCTCCAGGCGATCGAGGACGCCGAGCAGAGGCTCCTCTCCGCGGTGTGCGTGTGGGAGCTGGCCGTCAAGCAGGGCCTGGGCAAGCTGACCCTGGGGTCCGACGTCCGCACCTGGGCGCGTCGGGTGGCCGCGGAGCTGGCGCTGGACCACCTGCCCGTCACCGCCGAGCAGGCGGTCGCGGTCGAGCACCTCCCCGACGTGCACCGTGACCCCTTCGACCGGCTCCTGGTGGCTCAGGCCGTCGCCGAGGGGGCCCTGCTGCTGACCGCGGACTCCCGCCTCGCCGGGTACGGGGGCGCCGTCCGGCTCGTCGGCTGAGGTCGGTCGCGGCCGGTGGCGGCGCCGCCGGGACTCAGCCCGGCCGGTCGACCAGCCCGATCGCTGCCGGAGGGGTCGCAGCGGGGCGGACGGCGGGCAGCCGGACGGTGGTGTCGTCGAACGGTGCGGGGTGCGCGTCGTGGCCGGGCGACGTCCGCGGACGCGCCCCCGGCGAGGCCGCGACGGCGGCGCAGACGAGGACGATGAGCAGGCCCGCGCCCTTGGGCGAGTGCAGGACCGCCGCGAGCCGGCCGAGGTGCGGCACGGCGAACCACAGCTCGCCGCGCACCGAGGAGGCCGGGACCGGGTCGAGGTCCGGGGCGTCGTTCGCGTCGCCCCGGGTGGTGAACACCGGAACCCCGCTGGTGGTGTCCACCGCGACGACCCGGTGGGTCACGAGCTCCGGGGCGCCGGGACGGCGCTGGAACGTGATCACGTCGCCGGGCTCGACCTCCGCCGTGTCGGCCGTGCGCGTGAAGACCATGCCGCCCACCGGCAGGCCGGGCGTCATGCTCCCGCTCAGGACGGCGAGCGCGGAGCCGCCGGTGACCGCGGGGTAGAGGGCGATGCCGAGTGCGGCCGCCGTCGAGGTCACCAGTACGAGGCCCAGCACCCAGGAGACGAGTCGGCGCAGCCGGCGCACGAGCGCGTTCCCGGCCGCGGGCTCCGCGGCGCTGGCTCGGCGGGACACGTCCCGATGCTCCCCGGCGGGCCGGCGGCCCACATCATCGAAATCGACGATGTGCCGGTGGGCCCCGCGCGCGCACGATCGTCCGCGTGCGCTGCCGGTTCCCCGTGACCCGCCGTCGTGGGGCAGGTGGCGCGTGAGGCGCGGCACGGCCTGGGCCCTCGGCGGTGTCCTGGCTGGGACGCTGGTTCTCGGCGTGGACGGCACGACGGCCACGTTCGTCGACACCGCCGTCCTCCCAGCGAAGGCGGGGGCGGGGTCGGTGACCCTCGACGTGGCGCCGGAGGGCCCGGTCGCGGGTCACCGGCTGCTGATGAACCCGGGCCAGGGCGGCACCGTCCGGGTCGCCACGGACGTCTCCGGAGCCGCGCCGGCCGAGCTGCGGCTCTCGGTGGTCGGCGTCCCCGAGGAGCGGCCGTGCGCCGGGCTCCCCGACATCACGCTCACCGTCCGGCCGGCCACCGGGGCACCGACCGTCGCTGACCTGTGCGAGCTGGCGACCGGGCGCGGCGCTCCGTTGCTCCTCACGGACGCCCCGGACAGCGAGACCACCCTGTCGCTCACGGCCACCGGGGAAGGCGGCTCCTCCCCGGCGGCCGACCGCTGGGACGGCACCCTCCGCCTCACCCTGGAACACCGGGGAGGCGGCTTCAGCGACGCGCGTGACGTGCCCGTCCGCGTCGTCCGGCCCGACGCCCAGGGAGGCCACGGCGGCGGGGCAGAGCCCGGTCGCGCCGGCGGGGACTGACCGCTCCCGGGGGCGGTCAGCGTGCCGGCAGCGGGCCCGGCCGGTCGAGCCAGCCCGACCGGCGGGCGAGCGCCACCGCCTGCAGCTGGGAGTTGACCGCCAGCTTCGTCAGCACGGCGCGGATCTGCGTGCGGACGGTGGCCTCGCTCACGTGGGCCGTCGCCGCGATCGTCGCCGCGGGCATGCCGGCCGCGAGGCACCGCAGCACCTCGTCCTCCCGCGGGCTCAGCTGCCGGAACGGCGCCAGCCGGGCGGTCTCGTCGGCGCGCGCCCGCCGGGCGGCGGCGAGCAGGTCCTGACGGCGCCCCTCGTCGAGCACCGGCCGTCCCTCCCGAACGGTGCCCAGCACGCGGACGAGGCTCTCGAGGTCGGTGTCCTTGGGCAGGACCGTCACCGCGCCACGCTCCACCGCGGTGCCCCAGGTCCCGTTCCCCGTCTCCGCGGTGAGGACCACCACCCGGCAGCCCGCGCTGGTGAGGGGACCGACCAGGTCGAGGCCGTCGATCGGCACGCCGTCGGCCCCGGTGCCGAGCCGGAGGTCGAGGAGCACCGTCGCCGGGGCGGCCGCGGCGCAGACCCGGGTGATCCCCTCGGCGGTGTCGGGGACCACGCGCCGGGCGGGGACGCCGGCCGCCCGCAACCCGATCTCCACCGCCTGGGCGAACAGCGAGTGGTCGTCGACCAGCAGCACCGGCGGGCCGTTCATCGCGCCAGGCCCAGTTCGGTGGGCACGTCCACGGCGGACCGCGGTCGCGGGACCGCCGCACTGCGGGCCGCCTGAGCCGGGGCCCGGACGGGCAGCGTGAGCACGAAGCAGCAGCCGACGGGGCTGTCCGCCGTGGTGAGGTCGCCACCGTGCCGCCGGGCGAGGTCCCGGGAGATGGCCAGACCGAGGCCCTCGCCGGGGCTGTCGGGGCGCCGCGCGCCGGCCTCGAAGACGGTGTCCCGGGGACCGGCCGGGAGGCCGGGGCCGTCGTCGGCCACGGTGACCGTGAGCCGGTCGGTGACCTCGACCGACACCCGGCACAGTGACCGAGGCGTGTGGGACAGGACGTTGCCGAGGAGGTTGCCCAGGATCACCGCCAGGGCATCGCCGTCCACGGCCACCGGCGCGGTCCCCGAGGGGGACCAGGCCACCCGCAGGCCGCGCTCCCGGTGGCTGACGACCAGGGGCCGGACGACCCTGTCGAGGTCGACGACGGTGACCGACGGCGTCCGATCGGGCAGTCGCAGCATGCGCCCGAGCCTGGCCAGCTCCAGGGTGATCGACTCCTCCAGGTCGGCGCGGGCAGCGCTCGCCGGTCCCAGGTGGCGGACGGCGGAGGACGCGGCGCGGACGCCGGCGACCGCCGCCCGCGCGTCGTGCAGGCAGGCGCGGGCCTGCTGCAACTCCCGCTCGTGGCCGGCGAGCTGCTCCAGCAGCCCGGCGACGTAGCGCTCCTGACCGGCCAGCGCGCCGGTGAGGCGGTGGAGCCCGACCAGGACGGCGGCCAGCGCGACGGCGAGGAGCCCGGTGTCCTCGACGGCCTGCACCGCGGCGGCGGTGCCGGGCACGACGGCCGGGAGGCCCGGCGCGGCGGTGAGGAGCCCGACGACGAGCGCGCTCGCGCCCAGTGCCCCGGAGGACCTCCGGTCGTGGGCATCGAGCCGGTCGCCGCGCGGGGTGGCGCCGGCGACGAGGACCCACAGCGCGCCGGCCAGCACGAAGCCCGAGGCTCGTGCGGCGCCGCCGAAGGGGATCGACGGACCGAGCGTCCCGGCGGCCACGAGTACCGCTGCGACGAGGGGGAGCGCGACCAGCCCGGCACCGATCGCGGTGCCCCGCCGCGGCCGGGTGCCGGCGTCGGTGGCGGCGCGGAGAACGGCGCAGGCGGCAGCCACGACCACGGCCAGCCCGACGCCCTCGGACAGGTCCGGCGACCGCTGGTCGAGGAGGGCGGAGGCCGCGACCGTGGCGGGATCGTGCAGGCCCAGCAGGACCAGCCCGACGCCGGTGTACCAGGTGGCCCGCGTGCCGGTCACCCGCCAGCAGAGCAGGAACATCGCACCCGCGGCGACCAGGCCCAGGGTCGCGAGCAGCACCAGGACGGTGTGCCGCGCCTCGTGGCCGGCCGTGACCAGGACCGTGAGCGCCGCGGCGACGACCGTGCAGCGACCGACGGACAGCCACCGCCGCCCAGAACTGATCGCGCACATGCTCCGCACTCCTCGAACCCCCCCGTCGAACGAAGGGCACCACATCACACGGACGGGTGACACCACGGCGGTCCGCGACGAGGGAGGGGCGCCAGCGCCACGCGGTGACTCTGTGACAGACGTGTTCCGGTACCAGAGTGGATCAACAGAACTGACGATGCCGCGGAGGGGGTGGGCGACCGACGCTGTCGTCGTTCGCCGCACGCATGCCGGCGAGAACCGTCGCCGTGACGGGGACACCGACAGGAGACACCCGTGAAGAAGATCGCACTCGCCTCCGCCGCCATGGGCGGCGCCGCACTGCTCGCCTTCGGCGCCAGCGGCACCTTCGCCGCCTTCCAGGACAGCAGCACCCAGACCGCCGGCGCGGGCGCCGGGACGCTCACCATCGGTGTCGGGCGCCCCGCATCGGCTCCGGCCCAGGCGGGCAACCTCGCACCCGGTGAGTCGGTCGTGGTGCCGCTGTACGTGAAGAACACCGGTAACGACATCTCCGGCACACTCGGCGCGAGCATCGAGGGGATCGTCGACCAGGAGAACGGCTGCTACGGGCCCGAGATCGCTGCTGAGGACGGCTGCCAGGCCGCGGACGACGAGGGTGAGTTCAGCGCGGCCGCCGACTACGCCGTTGCGCTGTCCGGTGCCAGTGAGACTGCCTGCAACGCATCCGCGACCCCGAATGGCTGGGGCTGGATCCCCTTCCAGGAGGACGACGGTCTCCTCCCGACTGCCTCGCCGCTGAGCCTGGACCCGGGCAAGGGAGCGTGCCTCCTGCTGCGCATCACGCTGGACGAGGAGCGGGCGGGCAACGACGTGCAGAGCGATGTCATGAGCTTCACCGCGAAGCTGACGCTCGAGCAGAAGTTCTGATCAACCGTTGGTGCACGCGGGGGCGGTCCGGGTTCTCCCGGGCCGCCCTCGCGGCGTTCCCGGGGCTCAGGAACCGATGGCGTAGCGGGTGAACAGGACGCCGTCCTCCTCGAGCACCTGGACCAGCCGCGGGCGGACGACGTCGGCCAGCGCCCGGTCGAGCAGCCGGGCCGGCCCGCCGACCAGGGCGGGGGAGACGGTGAGGTCGAGTTCGTCGACCACGCCCGCGTCCAGCGCCGCCGACAGCAGCGCCGGCCCGCCCTCGCACACCAGCTGCCCGAGGCCGCGGTCGGCCAGCCGGTCGAGCGCGAGCGGCAGGTCGACGTCGTCGTCGCCGCAGACGAGCACCTCGACGCCGGCGTCGGCCAGCGCGGCGCGGCGGCCGGGGTCGGCGGCGGCGCAGGTCACCAGCAGGGTCGGGGCCTGCGCCAGCCGGTCGCCGGGCGCCATCGACGCTCGGCGCGAGACCACCGCCACCGGCAGCTCCGGCGGCCGCCCGAGGGACGCGCGCAGCCGGCCCACCGCGGAGTCGGCGGGCACCGGGCGGTAGCCCTCGGCCGCGGCGGTGCCGTGCCCGACCAGGACGGCGTCGGCCAGGGCCCGCAGCACGCGGAACACCCGCTGGTCCCCGGGCGAGCCCAGCCCCGCGCTGCGCCCGTCGACGGCGATCGCGCCGTCGAGCGAGACGACGAAGTCGACCCGCACCGACCGCCCCGGCGACAGCCGGTAGGCCGCGGCGAGCGCGGCGTCGTCCGCGACGGGCCCGGCGTCCGGGAACAGCCGCCGCACGGTCAGCGGGTGGTGAGCACGGCCGAGCTCTCGGCCGGCAGCGTCACCGTGTCGCCGTCCAGCGCCGGGTCGTCCCCGGTGGCGAACAGCACGCCGGTGGCCGGCCGGTCGAGGTCGACCTCCCGCGGCTCGCCCGACAGGTTGGCCACCACCCGCAGCGCGCCGCGGTGCACAACCAGCAGGCGGTCCTCGTCGTCCCAGCCGACCTCCACCGCGCCCAGGTCCGGGTCGACCAGATCCGGCTGCGCCCGGCGCAGCGCCAGCAGCGCCCGGGTGGTCGCCAGCAGCCGCGCGTGCGGCTCGCGCTCGGGCTCCGACCAGTCCAGCTTCGAGCGGGTGAACGTCTCCGGGTCCTGCGGGTCGGGCACCTCGTCGGCGTCCCAGCCGTGCTCGGCGAACTCGCCCTTGCGCCCCTCGGCCGTCGCCCGCCCGATCTCCGGGTCGGTGTGGCTGGTGAAGAACTGCCACGGCGTCGAGGCGCCCCACTCCTCGCCCATGAACAGCATCGGGGTGAACGGGCCGGTGAGGACCAGCGTCGCGCCGACGGCGAGCAGGCCGGGGGACAGCGACGCCGAGATCCGGTCACCGATGGCGCGGTTGCCGACCTGGTCGTGGTCCTGCAGGTAGCCGAGGAACGCCCAGCCCGGCAGCCGCGCGGTGTCGACCGGCCGGCCGTGGGACCGGCGGCGGAAGCTCGACCAGGTGCCGTCGTGGAAGTACGCGCCGGTCAGCGTCTTGGCCAGTCCCGCCAGCCCGGCCGCGGCGAAGTCGCCGTAGTAGCCCTGCCCCTCGCCGGTGAGCACCGCGTGCAGCGCGTGGTGGAAGTCGTCGCTCCACTGCGCGTGGATGCCCGTGCCGTTGGCGGCGCGCGGGGTCACCAGCCGGGGGTCGTTGAGGTCGCTCTCGGCGATCAGTGTCAGCGGCCGGCCCAGCGCCGCCGAGAGCCGGTCGACCTCCTGTGCCATCTCCTCGAGCACGTGGGTGGCCCGCTCGTCGACCAGCGCGTGGACGGCGTCGAGCCGCAGCCCGTCGACGTGCATGTCCCGCAGCCACATCAGCGCGTTGTCGAGGATGTAGCG
Source organism: Geodermatophilus sp. SYSU D00696 (assembly GCF_054050235.1). Lineage (NCBI taxonomy): Bacteria > Bacillati > Actinomycetota > Actinomycetes > Geodermatophilales > Geodermatophilaceae > Geodermatophilus > Geodermatophilus sp. SYSU D00696. The sequence goes on along the minus strand of NZ_JBJGYY010000034.1, from coordinate 25,611 downwards.
GCGCACCTCGTCGGAGTCGGGCCCGGACAGGTTGATCGACGAGCCCCACGGGTTGGGCCCGCCCTCGCTGAACACCGGCATGAACAGCGGCAGGTAGTTCCCCGACGGGCCGAGGTGGTTGTAGACGACGTCCTGGATCACGCCCAGGCCGCGCTGGTGGCAGGCGTCGACGAACCGCTGGTAGGCCGCCGGCCCGCCGTAGCTCTCCTGCACCGTGTACCAGAGGACGCCGTCGTAGCCCCAGTTGTGCGTGCCGTCGAAGCCGTTGACCGGCAGCAGCTCGACGAAGTCGACGCCGAGGTCGACGAGGTGGTCCAGGCGCTCGACCGCCGCGTCCAGGGTGCCCTCGGGCGTAAAGGTGCCCACGTGCATCTCATAGACGACGCCGCCGGCCAGCGGGCGCCCGGTCCAGGCGCCGTCGCCCCAGGAGTGGGCCGCGGGGTCGAAGCGGCGGGACGGGCCGTGGACGCCGTCGGGCTGGCGGCGCGAGCGCGGGTCCGGCCGCACGGTGTCGTCGTCGCCGAGCAGGAAGCCGTAGTCGGCCTCGGGCGCGGCCGGCACCTCGGCGCGCCACCAGCCGCCGTCGTCGCGGCGCATGTCGTGCACGGCGCCGTCGACCTGCAGGCGCACCCGCTCCGGCACGGGCGCCCAGACGGCGAACTCGGCGGCAGCGGACATGCGAGGACCTCCCGGCGGTGGTGCGGCTGACCGGACCCTCTTGCCCGCTGGGGGAGCGGTCAACCGCCGCGGGCGGCGGCCCGCGGGGGAGCGGGTCCCCCGGCGGCCGCGCGGCTCACGGCCGGCCGAGACCCCCGGGCTCCCGGCAGCCGGGGGAGGACCCCCCGGCTGCCGGAGGACTCACGGGAGCTGCAGCTCCTGACCGACGTAGATCCGGTTCGGGTCGCTGCACTCGTCGCGGTTGGCGGCCCACACCGCCCGCCAGCCACCGTCGACGCCCTGCGCCCCCGCGATCTTGCCGAGGGTGTCGCCGCTCTTCACGACGTAGGAGCCGCCCTCACCGTCGCCGCGGTCCCAGCGGGAGCCGCGGTCCCAGCTGCGGTCGGCGTCCTCGGCCGGTGCCGGCGCCGGCTCCTCGGCGGCCGGAGCGGGAGCGGGGGCAGGAGCGGCGGCCGGCTCCGGAGCCGGCGCGGGGGCCGGCGCGGGGGCCGGGGCAGCCGCGGCCTCGGGCGAGCCGGCCTCCGGCGCCGACGGGTCGAGGTTCTTGCCGCAGGTCGGCCAGGCGCCCGGGCCCTGGACGTCGAGCGTGGCCTCGGCGACGGCGATCTGCTGCGCCTTGGTCGCCAGGTCGGCGCGCGGGGCGTAGTCGAGGCCGCCGAAGGCCTCCCAGGTGCTCTGGCTGAACTGCAGGCCGCCGTAGTAGCCGTTGCCGGTGTTGATGCTCCAATTGCCGCTGGACTCGCACTGGGCGACGGCGTCCCAGTCGTTGGGGGCGGCGGCCGAGGCCGGGCCGGCCGCGACGCCGATCGCGGCCGCGGCCACGCCGGTCGTCACGAGGGCACGGCGGAGGAAGGACGTGGACGTGCGCATGCGGGATCTCCGATCCGCCGCCTGCGAGGTGAGCTGTCGGGTTCGGAGCGATCGGTGCCCCGGCCGCACGTGTGCGGCTTCACCCCCAGGCGCTGCGTCCGGTCCCCCCGTGACCGCGGCGCACACGCCGAGATGGGTCCCCCACCCCCGTCCTGGCTGTGCAGGAGGAACGGAGCCCGGCGGACGGGGTTCGGCGGACCGGCTCCGGCACGCCGCCGTCGGTCGGCCGCGTGCGGGAGCCAAGGTAACGGTCGCATCACGGGGCGGCACACCGGCCCCACCCGTCACGGCGTGCCGCCCGGCGTCCCGGGTCCGGCCCGGGCGCGGCACCGCAGGTCACGGCGGCGCCGGGCGGCGCCGCCGTGACCTCCGTCTCATCCTCGGACGAGCAGCGCCACGGGCAGCCGGGCGAGCAGGCCCGCCACGGGCGCCCCGCCGGCGTCGGCCACGACCCGGGTGTCGGTCAGCACGTCGCGCCAGGCGCCCGTGGGCAGCGCCAGCGCGGTGTCGCCCCAGCCGGTGGCGGCCAGCGCCACGGGCAGCCGGGTCGCCACCGTGACCGCTCCGCCCCGGTCGAAGGCGACGACGGAGCAGGCGGCGCTGCCGGTGGCCTCGACCGGCGTGTAGCCGGAGAACAGCTCCGGGGAGTCCCGGCGCAGCCGCAGCGTCCGGGAGGTGACCAGCAGTTTGGCCGCGCCGGTGTCGTCGACCCCGGGCACCTCACCGCCGTCGAGGCGGGCCAGCAGCCGCCGGCGCTCGTCGTAGTCGACCGGGCGGCGGTTGTCGGGGTCGACCAGCGAGCGGTCCTCCAGTTCGGTGCCCTGGTAGACGTCGGGGACGCCGGGCATGGTCAGCTGCACGAGCTTCTGCGCCAGCGCGTTGGACCGCCCGGCCGGGCCGATGCGGGCGACGAACGCCTCGATCTCGGCGTTGGTCGCCGGGGCGTCGTACGCGGCGTCGACCATCCCGTGCAGCTGCGCCTCGAAGGCCTCGTCGACGTCGGTCCACGTCGTCGAGGTGCCCGCCTCCCGGGCGGCCTTCTCGGCGTAGGCGTGCGCCCGCTCGCGCGACAGCGGCCAGGCGCCGACCAGGTTCTGCCACACCAGGTGCGCCAGCGGCCGGTCGGGCAGCGGGTGGCGCGCGAGCCAGCCGCGTACCAGGTCCGCCCACTCGGTGGGCACCTCGGCGAGCACGGCCAGCCGAGCCCGGGTGTCCTCGCTGCGCTTGGTGTCGTGCGTGGTCAGCGTGGTCATCGACTCGGGCTTGCGCGCCAGCCGCCGGGCCTGCGCCTCGTGGAACTCCGCGACCGTGCTGCCGAACCGGGCCGGGTCGCCGCCCACCTCGTTGAGCACCACGAACCGGGCCCAGCGGTAGTAGGCGCTGTCCTCGACGCCCTTGGCCATCACCGGGCCGCTGGTCTGCTCGAACCGGGTGGCCGCCTCGGTGCCGGCCCGCGCCAGCACCGGGTGCAGCGCGTCGACCGCGGCGACCAGGTCGGGACGGCGGTCGCGGACGGCGGCCACCGTGGCGTCGAGGTGCTCGCGGCCGTCGGGCAGGTAGGTGCGGTAGACGTCGAAGCTGGCCAGCAGCTCGGCCAGCGCCTCCTCCTCCGTCTCGACGTCGATCCCGGGCAGCTCGCCGATCACCCGCACCAGGCGGGCGACCTCCGAGCCGAGGCTGCCGTCGGTGACCTCGCGCTTGCAGTCGTGCACCAGCCGCGCGTAGTCGACCTCGCGGCCCGACAGCTCCGTGTCCAGCGCGGTGAGCGCCGCCTCGCCGGCCGGGTCGACCAGCACGTCGTCGACCTCGGCGAGGGCGTCGTAGCCGGTGGTGCCGGCGGTGCGCCAGCTCTCCGGGAGGTCCTCGCCGGGCTCGAGGATCTTCTCGACCACCGTCCAGCGCCCGCCCGAGGCCTCGGCCAGCCGGTCGAGGTAGCCCCTCGGGTCGGCCAGGCCGTCGGGGTGGTCGATCCGCAGCCCGTCGACCGCGCCGTCGGCCACCAGTTCCAGCACCAGCTCGTGGGTGGCGCGGAAGACCTCGGGGTCCTCCACGCGCAGCCCGGCGAGGGTGTTGATGGCGAAGAAGCGCCGGTAGTTGAGGTCGGAGTCCGCCCGCCGCCAGTCGACCAGCTCGTAGTGCTGCCGGTCGTGCACCTCCTGCGGGGTCCCCTCCCCGGTGCCCGGGGCGAGGGGGAAGCGGTTGTCGTAGTAGCGCAGCTCCCCGTCGACGACCTCCAGCTCCGCCACGTCGTCGGCCGAGCCGAGCACCGGGATGCGCACCCGGCCGCCGAAGTCCCAGTCGATGTCGAACGCCGCCGCGTGCGCGCTGTCCCGCCCGTGCCGCAGCACGTCCCACCACCACGGCGCCTCGGCCGCGTCGGCCACGCCCATGTGGTTGGGCACCAGGTCGAGCACCAGCCCCAGGCCGTGCTCGTGCAGTGCGGCGACGAACCGGTCCAGGCCCGCCCGCCCGCCGCGCGACTCGTCGACGTGCGCGTGGTCGACCGTGTCGTACCCGTGCGTGCTGCCCGCCGCCGCGCGCAGCAGGGGCGAGGAGTAGGCGTGGCTGACACCGAGGTCGGCCAGGTAGCCGGCCACCGCGGCGGCGTCGTCGAGGGTGAAGTCGGCGGTCACCTGCAGCCGGTAGGTCGCCGTGGGGACGGCGCGCCGGCGCTCCTGGCCCGTCGGGCCGCTCACGAGCGGCGCTTGGCCGACAGCACGACCATCGACCGGTCCTGCAGGGTCAGCGACTCGCCCGGCTTGAGCTCGACGCGCTCGACCTCGCCCAGCTCGGCGGTGTCGAGGACGACGGTCCACACCTGCGCGTACTCCTCGGGCGGCAGGGCGAACTCGATCGGCTCGTGGTGGGCGTTGAAGGCCAGGAAGAAGTGGTCGTCGACGACGTCCTCGCCGCGCTCGTCGGTCGACCGGATCCCGTGCCCGTTGAGGTACATGCCGATCGACTTGGCGTAGCCGGCGTCCCAGTCGTCCTCGGTCATGAGGTCACCGGAGGGGGTCAGCCAGGCGATGTCCTGCACCGGCTCGCCCTCCGCCCGGCGGACCGGGCGGCCGTGGAAGAAGCGCCGCCGCCGGAACGTCGGGTGCTCGGTGCGCAGCCGGGTGACCAGCTTGGTGAACTCCAGCAGCCCCTCGTCGACCTCGTCCCAGTGGATCCAGGTCAGCGGGGAGTCCTGGCAGTAGCCGTTGTTGTTGCCCTTCTGCGTGCGGCCCAGCTCGTCGCCGTGCAGCAGCATGGGCACGCCCTGGCTGAGCATCAGCGTGGCGAGGAAGTTGCGCCGCTGGCGGGCGCGCAGGGTGAGCACCTTCGGGTCGGTCGTGGGCCCCTCGACGCCGCAGTTCCAACTGCGGTTGTGGCTCTCGCCGTCGTTGTTGCCCTCGCCGTTGGCCTCGTTGTGCTTCTCGTTGTAGGAGACCAGGTCGGTGAGCGTGAAGCCGTCGTGGGCGGTGACGAAGTTGATGCTGGCCACCGGGCGCCGCCCGGAGTGCTGGTAGAGGTCCGAGGAGCCGGTGATCCGGCTGGCGAACTCCCCGACCGTGGCGCTCTCCCCGCGCCAGAAGTCGCGCACCGTGTCGCGGTACTTGCCGTTCCACTCCGTCCACAGCGCCGGGAAGTTGCCCACCTGGTAGCCGCCCTCGCCGACGTCCCACGGCTCGGCGATCAGCTTCACCTGGCTGACCACCGGGTCCTGGTGCACCAGGTCGAAGAACGCCGAGAGCCGGTCGACGTCGTGCAGCTCGCGGGCCAGCGCCGAGGCGAGGTCGAAGCGGAAGCCGTCGACGTGCATCTCGGTGACCCAGTACCGCAGCGAGTCCATGATCAACTGCAGCGCCTGCGGCGTCCGGGCGTTGAGCGTGTTCCCGGTGCCGGTGTAGTCCATGTAGTACTGCGGGTCGTCCTCGACCAGCCGGTAGTACGCGCGGTTGTCGATGCCCTTGAACGACAGCGTCGGCCCGAGGTGGTTGCCCTCGGCGGTGTGGTTGTAGACCACGTCGAGGATGACCTCGATGCCCGCCTCGTGCAGGGTGCGGACCATCCCCTTGAACTCCTGCACCTGCATGCCGTTGTCGGTGTTGCTCGCGTACTCGTCGTGCGGCGCGAAGAACCCGATGGTGTTGTAGCCCCAGTAGTTGCGCAGGCCCTTCTGCTGGAGGGTGTCGTCCTGCACGAACTGGTGGACCGGCATGAGCTCGATCGCGGTGACGCCGAGGCCCTGCAGGTAGGAGACGACGGCGGGGTGCGCGATGCCGGCGTAGGTGCCGCGCAGCTCCTCGGGCACGTCGGGGTGGGTCATGGTCAGGCCCTTGACGTGGGCCTCGTAGATGACCGTCTTGTGGTACGGCGTCCTCGGCGGGCGGTCGACGCCCCAGTCGAAGTACGGGTTGACGACGACGGACTTCGGCATGTGCGCCGCGGAGTCCTCGTCGTTGCGCTCACCGGTGTCGAAGTCGTAGCCGAAGACCGACGGGTCCCAGTCGATCTGGCCGTCGATGGCCTTCGCGTAGGGGTCGAGCAGCAGCTTGTTCGGGTTGCAGCGCAGCCCCTGCGCGGGGTCGTAGGGGCCGTGCACGCGGTAGCCGTAGCGCTGCCCGGGCTGGATGCCGGGCAGGAACGCGTGCCACACGTAGCCGTCCATCTCCGGCAACCGGATGCGGGTCTCGGTGCCGTCGTCGTCGAACAGGCACAGTTCGACCTTCTCGGCCACCTCGCTGAAGATCGCGAAGTTGGTGCCGGTGCCGTCGAACGTGGCTCCGAGGGGGTAGGCCGTTCCGGGCCACACCTGGGTCATGGACGTGTTTCCTCCTGCACGGGCGCCCCCGGCGGGGTCAGGGGGCGCGGTGGCCCCCCGCCACGACCGTCGGCAGGGGGTCTGGGCACAGGGTGCCCGCGCGTCCCTTGCCCGAAAGGGGCGGCTCCACACCTGACGCGGCGGAGGTCACGTCCGCGCCTCCCGCCCACCGTCCGGGGCGCCCCGGACGACGACGCCCCCCGCGGCAGGCCGCGGGGGGCGTCGTGCGCAGGTCCGGCGGTGCCGTCGGTGGCCCGGTCCGGGGAGCGCGTCGCGGGGTCCGACCTCGCCCGGCGTCCGGGTGGCACTGGTCCCTGGCGCGCGCTCCTGCGAGGCGTCACGCTAGCGCCCGGGCCGCACCGGCACGAGCACCGAGGCCGCGATCGGTCAACCGGCGGCGTCCCCCGGTCCCGTCCGTCGCAGGGGCCACGTCCGGTCCCACCGGTTTCTGTCGCCGGTCGGTCGTACCGTCGTTCCCGTGCGCGCGACCACCGACATCCGGCCCACCCAGGGGCGTTTCCGCGTCGTCAGCGAGTTCCAGCCCTCGGGCGACCAGCCGGCCGCGATCGAGGCGCTCGCCCGGCGGGTGAACTCGGGCGAGACGGACTCCGTGCTCCTCGGCGCCACCGGCACGGGCAAGTCGGCCACCACGGCCTGGCTCATCGAGCAGGTGCAGCGGCCCACCCTCGTGATGGCGCCGAACAAGACGCTCGCCGCGCAGCTGGCCAACGAGTTCCGGGAGCTGCTGCCCGACAACGCCGTCGAGTACTTCGTCTCGTACTACGACTACTACCAGCCCGAGGCCTACGTCCCGCAGACCGACACCTACATCGAGAAGGACTCCTCGATCAACGAGGAGGTCGAGCGGCTGCGGCACTCCGCCACCCAGGCGCTGCTCACCCGGCGCGACGTCGTCGTGGTCGCCACCGTCTCCTGCATCTACGGCCTGGGCACCCCGCAGGAGTACGTCGACCGGGCGCTGCGGATCTCGGTGGGGGAGGAGCGCGACCGCGACGAGTTGCTGCGCACGCTGGTCGAGGAGCAGTACACCCGCAACGACCTGTCCTTCACCCGCGGCACGTTCCGGGTGCGCGGCGACACCATCGAGGTCTTCCCGGTCTACGAGGAGCTCGCCGTCCGGATCGAGATGTTCGGCGACGAGGTCGAGCGGCTGTACTACCTGCACCCGCTGACCGGCGAGGTGGTCCGCGAGGTCGAGGAGCTGTTCGTCTTCCCCGCCACCCACTACGTCGCCGGCCCCGAGCGCATGGAGCGGGCCATCACCGCCATCGAGGCCGAGCTCGAGCAGCGGCTGGCCGAGCTCGAGCGGCAGGGCAAGCTGCTGGAGGCGCAGCGGCTGCGCATGCGCACCACCTACGACATCGAGATGATGCGCCAGGTCGGCTTCTGCTCCGGCATCGAGAACTACTCCCGGCACATCGACGGCCGCGCGGCGGGCTCGGCAGGTGCCTGTCTCATCGACTACTTCCCCGACGACTTCCTGCTGGTCATCGACGAGTCCCACGTCACCGTCCCGCAGATCGGCGGCATGTACGAGGGCGACATGAGCCGCAAGCGGACGCTGGTCGAGCACGGCTTCCGGCTGCCCTCGGCGATGGACAACCGCCCGCTGAAGTGGGAGGAGTTCACCGACCGGATCGGCCAGACGGTCTACCTGTCGGCGACGCCGGGGCCCTACGAGCTCGGCCGGGTCCAGGGCGACGTCGTCGAGCAGGTCATCCGCCCGACCGGCCTGGTCGACCCCGAGGTCGTGGTCAAGCCGACCAAGGGCCAGATCGACGACCTGGTGCACGAGATCCGGGTGCGGGTGGAGAAGGACGAGCGGGTCCTGGTCACCACGCTGACCAAGAAGATGGCCGAGGACCTCACCGACTACCTGCTCGAGCTGGGGATCAAGGTGCGGTACCTGCACTCCGAGGTCGACACCCTGCGCCGGGTGGAGCTGCTGCGGGAACTCCGGCAGGGCGAGTACGACGTGCTGGTCGGCATCAACCTGCTGCGCGAGGGGCTCGACCTGCCCGAGGTGTCCCTCGTGGCCATCCTCGACGCCGACAAGGAGGGCTTCCTCCGCTCGGGCACCTCGCTGATCCAGACGATCGGCCGCGCCGCCCGCAACGTGTCCGGGCAGGTGCACATGTACGCCGACACGATCACCCCCTCGATGGCGACCGCGATCGAGGAGACCAACCGGCGCCGCGAGAAGCAGATCGCCTACAACCGCGAGCGCGGCATCGACCCCCAGCCGCTGCGCAAGAAGATCGTCGACATCCTCGACGGCATCTACCGCGAGGCCGAGGACGGCGGCGCGGAGCTGGTCGGTGGCTCGGGCCGCCAGCAGTCGCGCGGCAAGGCACCGGTCCCGGGGCTGTCGTCGAAGACCCGCGGGAAGGCCGGCGCCATCGACGTCCAGGGCCTGCCGCGGGCGGAGCTGGCCGACCTGATCAGCCAGATGAACGAGCAGATGCTCGCCGCCGCCCGCGAGCTGCAGTTCGAGGTGGCCGCCCGGCTGCGCGACGAGCTGTCCGAGCTGAAGAAGGAGCTGCGCCAGCTCGACGCCGCCCACGCCTAGGAAGCAGACGCAACCGTCCGGATCGACCGGGAACCCGGAACGGTCCACCGGCCGTTGGCCGTTGCGGACCTCCCGTGTGGCGCGCCCTGTTGTGCGGGTACCGGTCCCGCGTGGAGGGGAGTATCCCGACGCGGTGGTGTCGTCAGCACGGGCCGCGGCCCCGGCGCCATCGGCCGACCGGTTCCCGGTCGGTGGGAGAGACCTCCGGTGCTGACAGCTGCCAGTGGACCGGAGGTACCGCCTGATGGACGTCCCGCTCTGGGTGTGGGGGATCACCGTCGCCGCGATCGTGGCCATGATCGCGTTCGACTTCATCGGCCACGTGCGCACGCCGCACGCGCCCACCCTGCGCGAGTCCGCCACCTGGTCGGCGATCTACGTCGCGCTCGCCATCGTGTTCGGGATCCTGGTCTGGTGGTTCGCGGGCGCGCAGTACGGCGGTGAGTACTTCGCCGGCTACATCACCGAGAAGAGCCTCTCGGTGGACAACCTGTTCGTCTTCGTCCTGATCATGGCCAGCTTCGCGGTGCCCCGGGAGCTGCAGCAGAAGGTGCTGCTGTTCGGCATCGCCTTCGCCCTCGTCCTGCGGACGGTCTTCATCTTCCTCGGCGCCGCGGCGATCGAGAACTTCAGCTGGGTCTTCTACCTCTTCGGCGCGTTCCTCATCTACACCGCCATCGCCCAGGCGCGGGCCAGCGGCCACGACGACGACGAGTTCAAGGAGAACGCGTTCCTCCGGCTCACCCGGAAGATCGTGCCGACGACGCAGGAGTACCACTCCGACCGGATGACCACGAAGATCGACGGCAAGCGGTACATCACCCCGCTGGCCATCGCGCTGGTCGCCATCGGCAGCGCCGACATCCTCTTCGCGGTCGACTCGATCCCGGCGATCTTCGGCCTGACGCAGGAGACCTTCCTCGTCTTCACCGCCAACGCCTTCTCGCTGCTGGGCCTGCGGCAGCTGTTCTTCCTCATCGACGGCCTGCTCGACCGGCTGGTCTACCTGCACTACGGCCTGGCGGTGATCCTCGGCTTCATCGGCATCAAGCTGCTCATCCACGCGCTGCACGAGAACGAGCTGCCGTTCATCAACGGCGGCGAGCACGTGACCGCGATCCCCGAGGTGCCGACCTGGCTGTCGCTGGCGGTCATCGTCGTCACCCTGTTCGTCACCACCGTCGCGAGCCTCGCGCGCAGCCGCCGCGACGCCCGCGAGGCCGCCGCGCAGGGCACCGTCGGCCGGGGCGCGGCCGCGGTGGCCGGCGAGACCGGGGTCCCGACCGCGGAGCGGCAGAGCGAGGACCAGCCGCGGCCGGCGACCCGGCCCGCACCACCGGCCTGACCGCGGTCCGCGGGGTCACCCGGGCGGGGCACCCCGCCCGCGTTGCCGAGCCTGTTGCTCCCGGTGACCGTGCGGCAGTATCCGAGACACGTCCGCTCCGCCGGGTGCCCGACCGGGGCCCGGCGCAGCGGTGCCGGGGGACAGCGCCGGGCGCCCGCGCCTGCGCACCTGCCCGGTGGCGCCGGCCCGTCCGGCGTGCTGCGCCAGCGGCGACCGCCGCTGCGTGACCGACAGTGACATGGGAGTCCAACTGATGGGTGTCAGCCTCTCCAAGGGCGGGAACGTCTCGCTGACCAAGGAGGCGCCCGGCCTGACCGCGGTGAACGTGGGCCTGGGCTGGGACGTCAACACGTTCTCCGGGGGCGACTTCGACCTCGACGCGTCGGCGATCATGGTCGACGCCGGTGGCAAGGTCACCCCCGACGACTCGGGCTTCGTCTTCTTCAACAACCTCCGCAGCCCCGACGGCTCGGTCGTCCACGTCGGTGACAACCTCACCGGTCAGGGCGAGGGCGACGACGAGGTCATCCAGGTCAACCTGGCCGGGGTCCCGCCGACGGTCGACAAGATCGTCTTCCCGGTCTCGATCTACGACGCCGACAACCGCAAGCAGAACTTCGGCGCCGTGCGCAACGCCTTCATCCGCGTCGTCAACCAGGCCAACGGCTCGGAGATCGCCCGGTACGACCTCACCGAGGACGCCTCGGTCGAGACCGCCATGGTGTTCGGCGAGCTCTACCGCAACGGCCCGGACTGGAAGTTCCGCGCCGTCGGCCAGGGCTACGCCTCCGGCCTGCGCGGCATCGCGCAGGACTTCGGCGTCAACGTCGGCTGACCGCCACCGGGCCCGGACGGCACCCGTCCGGGCCCGGTGCCCCCGCGCGCGCCGACCCCTCCCGTTCCGGGTCTCCCCGACGTACTGTCCCCGCGCTTCCGACCCAGCCCCCGAGACCCGGAGGTCCCGCCCCGCCATGCCCGCTGCCCCGGTGGCCGCCGTCCACCCGCCCGCACCCCGCTCCCTCGGCTGAGCGGCGGCAGCGTGGTCCACGTCCTGACCCGGGGCGGCAACGTCGGCCTGGCCCAGGCCGGCCTGACCGGTCCCGTCGTCGTCACCCTCACCTGGAACCCGGCGCCGGGCGTCGACGCCGACCTCTCGGCGTTCCTCACCACCGGCGCCGGCCGGGTCCGCAGCGACGACGACTTCGTCTTCTACAACCAGCCCGCGGGTGCCGGCGGCGCGGTGCGCCACCTCGGCAAGTCCGTCCGCGGCGGCGTCACCGTCGACCGGGTCCGCATCGACCCGGCCGCGCTGCCCGCCGACGTGGAGAAGGTCGTCATCGGCGCCTCCCTCGACGGCGCGGGCACCTTCGGCGGGCTCACCGGCCTGGCCGTCGAGGTGGCGCCCGACGGCGGCGCGCCGGCGGCGGTCCGCTGCGAGCTGGCCGCCGGACCGGAGACCGCGCTGGTCTTCGCCGAGGTCTACCGCCGCGGGGCCGACTGGAAGGTCCGCGCGGTCGGGCAGGGCTACACCGGCGGCCTGGCGGCCATGGCCACCGACGTCGGCGTCAGCGTCGACGACGAGCCCTCCGCTGCCCCGGCGCCGGCCGCTCCCGCCGCCCCGCCGCCCGCACCTGCCGCGAGCGCGCCGCCGGTCAGCATGGAGAAGCGGCGGCTGGTCGACCTCGAGAAGAAGCTCGCCACGCAGGCGCCGCAGATGCTCAGCCTGGTCAAGTCCGCCGGGGTCAGCCTGGAGAAGCGCGGCCTGGGCGAGCACACCGCCCGGGTGGCGCTGGTCCTCGACATCTCCGGCTCGATGGCCGCGCTCTACCGCGCCGGCGCCGTCCAGCGGCTGGCCGAGCGGGTGCTCGCGCTGGGCCTGCGCTTCGACGACGACGGCGTCGTCGACGTCTTCCTCTTCGGCAAGGACGTGCACCGGCCCGAGCCGGGTCTGCGGCTGGAGGGCCACCAGCAGTACATCGCCGAGCTCACCTCCCGGTACCCGCTGGAGTACGACACCCGCTACGGCGCCGCGATGGCCGCCGTCCGGCAGGCCTACTTCGGCGACAGCCGCGAGCGCGTGGAGCCGCAGCCGGCGCAGGTGCCCGTCTACGTCATGTTCCTGACCGACGGCGCCCCCAGCGACAAGGCGGTGGCCACCCGGCAGATCCGGTCGGCGTCCTACGAGCCGGTGTTCTGGCAGTTCATGGGCATCGGCCCGGAGCGGCAGTTCTCCTACCTGCAGCGACTCGACGACCTCGAGGGCCGCTACACCGACAACGCCGACTTCTTCGCCGTCGACCAGGACGACCTGATGGGCCGCCGGCCGATCAGCGACGACGCGCTGTTCGACCGGCTGATGACCGAGTACCCCGGCTGGCTGCGCCGGGCGCGCGCCCAGGGCCTGCTGCGTCCCTGAGCCGCACCTGCCCGAGACCCACACCGGCCGTCCAGGCCCCGTCCAGCCCGCATCCAGCAGAGGGTGAGAGGGATCGACCGTGCGCCACTTCGCCTACCTGACCGACGACGAGCGGGAGCGGCTGTTCGCCGTCCCGCCGGGGGAGGTCGGCCCCGCCACGCCGCGCGCCATGCTGGCGCTCGCGCTCGGCGCGACGCTCTACACCCCCGGCACCCGGCCGCTGCTGGATGCCGACGCCGCCCGTGCCGCCGCGGCCGGGGCCACGAGCACCGTGTGGTGCCTCGAGGACGCCATCCCGCACGCCGCCGTGGGGGAGGCCGAGGCCAACGTCGTCGCGGCGCTGCAGCGCATCGACCGCCGGGTGGCCGAGGGCGACACCGCGCCGCTGCCGCTGGTGTTCGTGCGGGTGCGCACGCCCGAACAGATCCGCTCGATCGCCGTCGGGGCGGGTGCGGCGCTGTCCCGGCTGACCGGGTTCAGCCTGCCCAAGGCCACCGGCGCCACCCTCGGGCCGATGCTCGAGGCGATCGCCGAGGTCAGCGCGGACACCGGCCACCCGCTGTACGGCATGCCCATCCTCGAGACGCCCGACCTCGCGTGGCGGGAGACCCGCGCCGACGCGCTGGCCGCCCTCGCCGAGGTGGTCGCCGCCCACCGTGAGCAGGTGCTGTGCCTGCGCGTGGGCGGCACCGACCTGTCGGGGCTGTTCGGCCTGCGCCGCGACCGCGACACCACCATCTGGGACGTCGCCGTGGTCCGCGACTGTCTGGCCGACGTGGTCAACCGCTTCACCCGGGGCGGCGAGCACGTGGTGACCGGCGCGGTCTGGGAGCACATCCCCGGCCCGCGGCTGTTCAAGCCGCAGCTGCGGCAGTCGCCGTTCACCGAGCAGCACGAGGGCCGGCTGCGGCAGCGGATGATCGCCGGCGACCTCGACGGCCTGGTGCGCGAGGTCGCCCTCGACAAGGCCAACGGGGTGCTCGGCAAGACCGTCATCCACCCGGCGCACGTCGCGGTGGTCAACGCGCTGCTCACCGTCTCCCGCACCGAGTACGACGACGCCCTCGAGATCCTCACCGCCCGCGGCCGCGGCGGGATCGCGGTGTCCGAGAACGGCCGGATGAACGAGATCGGCCCGCACGCGCTGTGGGCCGAGCTGATCAGCCGCCGCGCCGCGGTGTACGGCGTGGTCGCCGACGAGGCCGCGCTGGTCGACCTGCTCTCGGCCGGGGAGCGCCGGCTGGCCGAGGTGTTCGGCGGGAACGAGGTCCACCGGGCGTGACCACCACGATCACCGGTGCCCCCTGGCTGGGCGGCACCGTCTCCGCGCTGCTCGACGTGCGGGCGTCCGACCCCGGCCGCTTCGCCACGCTGTGCGGCCTCGCGCTGCGCGACAACCCGCGCCGCGCCCACCTCGTCGTCTCCCGTGTGCTCGGCAAGCACGTCCCGGTCGCCCCCGCCGACGTCCTCGCCGCCGGGCACGCGGTCGGCGACGCCGTGGCCGCCGTCCTCGGCGGCGAGCTGCCCGGCCTGGTCGTCGGCTACTGCGAGACCGCCACCGGGCTCGGCCACGCCGCGGCCGCCCGGCTCGGCGCGACCGCCCTGTCCACCACGCGGCGGGTGCACCCCGGCGTGCCCGTGGCCGCCGCGTTCGAGGAGGAGCACTCCCACGCCGTGGCCCACGCCCTGCAACCGGCCGGGCCGGTGACGCTGGCCGCGCCCGGCCCGCTGGTGCTGGTCGACGACGAGCTGACCAGCGGGCGCACCGCGCTCAACACCGTCGCCGAGCTGCACGCCCGCTGGCCGCGGTCGCGCTACGTGATCGGCGCGCTGCTCGACGCCCGGCCGCCCGCCGCCCGGGCCGCGTTCGCCGAGCGGGCCGCCGCGCTGGGCGTGCGGGTCGACGTCGCCGCCGTCCTCACCACCGCGCTCACCCTCCCCGACGACGTCCTCGAGCGGGCCGCGGCCGCCCGCGCCGCGCTGCCCGGCCCGGCGCCGCTGCCCACCGGGGCGCCCGGCGCGGTCCGCGTGCACGAGGGGCTGTGGCCGGCGGGCGCGCCGACCACCGCCCGGCACGGGCTGACCGCCGCCGGCACCACCCGGCTGCACGCGGCCGCCGGCACGGCCGCCGCCGCGCTGGCGCCGGCGCTGGCCGGTAGCCGCGGCGTCCTCGTGCTCGGCACCGAGGAGCTCATGTACGCGCCCACCGTGCTCGCCGCCGCCCTCGACCGGCGGCTCGCGGACGTCCCCGTCACCACCCAGTCGACCACCCGGAGCCCCGTGCACGCCGCCGACGACCCCGGCTACGCCCTGCGCCGCAGCCTGGCCTTCCCCGCCCCCGACGAGCCCGCCCGCACCTCGCGGGTGCACAACCTCGCCGACCCGGCGGCCGTCCCCCCGGCCGGCCCGTGGTCGGACCTGCGCGCCGACGACGTCGTGGTCGTGGTCGACGCCCCGGCCACCGACGCCGCGCCGCTGGCGGAGGCGCTGCAACCGTTCGCCGCCCGCGCGGTGCACGTGGTCCCCGTGCCGCTGTCCTCGCCGCTGGCGGAGCCGGCCCCGTGACCGCGCTGCAGCCGCCGCTCGCGCCGGCGGTGCCCGGCCGGTTCGGCTCGTACCCCGTCGAGGACGTCACCTGGCTGCTCACCGACCTGTCCGGGGTGGCGCTCGAGCGCGGCACCGAGGACCGCGAGGAGGCCATCCAGTCGGGCACCCACTACTCGGAGATGCTGCCGGTCGAGTACCAGCCCGACGACGCCTACCTCGCACTGTTCACCAGCGCGCTGGAGGCGTCGGCGGAGCGGCTCGCCGACGCCGTCGCCCGGGTCGGCGAGCTGGTGTGGGACGCCGCGGCCGCCGCCGGGCACACCCCCGTCCTGGTCTCGCTGGCCCGCGCCGGGACGCCGATCGGCGTGCTGCTGCGCCGCTGGTTCCGGGCCTCGCGCGGCATCGACGTGCCGCACTACACCGTCTCGATCATCCGCGGCCGCGGCATCGACCAGGTGGCGATGGCGCACGTGCTGGCCCGCCACCCGGCCGGTGCGGTGCGCTTCGTCGACGGCTGGACCGGCAAGGGCGCCATCCAGCGACAGCTGACCGAGGCCGTCGCCGGCTGGGTCGCCGCGCACCCCGAACACGCCGCGCTGGACGACCGGCTCGCCGTGCTGGCCGACCCCGGTGTGTGCACCGAGCTGTTCGGCACCCGCGACGACTTCCTCATCCCCAGCGCCTGCCTGAACAGCACGGTGTCCGGGCTGGTGTCGCGGACCGTGCTGCGCGAGGACCTCATCGGCCCGGGAATGTTCCACGGCGCGAAGTACTACGCCGAGCTCGCCGGCGCCGACGTCTCCGCGCTGTTCGTCGACACCGTGGCGGCCGCGTTCCCCGCCGTCGCCCCGGCCGACGACGTCCCAGCCGCGCGGCGCCGGCCGACCTGGGCCGGGTGGGCGGCGGTCGAGGCGATCGCCGCCGAGCACGGCATCGCCGACGTCAACCTGGTCAAGCCCGGGGTGGGGGAGACCACCCGGGTGCTGCTGCGCCGGGTGCCGTGGCAGGTGCTGGTCCGGCCCGACCGCGCCGCCGACCTGCGGCACGTCGTCGCCCTCGCCCAGGCCCGCGGGGTGCCGCTGGTCGAGGTGCCCGGCCTGCCCTACTCCTGCGTCGGGCTGATCCGGCCGGTGGGCCGGTGACCGCCGTCCTGCCGGCGACCCTGGCCGCCGTCGACCTCGACCGCACGCTCATCTACTCCGCGTCCGCGGCCGGCGGCACCGACGGGCTGCGGGTCGTCGAGCACCTCGACGGCGCCCCGCTGAGCCACGCGACCCCGGCGTCGTGGGAGCTGCTGGCCGAGCTGGCGCGCCGCGCCGTCCTCGTCCCGGTGACCACCCGCACCGCCGCGCAGTACGAGCGGGTGCAGCTGCCGGTGGTGCCCCGCTACGCGCTGTGCGGCAACGGCGGCGTGCTGCTCGCCGACGGCGTGCGGGACCCCGAGTGGGACGCCTGGGCGGCGGCCACCGCGGCGCAGGCGGGGCCGCTGGCCGAGCTGCTCGCGCCGCTGGAGGCGGTGGCCGGCGAGCCCTGGGTGCGCACCGTGCGCGCCGCCGAGGGCCTGTTCGGCTACCTGGTCGCGCACGCGCGCGAGGCGATCCCGGAGGAGTGGCTCGCCGCTGCCGGCGCCGCCGCGGCCGCCGCCGGGGCCACGCTCAGCGTGCAGGGCCGCAAGGTCTACGTCGTCCCCGCGGGGCTGTCCAAGGCCGCCGGGCTGCTGCGGCTGCGCCGGCTGCTCGCGGGCGCCGGCCCCGCGCCGCGGCTGCTGTGCGCCGGCGACAGCCTGCTCGACGCCCCGATGCTGCTCGCCGCCGACGCCGCCGTCCGGCCCGCGCACGGCGAGCTGCACGAGCAGGGCTGGACCGGCGCGCGGGTCGCGGTCACCGCGGCCACCGGAGCCGCGGCGGGGGAGGAGATCGTCCGCTGGCTGCTCGAGCGGACGTGAGGTCACTCCGCCCGGGCGGTGCGCACCAGCCCGGCCAGCCCCCGCTCGATCGACTCGGCCTCCCGCAGCACCGCGCCCCAGTCCGGCCGGTCGGCGCGGGCGGCCGCCTCCAGCGCCGGCAGCCGGCGGGCGAGGTCCTCGAAGGTCCGCCGGTAGCGGCGGGCGCGGTCCTCGGGCAGCCCGGCCAGGAACCGCCGGGCGTCGACGACGGCCCGCTGCACCGCGCCCAGCAGCGATGCCGGATCGGACCGGACGGCGTCCAGCCGGGCCAGCCGCTCGGTCGCCGCGCGCACCTCGTCGTCGACCCGCCCGGCCGCGGCGCGGACCCGGACGAGCTGCGCGGCGGCCTCCGGCACGTCGACCGGGGACGCGTCCAGCGCCGCGGTCAGCGCGGTCAGCGCCGCGTCGGCCTCGGCCAGCGCCTCGGCCGCCCGCTGCGGCGCACGCTCGACGTCGGCCCACGCCGACAGCGGATAGCGCCGCCGCAGCTCGCTCATCACCGGCGCCAGCCGCTCGTGGCGGGTGCCCAGCGCCTCCCGGCGGGTGCGCACCGACGCCGCGCCGCGGCGCACCTCGGCGGCACGGCCGGCCAGCCCCCGGAGCCGCTCGGCCCCCGCGTCGGCGGCCCGGCGGGCCCGCTCGGCCGCGGCCACCGCGTCGGCGGCCCGGCGCTGGGCGAGGGCCGCCTCCGCGCCGGCCAGCGCGGTGGCGGCGTCGTCGAGCAGGACCGGCACCCCGGGGTCGGTCAGGCCGGTGGCGGCGGAACCGGCGAGCGCCTCGCGGGCGGCGGTCAGCGCGGCCGACGCCGCGGCGACGGCCGCGCCGGCGGAGGCCCGGACGCGGGTGGCGGCGGCGAGCACCTCACCGTACTGCTCGCGGAAGCGCCGCACCTGGTCGAGGACCCCGCGCAGCGCGGCCGCGGCGGCGTCGAGCTCCCGGGCCGCGGCGCGGGCGCGCCCGGGGTCGACGTCGTCGTGACCGGCCAGCGCCTGCAGGTAGTGTCCGATGACCGCGTCGGCGTGCGTCGAGAGGTCGTGCCAGTCGCGCGCCAACGAGTCGGGGACGGGGATGTGGTGGTGAGCCCGTCGTCCACCGGCGCCCGCGGTCCCGCCGGCCTCCTCGGCCGCGGCCACCGCGTCGGGCAGGTCGGCCAGGGCCGCGTCGAGCTCCAGCATCGCCGCGGCGGCGGCCTCGCGGGCCGCGCCCGCCTCGCGCCGGCCGGCCTCCCGGTCGCGCCGCCACCACCGGGGAGCGGGGTCACCACCGAGCCCGCCCACGACCGTCTCCCTCCGCGTCGCCGGCGCGCTCGCGCCCCGGCGTCGTGCCTACCACGTCGGGACCGCGCACTCCCGGACGGACGGTCCGGTCCGCCCGTCCGGTCGACTCCGTCACACCCGTCGCCCGCAGCCCGGGCGGCGGGAACGTCTGGCACCCGGGGCCCGTTGGACCGTGGGTTCGCCTCCCGGCCGATCCGGCTCGGTGCTGTCTGCCGTACTCGTCGCCGCCTCGTCCGTCAGGCGTCGGAAAGGAAACCCTGATGCTCCGCTACTTCGGCTTCTCCGTCGGTCTGACGGTGGCCGCGCTCGTCACCGCCGTGCTGTTCGGCGGTCCGGCGGCACTGCTGGCCGTCGCCGTCCTCGGCGTGCTCGAGGTCTGTCTCTCGTTCGACAACGCCGTGGTCAACGCCAAGGTGCTGCGCCGGATGAGCCCGCTGTGGCGGAAGCTGTTCCTCTACGTCGGCATCTTCATCGCCGTGTTCGGCATGCGGCTGCTGCTGCCGATCGTGCTGGTCGCGGTCACCGCGCAGCTGTCCATCCCCGAGGTGTGGGACCTGGCGCTGTCGGACCAGGAGGCCTACGCCGAGAACGTCGAGGCCGCGGCCGAGGCGATCTACACCTTCGGCGGCATCTTCCTGCTGATGATCTTCCTGAACTTCCTCTTCGACGAGGAGCGGGACATCCACTGGCTGGCCTGGCTGGAGCGCCCGCTGGCCAAGGCCGGCAAGCTGCCCTACCTCGCGATCATCATCGCGCTGGCGGTCATCTACATCGGCTCGCAGATCGCCGACGACGACAAGTACGCCACCGTGCTCGTCTCCGGCCTCGCCGGCCTGTTCACCTACCTGCTGATCGGCGGCCTCAACGAGCTCATGGAGGCCCCGGAGGACGACGACGCCGACGACGTGACCGCCACCGGCGCGTCGACCACCGGCGGCAACGCGGCCGGCACCGCGACCAAGGCCGTGGCCGGCGCCGGCTTCGCCGCGTTCCTCTACCTCGAGGTGCTCGACGCGTCGTTCTCCTTCGACGGCGTCATCGGCGCCTTCGCCCTGAGCAGCGACATCTTCATCATCGCGCTGGGCCTGGGCATCGGCGCCTTCTGGGTGCGGTCGCTGACCATCTACATGGTCGACAAGGGCACCCTCGACGAGTACCGCTACCTCGAGCACGGCGCGATGTGGGCCATCGGGTTCCTCGCCGCGATCATGATCCTCGAGCTGCGGTTCCACATCAGCGAGTACGTCACCGGCCTGACCGGCCTGCTGTTCATCATCGCCGCGGTGGTCAGCAGCGTCCTGGAGTCCCGGCGGGAGCGGGCCGCGGTGCCCGCCCACGCCGAGGAGCCGCGCGAGGAGGAGGTCGTCGCCGGCCGGCGCTGACGCCGTCCCTCCCAGCGGCCCCGGGGCACCCGCCCCGGGGCCGCTGGTGCGTCCGGGACACCCGGGAGTGGGTCCGGGGCGGAGCACCTTCCGCGCGGGGGGACCTCCGGTTACGGTCCCGCCGGTCCCGATCCCCGTACCGAGAGGCATCCGTGGCACTGCTCACCGCCCACAAACGCGTCCTGCACGCCGACCTCCAGGGCGACCGCGTCCGGGCCGCCAGCGGCTCGATGGTCGCCGTCGAGGGCAACGTCGACTTCAAGAGCTCCGGCATGGGCGGGGGCGGCGGCATGCGCGCGGCGCTCAAGCGCGCCGTCGCCGGCGAGAGCCTCTCGCTGATGGACTGCGCCGGCCACGGCCGCGTCTACCTCGCGCTCGACGCCATGGACGTCCTCGTCGTCGACCTGGCCGGCGACACGCTCACCGTCGAGAGCCAGCACATCCTCGCCCACACCGAGCAGCTGCGCCTCGACGTCCAGTTCGCCGGCCTGCGCGGCATGACCAGCGGACACGGCCTGGCGACGACGACGGTCACCGGCCACGGGCAGGTGGCGATCGTGTCCGAGGGCCCGGTCATGGCGCTGGAGGTCGCGCCCGGTGCCGACCTCGTCGTCGACCCGGACGCCTACGTCGGCTCCCGCGGCCAGCTGTCGATGAACCTGGTGTCGGGCGTCTCGTGGAAGTCGCTGGTCGGCGAGGACGCCGGCGAACCGTTCTCGCTCCGCTTCACCGGCTCCGGCCTGGTGCTCGTCCAGTCCGCGGAGCGCTGAGCCATGTCCTTCGAGACCGTCAACAGCAAGGTCGTGCGCGCGCACGTCGGCCCCGGCACCCCGGTGCTCGCCCGCCGCGGCTCGATGCTCGGCTACTCCGGGCAGGTCACGTTCCGCCCGGTGCACGGGCAGGGCCGCGGCATCGGCGGCATGGTCGGGGCGGCGATGTCCGGCGAGTCCAACCCGATGATGGCCACCGAGGGCACCGGCCAGGTGCTCTACGGCTACAAGGGCCTGCACGTCACCGTCCTGGAGCTCGACGGCAACGCCGCCCTGGTGTGCGAGGCCGACCGGCTGCTGGCGCACGACGCGACCCTGCAGACCAGCGTGCAGTTCCTCGGCTCGGGCGGCATCCGGCAGGCGATCAGCGGCGCGATGACCGGGCAGGGCCTGTTCACCACCAACGTCCACGGCCGCGGCGCGGTCGCGCTGCTGTCGCACGGCGGCGCGTTCCCGCTGCAGCTGGCCGGGCAGCAGGTCGGCGTCGACCCGCAGGCCTACGTCGGCCACGTCGGCCAGCTGTCGGTCGACCTCGCGGCCAAGGTCGGCTTCCGCGACGTCGTCGGCCGCGGGTCCGGCGAGGCGTTCCAGCTGAGGATCAGCGGCCACGGCACCGTGTACGTGCAGGCCAGCGAGAAGAAGTTCTGAGGGCGACGAGATGACCTACCCACCCGGCAACCCCTACGGCCAGCCGCAGGGCAACCCCTACGGCCAGCCCCAGCCCTACGGCCAGCCGCAGCCCTACGGCGGTCAGCCGCAGCCCGCGTACGGCCAGCCGCCCTACGGCCAGCCTCCCTACGGCGCGCCCCAGCACCCCGGCGGGCAGCCGCAGCCCTACGGCGGTCAGCCGCAGCCGCCCTACGGCGGCCAGCCGGCGCCGGGCGGCCAGCCCAGCGGCGTGCCGAGCACGCTGAACCCGCACACGCTGCCCGACGACGACAACGTCAACCCCTACGTGTTCTGCATCGCCCTCAACGGCGAGTGGTTCATGAGCAAGGGCGCGATGCTCGCGTACTACGGCAACATCCAGTTCGACGCGGTCACCGAGTACTCGTCGGCGCAGGCGTGGGTCGCCGCCCGCTTCTCCAGTCCGGTGTACATCTCCGACTGGGTGGTCGCCCAGGGCCACGGCAAGCTGCTCATCGGCGACCGGGGCTTCGACCTCAACAGCTACGACCTCGACGACGGCAACCTGACGATCAAGGCGAGCAACCTCTGCGCCTTCTCCAAGCAGCTGGAGCTCAAGCAGTCGATCGTGCCGGGCTTCGTCACCCTCATCGGGACGGGGAAGTTCATCGCCTCGTCCAACGGGCCGGTGATCTTCGTCGAGCCGCCGTTCCGGGCCGACCCCGACGCGCTGCTCGGCTGGGCCGACTGCCCGTCGCCGTCGGTGCACCACGACGCGCAGTGGATGACCCAGAACCTGCGCGGGATGCTCTCCGGCGCGCTGGGCCGGGCCTCCGGCGAGGAGCGGCAGTACGACTTCACCGGTCAGGGCACGATCCTGCTGCAGTCCTCCGAGGTCGCCCGCGAGGACCCGGCCGTGCTGCGGCTGGTCGAGTCCCAGACGCAGCTGCTCACCAACAGCCAGGCCGGCTCGCTGGGCCACCGGCTCGTCGCCCGGTCCCAGCAGCAGTAGCCCGCCGTCCCCGGCCCGGGTCCCGCGCGGACCCGGGCCGGGGGTGAGCGCTGCACTACGCTCGGTGCGCCATGCGGCCCGCCGACCTCGCCCTCGTGCGCACGCCGGGGACGCCCACCGTCTCGCCCGACGGGCGCATGGCGGTGGTCGCCGTCGACCGGGCCGACGCCGACGGCGTCCGCGGGCAGCTGTGGGCCGTGCCCACCGACGGCTCCGCGCCGGCCCGCCCGCTCACCTCCGGCGCGCACGACTCCGCGCCGGCGTTCTCCCCGGACGGGCGCTGGCTGGCCTACCTGTCGGCTCCCCTCGGCGGCCCGCCGCAGGTGCACCTGCTGCCCACCGCCGGCGGCGCCCCCCGGCGGCTCACCGACGCGCCGGCCGGCGCCGGCGCCCCGGTGTGGTCGCCGGACTCCCGGCGGCTGGCCTGGATCGCCCCCGTGCCCGAGGCCGACGACGGGCCACGGCTGGTCACGTCGCTGAGCACCCGTGCCGGTGCGCCACGGACCCGCGTGGTCGTCCTCGACCTGCCGGCGGACCCGCTGGGCGACGACGCCGGTGCGCTCCCGGCGCCGCGGCAGCTGACCGACGGCGCCGGGCACGACGCCGACGTGACCTGGTCGCCCGACGGCACCGCCCTCGCCTTCGTCGCCGCCCGGCACCCCGGCGCCGACCGCGACGCCGTCCGCGACGTCTACCTGGTCCCGGCGACCGGCGGCCGCCCGCGGCGGGTCACCCGCAGCCGCGGCGCGTGCCGGCAGCCGGTGTTCGACGCGGCCGGCACGACGGTCCTCGTCGTCGCCCGCCCCGACCTGGGCCCCGACGGTCTCGACGTCACCGCGTCCGCGCCGGTCCTGTGCCGGGTACCGGTGTCCGGGGGCGAGCTCGAGCCGGTGCCGGGGCGGGCGGTGCCCGACGGCGCGCCGGGGCCCGTGCGCGACGGCGGCGCGGCGCTCGTGGGCGCCGAGCGGGAGGGTGCCGTGGAGCTGGTGCGGGTGCCGCTCGACGGGGGCCCGCCCGCGACGCTGGTCGACGGCCCGTTCGCCGTGCGCGGGTGCTCCGCCGCGGCCGGCGTCGTCGTCGCCACGGTCGCCCACGACCGCTCGGCCGGGGAGCTGGTCGCGATCACGCCCAGCAGGCGTCGGCTGCTCACCGGCTTCGGCTCCGCGCTGGGCGCCACGGGTCGGCTGCACCGCACCGCGCAGCGCGCCGTCGTCACCCCGGACGGGACGGAGCAGCGGGTGTGGGTGACCGTGCCGCCGGGGCCGGGTCCGCACCCCGTGCTGCTGAAGCCCGGACCGGCGCGGCCGGAGTGGTCGCTGGCCGGCGAGGTGCAGGTGCACGTCTCGGCCGGCTACGCGGTGGTGCGGTGCGACGCGGACGCCGGCGACGTGCTCGGCCTGCTCGACGCCGTCCTCGCCGACCCCGCCCTCGACGCCGGCCGGGTCGGTCTCGCCGGCGGGCCCGGCAGCGTGCCGCTGCTGACCCGCACCGACCGGTTCGCGGCCGCCGTCGTCGACTGGACCGGGGGGCTCGACCCGTGGGGGGCGGACGACCCCGCCGACGTCGCGGCCGTCGTCACGCCGACGCTCGGCGTGCAGGACGAGCGCTGCCCGGCCGGGGCCGGCCGGCGGCTGTTCGCGGCGCTGCAGCGCCGGCGGGTGCCCAGCGCGCTGCTGCTCGTCCCCGGGGACGACCCCGCGGCGGGCCGGCCGCGGCACCGGGCGGCCCGGCTCGAGCACCTGCTCGACTGGTGGGACCGCTGGCTGCCCGTGGCGGCGACGGGGCCCGCCGACGAGGTGGCGGAGGCCTCCAGCTGAGCGCGGGGCGCGGACCGGAGGAGAGGGGCGCCCCCTAGGGTCGGGGCACGCAATCCGCCGCTCAGCGAGCAGGACCCGGTCCGCCGGGGGCCTGCGGGAGGTCTCCGTGGTCGACTACACGAAACGTCCGAAGTCCCCGCCGCCCCAGCCGCCGCAGGGCCAGCCGCCGCAGGGTCAGCCGCCGCAGCCCGGTCCCCACGGTCAGCCGCAGCCGTACGGGCAGCAGTCGCCGGCCACGCAGCCGGGCGGCGTGAACATGAGCAAGGTGTCGCTCACCAAGTCCTCGCCGTCGGTCTCGCTGACCAAGACGGCCGGCACCACGGGCGTGCTGAGGGTCAACCTCAACTGGAACTCCAGGCCCGGGGGCGGCGGAGGCGGTGGCGGCGGCTTCCTCAAGCGGCTGGCCGCGGCCGCCGGCGGCGGGGCGATCGACCTCGACCTGGGTTGCCTCTACGAGTACGCCGACGGGTCGAAGGGCGTCATCCAGGCGCTGGGCAACGCCTTCCGCGGCCAGCACGACCTGGGCGGCGGCCGGGCGATCGCGTGGCTGGACGGCGACGACCGGTCGGGCTCGAGCTCCGGCGGCGAGAACCTGCTGATCGACCTGCAGCACACGCAGCTCATCCGCCGGATCCTGGTGTTCGCGCTGATCTACGAGGGCGTGCCGAACTGGGGTCAGGCCGACGCCGTCGTCACGATGTTCCCGGCGAGCGGGCCGCAGATCGAGGTGCGTCTCGACGAGCACGACCCGCGGGCCCGGATCTGCGCGATCGCGATGATCCAGAACCAGGGCGGGCAGCTCGTCGTCAACCGCGAGGTGCGCTACGTGCACGGCGGCCAGGACGTGCTCGACCGCACCTACGGCTGGGGCATGGACTGGACGCCCGGCCGCAAGTGAGCCGCTGAGCCGGCGCGCCCGGGGCTCACCAGCCCCGGGCGCGCCGGCCCCGTGGCGGCGACCCGCGCCTCGGGTCGTAGGGCCTCCCGGACCTCCCTACTCGATGGTCGTGCACCCGGAACGGGACCTGCGACGGATGTGGCCGTCGCCGGACCGGCCCTAGCGTGGGCCCGGTCCTGACACAGATCTCATCCGGGGCCGGTAGCCGGACGAGACGGTCCACGAGAGGCCACGCCGACGACCGCTGCCCCGAGGACCGGGCACCACGACACGGGTGGGGCGTCGGCAGCGCTGTCCTGGCCGGTCCTCCCCGGGGAGAGCTCATGAACGAGACCACCCGCGTCAGGGCGGTCGACCCGGGGGACGCCCACGCGGCGGCCGCTGGAGCGGATCCCAGTGGTGCCTTCACCCACCGGCAGATCCGCACGATCATCGTCGGCCTGATGGTGGCGATGTTCCTCGCCGCCCTCGACCAGACCGTGGTCGCCACCGCCATCCGCACGATCGCCGACGACCTGCAGGGCTACGACCTGCAGGCGTGGGCGACGACGGCGTTCCTCATCACCTCGACGATCGCCACGCCGCTGTACGGCAAGCTCTCCGACATCTACGGCCGGCGGCCGTTCTACC
>NZ_JBJGYY010000033.1:0-51173 GCF_054050235.1 Geodermatophilus sp. SYSU D00696 | reverse complement strand
GTTCGGGGTGGTGGGGGGGCGGGCGGGGGGGGGGGGCCCGGCCGCGCGGGGGGGGGCGGGGCCCGGGCTGGGGGAGGCGCCGCCCGCCCGCCCCCCCGCCCCCGGCCCGACCCCACCGACCCCGGAGGACCCGTCATGCGAGGAACGGTCCTGCACGCCCCCCGCGACGTCCGCGTCGAGGACCGCCCCGACCCGGTGATCGAGCAGCCCACCGACGCCGTGGTCCGCCTGGCCGCCACCTGCGTGTGCGGCTCGGACCTGTGGCCCTACCGCGGTGTCGAGGAGGTGCGCGGGCCCTCGCCCATGGGCCACGAGTACGCCGGCGTCGTCGAGGAGGTCGGCAGCGAGGTCACCACGGTCCGGCCCGGTCAGTTCGTCGTCGGCTCCTTCTTCGCCTCCGACAACACCTGCGAGATCTGCCGCGCCGGCTACCAGACCTCCTGCGTCAACCGGCAGCCCGGCGCGGCCAGCGGCGCCCAGGCCGAGTACACCCGCGTCCCGCTGGCCGACGGCACCCTCGTCGCCACCCCCGACCTCCCGGACGACGACCTCGTGCCGGGCCTGCTCGCCGCCTCCGACGTGCTGGGCACCGGCTGGTTCGGCGCCGTCGCCGCCCAGGCCGGGCCCGGGAAGACGGTGGCCGTCGTCGGGGACGGCGCGGTCGGCCTGCTGGCCGTGCTGGCCGCGCGGCAGCTCGGGGCCGAGCGGGTCGTCGCGATGAGCCGGCACGGGTCGCGGCAGCAGCTGGCCCGGGAGTTCGGCGCCACCGACGTCGTCGCCGAGCGCGGCGACGAGGGTGTGGCGCGGATCCGGGAGATGACCGACGGGCTGGGCGCGCACTCGGTCGTGGAGGCCGTGGGCACCCAGGAGTCGATGATGCAGGCCGTCCGCGCCACCCGCCCCGGCGGGCACGTCGGCTACGTCGGCGTGGCCCACGACGTCGCGCTGCCGGGCGACGAGCTGTTCTTCACCCACGTGCACCTGCACGGCGGGCCGGCCCCGGTGCGCCGCTTCCTGCCCGAGCTCATCGACCTCATCTGGCGGCGCGAGATCGACCCGGGGCGGGTCTTCGACCTCGAGCTGCCGCTGGAGCAGGCCGCGGAGGGCTACCGCGCGATGGACGAGCGGCGGGCGATCAAGACGCTGCTGCGGCCCTGACCGCCGTTTGCTCACGAGGCGGAGGGCTTGACGATCCCCCGCTCGTAGGCGAGCACCACGGCCTGCACCCGGTCCCGCAGGCCGAGCTTGGTGAGGACGTTGCTGACGTGGGTCTTGACCGTCGTCTCGCTCAGGACGAGCTCGCCGGCGATCTCGGCGTTGGACAGCCCCCGGGCCACCAGCAGCAGCACCTGGTGCTCCCGCTCGGTGAGCTCGGGGAGCGGCGCGGCCGCCTGTTCCGCGGCCGGGAGCAGCCGGGCGAAGCGGTCGAGCAGCCGCCGGGTGACCCGCGGCGCGACGACGGCCTCCCCCCGGTGCACCACGCGCACCGCGTCGACGAGGTCCTCGGCCGGCACGTCCTTGAGCAGGAACCCCGACGCGCCGGCCCGCAGCGAGTCGACGACGTACTCGTCGTGGTCGTAGGTGGTGAGCACCAGCACGCGGGGAGGCGCGTCGAGCGCGGCCAGCCGCCGGGTCGCCTCGACGCCGTCCATGCGGGGCATGCGGATGTCCATGAGCACCACGTCGGGGCGCAGCGCCCGCACCTGGGAGAGCGCGACCTCCCCGTCGCCGGCCTCGCCGACGACCTCGACGTCCGGCTCGGACTGCAGGATCAGCCGGAAGCCGGTGCGCAGCAGCGGCTGGTCGTCGACCAGCAGCACCCGGATGGTCACGCGGCACTCCTCGACGTCGGCAGGGTCGCGGTGACGGCGAACCCGCCCCCGCCGCGCGGACCGGCCCGCAGCCGCCCGCCGTAGGCCGCGACGCGCTCGGCCAGCGAGCGCAGCCCCCGGCCCCCGGGTCCGCCGTCGCGGGCGCCGCGGCCGTCGTCCTCGACCGCGAGCGACAGGCTCCCGGGACGCCAGTGCAGCACGATCGTCGCCGCGGCGCGGCCGGCGTGCTGCTGGCAGTTGCGCAGCGCCTCCTGGACCAGGCGGTAGGCGGTGAGCGCGACGCCGGGCTCCACCTCGGCCGCGGTCCCGATGGACACCAGCTCGACCGGCATGCCGGCGGCCCGCACCGAGGCCACCAGGTCGTCGATGTCGGCCAGCCCGGGCTGGGGTCGCAGCTCGGCGGCGTCGCCGGTCGGGCGGAGCACCCCGAGGACGCGGCGCATGTCGGCGACGGCGTCCTGGCCGATCCGCTCCACGGTGCGCAGCAGGTCCTCCGCGGTGTCGGGGTCGGTGCGCAGCAGGCGCCGGGCCGCGGCGGTCTGCACGGTCAGCGCCGTCAGGCCGTGGGTGACCAGGTCCTGCATCTCCCGGGCGATGGCGGCCCGCTCGTCGACCTCCACGGCCCGGCTGCGCGCCTCCTGCGCCTCGGACAGGGCGCGGTTGCGCTCCTCGAGGCCGGCGGTGTGCTGCCGCCGCAGCCGCACCGACCGGCCCACGCCGAAACCCGCGCCGAGCAGCAGCGCGTTGCCGAACCAGTCCGCCGCGGAGGGCTCGAACGGGCCGGTGAGCAGGACCACGGCGGCCAGCAGGCCCGCGCCGGCCGTGGCGGGGGCGCTGCGCCGCAGCGGGTGGGCGGCCGCGACGGTGTAGGTGACCAGCAGCGGCGCCAGGGTGGCCACGCCCTGCGCGTAGCCCTGCTGCACCGGCAGGAGCGAGGCGACCGATGCCACGGCCAGGGCCGCCAGCGGCCGCCGGGTGCGCAGGGCCACCGCCGCGCCGGACAGGACCGCGAGCCCGACGGCGAGCGCGTCGGGCTCCCGGAAGTCGTAGTCGACGAACTCCGGGGCCGACCAGAGGGACAGGGTCGCGAAGAGCGCGACCAGCGCGCCGAGGACGACGTCCTCCCGGACGCCCCACCGCCACCGGGGGCTGCGGGGGACGACGCCGCTCAGCTGCACGCGGCCACGCTAGGCGCCGCCCGCACGCCGGTCCCTCCTCCGCACGGACCGGTTCCCGGCTCGGTCTCCTCCTCGCGGAGGAGGGGGGCGAGCCGGGCGCCGCGGAATCCGTCCGGCGCCGTTCCGCTGTCTATCCTCTGCGCTCGTGGATCCCCAGGGCTTCGTCGCGTCCGAGCACGAGCAGCCCGCCGCCCCCCGGCTCCCGGTTCCCCGGCCGCCGCAGGCGCTCCCCGCCGATGGCCCGGCCGTGCTCCACGGGCTGGGCGTCGACGCGCTGGTGGAGCTGATCGAGTCCTCGGGCTACGGCGTGTGCATCACCGGGGAGGACCACAGCTGGGTGTACCTCAACCCGGCCGGTGCCGCAGTGGTCGGCCGCCCGTTCGTCGAGCTCGCCGGGACCGACTACCTGCTGACCTTCGCCGAGCACGAGCGGGCGGCGCTGCTGGAGCTGGAGCAGGAGCAGCGCGAGGGGGACACCGCCTTCTACGCCAACACCGTCGTCCGGCCCGACGGCACCGAGGTCGGCATCACCTGGTCGGGGTCGGTGCTGCGGGTCGGCGACCGGGAGCTGGCGCCGGCGGTGTTCCACCCGACCTTCGGGCTGGGTCCCCCGGACACCGACGCCGCGGTCCCCGGCGCGGCGGCGGCGGGCATCGCCGGGGACGCGCCGGTCGAGGAGGTGCTGGCCAGCCTGGCCCGCGAGGCCGTGGACCGGTCGCGCGCCGTCGGCTGCCTGGTGCTCGCCGCGGCCGACGACGGGCGGCTGGTGCTGCGCGCGTCGGCCGGCGTCCCGCCGCGGACCGCCGAGGTGGTGGCGGAGGCGGACCTGCGCGTGTCCGACCTCCCCGGCGGGGACCTGCTCACGGCCGGCCGGCTGCTGCTGCTCTCCGACGGGCGGCAGCGTCTCGAGCGGTCCGCGGCCGGCCTGGCCGCGCACCTGGCCGGGCTCGGCTGGCAGGGCGCGGCCGGGCTGCCGCTGCACCGCGGCGGGCGGGTCGGAGGGTGCCTGCTGCTGCTCATGCCGCCGTCGGTGACCGCGCCGACGAAGCCGGAGCTGACGTCGTGGTCCGCGCTGGGCGCCCACGTGTCGGTCGCGCTGGCCGACGAGCAACTGCGGGCGCAGGCCGCCGAGCTCGAGCGCCGGCGCCTGGGCCGGGACCTGCACGACTCGCTGAGCGCATCGCTGTTCTCGCTGCACGCGCGGGCCCAGGCCGTCCGGCGCGGCCTGGCGGCCGGGGACGGCGGGCTCGTCGAGGCCGCCGCCCGCGACCTGGAGGAGCTGTCCCGGCAGGCGGTCGCCGAGTTGCGGGCCATGGTCAGCGGCATCCGCGGGGAGACCCCCGACCTCGCCGGCGCCCTGGCCGACCTGGCGGCCGCCTGCACCACCCGGAACGGGCTGCCGGTGCGGCTGCGGCTGCCCGACGACCTGCCCGCGGTCGGCGCCGGGCACACCGAGCACCTGGTCCGCATCGCCGCCGAGGCCCTGCACAACTGCGTCAAGCACGCCAGGGCGGACAGCGCCGGCCTCGAGCTGGAGGTGCGGGGGTCGGAGCTGGTGCTGACCGTCACCGACGACGGCCGCGGGTTCGACCCGGCGGACGAGCCCGGCGGAGGGCACGGTCAGCGCACGATGCGCGAGCGGGCCCTGCTGTGCGGCGGGTGGCTGCACGTGCACAGCGCGCCCGGGGAGGGCACGCGGCTCGTCGTCCGCGTGCCCCTCCCGGGCTGACCCCGCCGCCGGGTGGACGGCGACCGGGTGCCCCGCTCCCGGGCACCCGGTCACCGCGTCACGCCGTGGCGATGGCGTCGAGCACCTGCATCCGTGCCGCCCGGCGGGCCGGCCACGCCGCGGCCACCACGCCGATCAGCGCGCCGAGCACCAGGAAGCCCGCCAGCCGGCCGCCGGGGACGACCAGTTCGGTGATGCCCTGGTCGGCCAGCGACCGGGTCAGGCCGATCCCGAGCACCAGGCCGAGGCCCAGGCCGAGCACGGACCCGTAGACGGAGATGAGCACCGCCTCGAGCCGCACCGTGCGGCGCAGCTGCCGCCGGGTCATGCCGACCGCGCGCAGCAGCCCGATCTCCCGCGTCCGCTCCAGGACCGACATCGCCAGGGTGTTGACGATCCCGAGCACGGCGATCACCACGGACAGGACCAGCAGCGCGTTGATGAGCAGCAGCACCTGGTCGACCTGGGCCTTCTGCTCGCCGGCGAACTCGTCGCGGTCCTTGAGGCCGACCACCGGGTAGGCGTCGACGACCGACTCGACCGCCGCCCGTGCCGCGGCCGCGTCGATCCCCTCGGCGAGGACCACGTAGACGTAGCGGTCGAGGGCCTGCCCGCCGAGCGCCGCGTCGGTCTCCAGGGACAGGACCACCGAGCCGACCGCCTGGTTGGCGGCGTAGACGCCGCCCACCGTGAGCTCGGCCCGCTGGCCGCCCGCCGAGACGGCCTCGACCGTGTCGCCGACCTCCCAGCCGCGCGCCGCGGCGGTCGTCTCGTCGACCAGCACGCCGCGCCCGGCCAGCCCGGCGCTGCCGCCGGACAGGTACTCGAGGGTGAGCCCGCGGTCCAGCGTGGCCGCGTCGACGGCCGCGGCGAACGTCGTCTGCCCGTCCAGCTGCACCTGGGTGAACCGCTCCTGCAGGACGGCGTCGACCTCGTCGAGCTGCCGCAGCCGGTCGGCCACCTCCGGGGTGAACGGCTGACCCACGGCGGTGGAGACGACGTAGTCGGCGCGCAGCGCGTCGTCGACGAGGGCGTCGACCGAGGCGTTGGCCGACGCGCCCAGCACGCCGAAGCCGGTCACCAGCGTCAGCCCGACCATCAGCGCGGACGCCGTCGCCGCCGTGCGCCGGGGGTTGCGCTGCGCGTTGTCCCGCGCCAGCCGGCCGGCGGTGCCCGCGAGCCGTGGCAGGGACGCGCCGAGCACCCGGACGAACGGCCGGGCCAGGACCGGGCTGAGCGCGACGGCGGCCAGCACCAGGGCCAGCGCGCCGACCCCGACCAGGGCGGGGGCGTCCCCGCCGTCGGCCGCGACGCTGGCCACCAGCGCGCCGGCCGCCGCGACCGCGAGCGCCGCGCCCACGGCGCTCCGGCGGCGCAGCGACCGCTCCACGGCGACGTGGTCGTCACGCATGGCGGCCACCGGTGGGGTGCGGGCCGCCCGGCGGGCGGGCACCCAGGCCGCGACCAGGGTCACCAGGACACCCACGGCGTAGGACCACACCACCGTGTCCCCCGACAGCACGAGGTCGCCGTCGAGGGTGAGCCCGAACGTGCCGAACAGCGCACGCAGGCCGGAGGCGACGCCGAAACCGCCGGCCAGGCCGAGCGTGGCGCCGACCACGCCGAGCACGGCGGCCTCCACCAGCACCGAGCGGGTGACCTGGCCCCGGCCGGCCCCCAGGGCCCGCAGCAGCGCGAGCTCCCGGGTCCGCTGCGCGACCAGCATCGAGAAGGTGTTGAGGATGATGAAGCTGCCGACGAACAGGGCGATGACCGCGAAGGCGGTGAGCAGCACCGTGATGAACGACAGCCCCTCCTCGAGTGCCGCGGACTGCTCGTCGGCCTGCTGCTGCGCCGTCTGCACGTCGTAGCCGTCGCCGACCGCAGCGGCGATGCGGTCGGCGAGCTCGGCGTGGGTCACGCCGTCGGCAGCCGCCACCTGGATGCCGGTGAAGCCGTCCCCGAGGCCGGTGAGCTCCTGGGCGGTGGCCGCGTCGAAGGCGGTCAGCGAGGCGCCGGCCAGGCCGCCGTCCTCACCGAAGGTGAAGACGCCGACGACGGTGGCCTCGACCCTCGGGCCCGGGGTGAGCAGGGTGACGCGGTCACCGACGGCGTGGCCGGCCTCCGCGGCGCTGCCGCTGTCCAGGGCCACCTCACCGGCCCGCTCGGGGGCGCGGCCCTCGGTCAGCTCGCCGGGCGAGAGCTCCGGCTCGGCGGTCCAGCTGATCCCGATCCCGGGAGCGCCGCCGGTGTCGAGCACCTCGCCGGCGGGGGTCAGGACGTAGACGCCCTCCGCCTGCACGTAGCCCGCGGCGGCGGCCACGCCGTCGATGTCGCGCACCCGCTCCACCAGGTCGCCGGGGACCGGGCGGCTGCCGGCGGGCCCGTCGACGCCGGCGTCGAAGCCGCCCTCCGCGGTCACGCCGACATCGGAGGCGGTGCTCTCGAACAGCGCCGTGAACGTGCGGTCGAGGGTGTCGGTGAAGACCATCGTCCCGGCGACGAAGGCGACGCCGAGGACGATCGCCACAGCCGACAGGGCCAGGCGCAGCTTGTGCGCCAGGAGGCTGCGCAGGGTCGCCTTGCGCATCTCAGCCCACCTCGACGACGCGGCCGGCGGGGTCGAAGGCCTTCATGCGGTCCAGGACCCGCTCGGCGGTGGGGGCGGCCATCTCGTCGACGATGCGGCCGTCGGCGAGGAACAGGACCCGGTCGGCGTAGGAGGCGGCCGCGGGGTCGTGGGTGACCATGACGACGGTCTGGCCCATCTCCCGCACCGAGGTCCGCAGGAACGACAGCACCGAGGCCCCGCTGCGCGAGTCGAGGTTGCCGGTCGGCTCGTCGGCGAAGACGACCTCGGGCCGGCCGGCCAGCGCGCGGGCGCAGGCGACGCGCTGCTGCTGGCCGCCGGACAGCTCGGCCGGCCGGTGGCCGAGCCGGGCCCGCAGGCCGACGGCGTCGACGACCTCGTCCAGCCAGGCCCGGTCGGGGGTGCGGCCGGCGATGTCCATGGGCAGCGTGATGTTCTCCAGCGCCGTCAGGGTCGGCAGGAGGTTGAACGCCTGGAAGACGAACCCGACGCGGTCGCGGCGCAGCCGGGTCAGGCCCTTGTCGTCCAGGGCCGAGAGCTCCGCGTCGCCGATCCAGGCCTGCCCGGAGGTGAGGGAGTCCAGGCCGGCCATGCAGTGCATGAGCGTGGACTTGCCCGAGCCCGACGGGCCCATGATCGCGGTGAACTCGCCCCGGTGGAAGTCGACGTCGACGGCGTCGAGCGCGGTGACCTGGGTGTCGCCGCGGCCGTAGACCCTGGTCAGGGCCCGGCCGCGGGCGGCGGGGGTGCCCGTCGCCGCGGCGGGGGCGGCCGGGGACGTCTGCTGGACCGGTGTCACGGTCTGGCTCCTCGAGGTGGTGGGGTGCCGCACCTGCTGCGGCGGACCGAGCCTGTCGGCGGCGGCGCCCGTGGGGATCGGCCTGCGGGACCGTCGGCGGAGTGGTCCTCGAGGAGGGGCGGGTCCGGCCTCCTCCTGCCGCAGGAGGAGGCCCGCTCCCGTCGGCGACGGCCGGCCGGCGGCAGCGCAGGATGGGCCGGTGCGTGCGGTGGTGAGCAGGGTGGCGTCGGCCTCGGTGACCGTCGACGGCGCCGTCGTCGGGGAGATCGGCCCCGGCCTGCTGGCGCTGGTCGGCGTCGGCCGGGACGACGACGCCGGCCGCGCCCGCGCGCTGGCGCGAAAGGTCCACGAGCTGCGGGTGTTCCCCACCGACGAGGGCGCCCGCTCGGCCGGTGACCTCGGGCGGCCGGTGCTGGTCGTCAGCCAGTTCACGCTCTACGCCGACACGCGCAAGGGACGGCGCCCGTCGTGGGACGCCGCCGCGCCCGGCGAGGTGGCCGAGCCGCTGGTCACCGAGGTCGTCGCCGAGCTGCGCCGGCGCGGCAGCGAGGTGGCCACGGGCGTGTTCGGGGCCCGGATGCTCGTGGCGTCGGTCAACGAGGGACCGATGACCTTGCTGCTGGAGGTCTGATCCAGCGACCGGCCGGGTACTGGTGGTGACCGAAGACACGGTCTGTGCGTTGCCTGTGATTGCGGGTCACGCGGAACACCAGGCCCCGTCGGAACCGTTGGACGGGGCGTAACACAACGGACGACAACAGACGACAGCGGGGTGCCGCCCGGACAGCGGCGCCCCCACCCCAGACGCGGGTGACCCACCGTGCGCGCCAGCCGGCGGGTGCATCCAGAACCACAGGCAAGGACGAAGACATCCCGTGACGCTCCTGCAGTCCTCCCCCAGTGACGCCCTCGAGGTCCGCTCGCCGCGACGCGAGCCGGACACCAGTGGCCTGGTGTCGACCGACCTGGTGCGCGTGTACCTGAACACCATCGGCAAGACCGCCCTGCTGACCGCCGAGCAGGAGGTCGAGCTGGCCAAGCGCATCGAGGCCGGCCTGTACGCCGAGCGGCTGCTCACCGAGCGGCAGCTCACCCCGGCCCTGCAGCGCGACTACAAGGCCCTCGCGATCGACGGCAAGGCCGCCAAGCGGCACCTGCTGGAGGCCAACCTGCGCCTGGTGGTGTCGGTGGCCAAGCGCTACACCGGCCACGGCATGACGTTCCTGGACCTCATCCAGGAGGGCAACGTCGGCCTCATCCGCGCCGTCGAGAAGTTCGACTACACCAAGGGCTTCAAGTTCTCGACCTACGCGACGTGGTGGATCCGCCAGGCGATCACCCGCGCGATGGCCGACTCCGGCCGCACCATCCGGCTGCCCGTGCACCTGGCCGAGCAGGTCAACAAGGTCGTGCGGACCCGCCGCCGGGTGCACCAGGAGCTCGAGCGCGAGCCCACCGCCGAGGAGCTCGGCCTCGAGCTGGACATGACCCCCGAGCGGGTCACCGAGCTGCTCGAGTACAGCCGCGACCTGGTCAGCCTCGACCAGACCGTCGGTGCCGACGAGGAGTCCCGGCTCGGTGACTTCATCGAGGACGCCGACGCCGCGGTGGCCGAGGACGCGGTGGCCTTCCAGATGATGAAGGGCGACGTGCGCAACGTCCTCTCCACGCTGGAGGACCGCGAGCGCGACGTCGTCGTGCTCCGCTTCGGGCTCGACGGCGGCCAGCCGCGCACCCTCGAGCAGATCGGCAAGCAGTTCGGCCTCTCCCGCGAGCGGGTGCGCCAGATCGAGCGCGAGACGATGGCCAAGCTGCGCGACCCACAGCGCGCCGACGCCCTGCGCGACTACCTGGCGTAGCAGCCGTCCCGGCAGCACGCCGCCGAGAGCCGGTTCCCCACGGGGAGCCGGCTCTCGGCGTCTGCGCGGCCGTTGACACCCGCAGCGGTGCACGCCAGGCTCGTCCTCAACCGATCGGTTGAGGAGGCGGGTCGTGGCGACGACGGCGCAGCGGTGGCGGAAGCTCGCGGACGAGTTCGGGCGGCGGGTCGACGGCGTCCCCCCGGACCGCTGGGACGACCCCGCGCCGTGCGAGGGCTGGGTCGCCCGCGACGTCGTCCGGCACCTCGTGGAGTGGATGCCGTCGCTCTACCTGGGCGCCGTCGGCCGGCCGCTGCCGGACATGCCCCCGGTCGACGACGACCCGGCCGGTGCCTGGCGCGCCGCCGACGCGGCGATCTCGGCGCTGCTGGCCGACCCCGCCACGGCCCGGCTCCCCACGGCCACCCGCGCGGGCGGGATGACCCTCGAGGAGCTGGTCGCCATGACCGGGCTCATGGACCTCCTGGTGCACGCCTGGGACCTCGCCCGCGCCACCGGCCAGGACGAGACGCTGGACGCCGCGGAGGTCTCGGGGTTCCTGGCCGGCATCGAGCCGTGGGACGCCGCGATGCGCGGCAGCGGCCACTACGGCGCGCGCGTGCCGGTCCCCGACGACGCCGACGACCAGGCGAAGCTGCTGGCCTTCACCGGCCGCCGGCCCTGACGCGGGCGTCGGTACCTGGTCGCGGGGCGGTCCGCGGGTCGACCATGGGCCGGTGCTCACCGTCCGGCTGCTCGGGCCGTTCACCGTCGAGGTGGACGGCCGCCGGGTGCCGGAGGACGCGTGGACCCGCCGGGACGCCGCCGGGCTGGTGAAGCTCCTGGCGCTGCGCCCCGGCCGGCAGGCGCACCGCGAGCAGGTGATGGACCTGATGTGGCCGGACCTCGACCTCGCCGACGCGGCGCCGCGGCTGCACAAGGCCGCGCACTACGCCCGCCGGGCCCTGGGCTCGCCGGAGGCGGTGGTGCTGCGCGACGGCACGGTCGCCCTGGTGCCCGGGACGCCGGTCGCGGTGGACGTGGAGGAGTTCGAGTCCGCCGCCGCCGAGGCGCTGCGGGAGGGCTCGCCCGAGGCGGCGGCCGACGTGCTGCGGCGGTTCCCCGCCGAGCCCCTCCCGGGTGAGGTCTACACCGGGTGGGCTGCCGGACCGCGCGAACGCCTCGGCGGCCTGCGCCGGCAGCTGCTGCGGCAGGCCCGCCGGTGGGCCGACCTGGTGGCGCTCGACCCGCTCGACGAGGCGGCCGCCGTCGCGCTGGCCCGCGAGCTGGCCGCCGGCGGCGACCTGCCCGGCGCGCTGGCCCGCTACGAGGACCTCGACCGGACGCTGCGGCGCGAGCTGGGCACCGGTCCCGGCCCGGAGGCGACCCGGCTGGGCGCCGAGCTGGCCGCCGCGCTGCGCGCCCGCGGGCGGCTGAGCGCCGCGGACGAGGGCCGGCTGTCCCAGGAGATCCGGTTCTGCCGCAGCCCGGACGGCGTGCGCCTGGCCTACGCGTGCTCCGGGACCGGGCCGCCGCTGGTCAAGGCCGCCCACTGGATGACCCACGTCGACCACGACTGGCACAGCCCGGTGTGGCGGCACTGGCTGCTGGCGCTGTCCCGGCGGCACCGGCTCGTCCGCTACGACGAGCGCGGGTGCGGGCTGTCGGACTGGGAGGTCCCGGAGCCGACCTTCGAGAGCTGGGTGACCGACCTGGAGACCGTGGTGGACGCGGCCGGGCTCGACCGGTTCCCGCTGCTCGGCATCTCCCAGGGCGCCGCGGTCGCGATCACCTACGCCGCCCGGCACCCGGACCGGGTGAGCCGGCTGGTCCTCTACGGCGGCTACCTGCAGGGCCGGCTGATCCGGGCCAGGACCGAGGAGGAGCGCCGCGAGCACCTGCTCGAGGTCGAGCTGGTGCGGTTGGGCTGGGGCCGCGACGACCCGGCGTTCCGGCAGGTGTTCACCTCGCGGTTCATGCCCCGGGCGTCCCGCCGGCTGTGGGACGCCTTCAACGACCTGCAGCGCACCACCACGTCACCGGAGAACGCCGCCCACGTCCTCGAGGTCGCCGCGGGCATCGACGTGGTGGCGACCGCGGCCGAGGTCCGGGCGCCGACGCTGGTGCTGCACGCGCGCCACGACGGCCGGCCGCCGTTCGCGCAGGGCCGGCTGACCGCGTCGGTGATCCCGGGCAGCCGGTTCGTCGCGCTCGACAGCTGGAACCACGTCCTGCTCGCCGACGAGCCGGCCTGGCCGGTGTTCCTCCGGGAGGTGGAGGACTTCCTCGCGGAGTGAGCGGGTCGGTCCCGGGTGGCTCAGGGGACCTCGCGCATCCGGCGCGGACCGGGCTCGACGCGCGCCGTGGGCAGGCCGACCCGCACGGTGCCACCGGCCACCACCAGCGACCGCCCGCCGTGCCACGGCTTCTCCGGGCCGACGATCACCGGGGACAGCGTCAGCCCGAGCACCTCGGGCAGGTCGTCGGCGAGCCGGGCCACCCGCAGCAGCAGGTCCTCCAGCGCCGCGACGTCGACCCGCTCGGCGCCGCGCCAGCCGTCGAGCAGCGGCCACGCCCGCGGCTCGCGCACCAGCTCGGCGGCGTCGAGGTCGGTCAGCGGCAGGGTGCGGTAGGCGCGGTCGCCGAGCAGCTCGGTGGCCACCCCGCCGAGGCCGAAGCTGACCAGGGCGCCGAACGACGGGTCGTCGACGACCTCCACCACCGTCGCCACGCCCGGCGCGGCCATCTCCTGCACGATCACCGGGTCGCCGGCCGGGATGGCCTCGAAGGCGGCGCGGACGGCGTCGGCGTCGGGGAGGTCGAGGCGGACCCCGCCGAGGTCGGTGCGGTGGCGCAGCCAGGGCGCGGTGGACTTGAGCACCACCGGGTAGCCGACGGTGTCGGCCGCGGCGACGGCCTCCTCGGCGGTGGTCGCCGTCCGCGTGCCGAGCAGCGGCACCCCGTAGGCGGCCAGCAGCGCGATCACCTCGTCGTCGGTGAGCGGGCGGCCCTCCGGCGACCCGGCCAGGACGCCGCGGAGCAGCGACCGCGCGCGCCCGGCGTCGACGCCGGGCAGCTCGGGCACGGTGCCCACCGGCCGGCGTCGCCAGCGGGCGTACTCGGCGACGCGGGCCAGCGCGATGACCGCCCGCTCCGGGGTCGAGTACGACGGCACCGAGCCGCGGGCGGGCATGCCGGTCTCGTCGGGCACGGTGAGCTCGCGCGGGATGCCCTCGGCGGAGAGGAACGTGGCCACGACCGGCTTGGCCGAGGACCGCGACACCTCGACCAGCGCCCGGCCGTACTCGTCGGGCGGGGTGTGCACCAGCGGCGGGAGGAACACCGCGACGACCGCGTCGACGCCGTCGTCGTCGACCGCCTGCTGCAGCGCCGCGCGGAAGGCCTCCGGGCTGCCGCCGGTGCCGATGTCGGCCGGCGTCTCGTGCGCCAGCGACAGCCCCTGGTCGAGGACGGAGTCGGCGACGAGCACCCCGAGGGCGGTGGAGTTGCCCACGACGGCGACCCGGTCGCCGGCGGGCAGCGGCTGGTGGGCGAGCAGCATGCCCACCTCGAACAGCTGCGCGACGGTGTCCACCCGGATCACCCCGGCCGAGGCGAACAGCGCCGCCACCGACTGCTCGGGCACCGCCACCGACGTGCCGGCCAGCCCCGGGGTCAGCCCGCCGTGCCGGCCGCTCTTGACCGCCACCACCGGCTTGGTGCGGCCGACGGTGCGGGCCAGCCGGGCGAACTTGCGCGGGTTGCCGAAGCTCTCCAGGTGCAGCAGCACGACCTCGGTGCCGGGGTCGGTGGCCCAGTACTGCAGCAGGTCGTTGCCGCTGACGTCGGCGCGGTTGCCCGCGGAGACGAAGCTGGACAGGCCGATGCCGGCCCGGCGGGCGCGTTCGAGCAGGGCGACGCCCAGGGCGCCGGACTGGGCGAAGAAGCCGACCCGGCCGCGGCCGGGCACCCGGGGGGCGAGGCTGGCGTCGAGCCGGATGGCCGGGTCGGTGTTGACGATGCCCAGGCAGTTGGGGCCGACCACCCGCATGCCCGAGGCCCGCGCCGAGGCGACCAGCCGCCGCTCGGCCTCCCGCCCCTCCGGCCCGGTCTCGCCGAAGCCGCCGGAGATGACCACCAGCCCGCGGACCCGCTTGCGCCGGCAGGCCTCGACCACCCCGGCGACCTCGTCGGACGGGACGGTGACGACGGCGAGGTCGACGTCGCCCGGGATGTCCTCGATGGAGGCGTAGGCGGGGACGCCGCGGACATGCCGGGCGCCGGGGTTGACCGGGTACACCGGCCCCTCGAAGGAGTGGTCGAGCAGGTTGCGCAGGACGAGGTTGCCGATCTTGCCCTCGTCGTTGCTGGCGCCCACGACCGCGACCGACGACGGCGTCAGCAGCCGCGCGATCGACCGGGACTCGCTGCGCTGCTCGCGCTCGTAGAGCACCGCCAGCGAGGTCTCGGTGGGCGCGATGGGGAAGGTCAGGTGGACGACGCCCTCGTCGTAGGTGCGCTTGGCCTGGTAGCCGGCGTCGAGGAAGACGCGGACCATCCGTGCGTTCTGGGTCAGCACCTCGGCGACGAAGCGGGTGATGCCCCGCTCGCGGGCGGCGGCGGCCAGGTGCTCGAGCAGCACCGACCCGAGGCCGCGGCCCTGGTGGGCGTCCTCGACGAGGAAGGCGATCTCGGCGTCGTCGGTGCCCGGGAGGCGGTCGTAGCGGCCGACCGCGATGAGCTGGTCGCCGAGCAGGACGACGAACGCCACCCGGTCGCGGTGGTCGACGTGGGTGAAGTGGTGCAGGTCCCGGTCGCTGAGCCGCTTCATCGGCCCGAAGAACCGGTAGTAGCGGGTCTGGTCGGAGCTGCGGTCCATCAGCCCGACCAGCCCGTCGGCGTCCTCGGGGCAGATCGGGCGCAGGTGCACCGTGCCGCCGTCGGCGGCGATGATGTCGGCCTCCCAGTGCGCCGGCGGCCGGGGCGCCTCCTCCGCGGACGGCTGCTCCGCGGGTGACTGTTCCGGCGCGGTGCGCTGGTCAGTCACGGGGGTCGTCCGGGTCGAGGCCGAACAGCGGGTAGACCGCCCGCCGGGTCCGCGCGACGGCGCGGTCGACGCGGGACTCGGTGAACGGGTCCCACGCGGCGAAGCCGGTGTAGCCGCCCTCGGTCATGTGCGTCGGCGGCCGGGCGCGCAGCCCGCGGGCGACGACGTCGTCGCGCCAGGACTGCGGGATCTCCGTCGCGGGGTCCAGCTGCGCCCCCGCCGCCTCGGCCAGCAGGTGGGTCCAGGCCCGCGGCACGCAGCGGACCAGCCCGTAGCCGCCCCCGCCGAGGGCGATCCAGCGGCCGTCGCAGAGCTCGTGCGCCAGCTCGTGCACCGCGCGGTAGCTGGCCCGCTGGCCGTCGATGGTGAGCGCGAGGTCGGCGAGCGGGTCCTCGTGGTGGGCGTCGCAGCCGCACTGGGTGACCAGCACCTGCGGCGCGAAGGCCCGCAGCACGCCCGGGACGACGGCGTGGAAGGCGCGCAGCCAGCCGGGGTCGTCGGTGCCGTTGGGCAGCGCGATGTTCACGGCGCTGCCGTGCGCCTTCTCCGGGTCGCCGCACTCCTCGGGGTACCCGGTGCCGGGGAAGAGGGTCAGCGGCGTCTGGTGGATGCTCACCGTGAGCACCCGTGGGTCGTCGTAGAAGGCGGCCTGCACGCCGTCGCCGTGGTGGACGTCGAGGTCGACGTAGGCGATCCGCTCGACGCCCTGGCCCAGCAGCCAGGCGATGGCGATCGCGGCGTCGTTGAAGACGCAGAAGCCCGACGCCCGGTCGCGCATGGCGTGGTGCAGCCCGCCGGAGATGTTCACCGCGTGCTGGGCGCGGCCGGAGTGCACGAGCTCCGCGGCCTGCACGCTGCCGCCGGTGATGAGCGCCGCGGCCTCGTACATGCCCTCGAAGACCGGGTTGTCGGAGGTGCCCAGGCCGTAGCGCTCGTCGGGGTCGGTGGGGGCGCGCCGCACCGCCTCCAGGTAGGTCTCGTCGTGCACGAGGGTGAGCAGGTCCGTGCCGGCCGGGGTGGGCCGGACGACCTGCACCCGGTCCGGGGCCAGCACGCCGAGGCCGTCGGCCAGGCGCATGGTGAGGTCCAGCCGCACCGGGTGCAGCGGGTGGTCACCACCCAGCGTGTAGCCGAGCAGCGCGTCGTCCCAGACGACGGCCACCGAGTCGCTCACGGTGCCCTCCTCCGCCGTCGGGCCCCTCCGGCCGGGGCGTCGTCGTCCCGGGGTCGGCCCTCGCCCGGACGCTACCGCCGGTGCGCGGCCGCCGCCCTCCCCGCGGCCGGCCGCCGCGGGGCGCACGCCGGGGCGGCTCGCGCGTCCGGCGGAGCGCCGGGGCCGGTGGCTCGCGGGCCGTAGGATCGGGAACGACACGGAGGAGTGCCAGTGAACGACCTCATCGACACCACGGAGATGTACCTCCGCACGATCTTCGAGCTGGAGGAGGAGGGCATCGTCCCGCTCCGGGCCCGCATCGCCGAGCGGCTGCACCAGAGCGGCCCCACGGTCAGCCAGACCGTCGCCCGCATGGAGCGCGACGGGCTGCTGACCGTCGAGGGCGACCGGCACCTGCAGCTGTCGGAGTCCGGGCGGGCGCTGGCCACCGCGGTCATGCGCAAGCACCGGCTCGCCGAGTGCCTGCTCGTCGACGTCATCGGCCTGGACTACGCCGACGTCCACGAGGAGGCCTGCCGCTGGGAGCACGTGATGAGCGAGGCGGTGGAGCGCAAGCTGCTGACCCTGCTCGGCAACCCGACGGTCTCTCCCTTCGGCAACCCGATCCCCGGCCTCGACGCGCTCGGCGGGGAGACCTCGGCGGTGCTCGACTCGTTGACCCTGCTGTCCACCACGGCCACCGCCGAGGGCCGCCGGGTGACCATCCGGCGGATCAGCGAGCAGCTGCAGGAGAACGGCGAGCTGCTGCGCGAGCTCTCCGAGCACGGCGTGCGGCCCGGCGCGACGGTCGTCGCCCGGTCGACCAACGGCACCGTCACCGTCGACGACCACCCGCTGCCCGCCGGTGTGGCCCAGCACCTGTTCGTCGCCGCGCTCGACGACGACCTGACCCCGGCGGAGGCCGCCGCCCACCTGTGAGGAGGGGCCCTGCGGCAGGGCCGTTCCAGCACGTCCCGGTGCCCGGCACCCGCTCCCCGCGGGTGCCGGGCGCCGCTCGTTACGGTGGCGGCGTCCGCGCCACGACCCAGCGTCCGCGACCACCCGCGAGGAGCCCCGGTGAGCCAGCCCGACCACCCGACCGACAGCCCCGCGGACCCCGCCCCGGCCTCCCCCTTCGAGCGGCTGGCCGACTTCGTCGCGATCCCGCGGGTGAGCGGCCTGGCGCTGTCGGCCGACGGCACCCGGCTGGTGGTCGCGGTGCAGACGCTCGACGCCGAGGGCAAGAAGTGGCAGTCGGCGCTGTGGGAGGTCGACCCCGAGGGGCAGCGCCCGCCGCGGCGGCTGACCCGCAGCGCCCCGGGCGAGTCCGCGCCCTCCTTCGCCCCCGACGGCACCCTGCTGTTCGTCTCGGCCCGTCCCGACCCGGGAGCCGGCAAGGACGCCGGGGAGCCGAAGCCCGCGCTGTGGGCGCTGCCGCCCGGCGGCGGTGAGGCCCGCGCGGTGGTCACCCGGCCCGGCGGGGTGGCCGGGTTCGCGGTCGCCGCCGACAGCGGCGACGTCGCGGTGGTGGCCGCCACGATCCCCGGCGCCGCCGCCGCGGACGACGACGAGGCCCGCCGCAAGGCCCGCAGTGACGCCGGCGTGTCGGCGATCCTGCACGAGGCCTACCCGGTGCGGTACTGGGACGCCGACCTCGGCCCGGCCGTGCCGCACCTCTTCTTCGCCGGCGCGCTGCCGGCGGAGGGGCCGGCCGGTGAGGCGCCCGAGCCGCCCGAGCTCCGCGACCTGACCCCCGAAGCCGGTCCGCCCACGGGCGCCGGTGAG
Source organism: Geodermatophilus sp. SYSU D00696 (assembly GCF_054050235.1). Lineage (NCBI taxonomy): Bacteria > Bacillati > Actinomycetota > Actinomycetes > Geodermatophilales > Geodermatophilaceae > Geodermatophilus > Geodermatophilus sp. SYSU D00696. The sequence goes on along the minus strand of NZ_JBJGYY010000033.1, from coordinate 33,201 downwards.
TCGGTGGCCCTCTCCCCCGACGGTCGTCTCGCGCTGCGGGTGGACCAGGTGCCCGACGGCCCGGCCGGCCGCCGTGACCGGCTGGTGCTGGTGGAGATCGCGACCGGGGAGAGCCGGGTGCTGGTCGACGACCCGCTGGCCGACGTCCACTCCGGCGCCTTCTCCCCCGACGGCGGCTCGGTGGTCTGCGTCCGCGAGACGATGACGACCTACGCCGAGCCGCCGGACTTCACGCTGCTGCTGGTCGACGTCGCCTCGGCCGAGGCCCGCGAGCTGACCCCGGACTTCGACCGCTGGCCGAGCGCCCCGCAGTTCGCCGCCGACGGCGCCGCCGTCTACTTCCTCGCCGACGACGACGGCCGGCACGCGCTGTTCCGGGTCGAGGTGGCCGGCGGCGAGCCGGTGCGGCTGACCGCCGACGGCGCCTACAGCGACCTGCAGGTGGCCCGCGACGGCAGCGCCCTCTACGCGCTGCGGTCGGCCTACGACCAGCCCCCGGCGCCGGTCCGGCTGGACCCGCGGGCGACCGGCCAGCACCCCGACCCGCTGCCCGCGCCGGGCGCCGTCGGGCCGCTGCCGGGCACGCTCACCGAGGTCCGCGCCACCGCCGCCGACGGCGCCGAGGTGCAGGCCTGGCTGGTGCTGCCCGAGGGCGCCTCGCCGGAGGACCCGGCGCCGCTGCTGCTGTGGATCCACGGAGGACCGCTGATGAGCTGGAACTCCTGGTCGTGGCGCTGGTGCCCGTGGGTGCTGGCCGCCCGCGGCTACGCCGTGCTGCTGCCCAACCCGGCGCTGTCGCAGGGCTTCGGCCAGGACTTCGTGCGGCGCGGCTGGGGCGAGTGGGGCGGGGCCCCCTACACCGACCTGATGGCCGCCGTCGACGCCGCGCTGGAGCGGCCCGACCTCGACGCGGAGCGCACCGCAGCGATGGGCGGCTCGTTCGGCGGCTACATGGCCAACTGGGTCGCCACGCAGACCGACCGGTTCCGGGCGATCGTCACCCACGCCAGCCTGTGGGACCTCGACAGCTTCGTCGGCACCACGGACGCGGCCTACTACTGGGAGAAGGAGTGGGGCGACCCGCTGCTGACCCCCAAGCGCTACGAGCAGAACTCGCCGCACCGCTTCGCCGACGCCATCCGCACGCCGGTGCTGGTCATCCACGGCGACAAGGACTACCGCGTGCCGATCGGCGAGGGCCTGCGGCTCTGGTACGACCTGCAGAAGCGGGGGGTGCCCTCGCGGTTCCTGTACTTCCCCGACGAGAACCACTGGGTGCTCACCCCCGGCAACGCGACGGTCTGGTACGAGACGGTGATCGCCTTCCTGGCCGAGCACGTCCTCGGCCAGGAGTGGCAGCGGCCCGCCCTGGTCTAGCGCGTCCTCGTCACCTGCCGGGCACGAGCGTCCTGCCGATCAGGGCGCGCAGCTCCGCCGGCGGCAGGCAGGCGGCCAGCCCGTCGGCCAGCAGCCGGGGCAGCACCGCGGCGGGGTCGGCGGCCAGCGCCCGGTCGAGCGCGACGTTGGCCATGGCGCCGTCCCCGCGCAGCCAGGCGCTGACCGCCAGCAGCGTCGCGGGCGCGCCGTCCAGGGGCACCGGCGCGCGGCGGGTGCACTCGGTCCACAGCACCTCGGCGGCCGGGGCGTCGTCGCCCAGCGCCAGGCCCAGCGCCCCGTCGCGTACGTCGGGCAGCGTCAGCGCCCACAGCACCTCGGCGACCCGGACGTCGGGCAGCCGGGCGCCCGCGGTGGCCGGGCCCGGCCGGCAGGCGGCCGCGGCGTCGGCGACCAGGGCGGCGCCCTCGGCGGCGAGCGCCGCGGCGCCCACCGCGCGCAGGCGGACGGCGTGCCGTCGTCCCACCTGCAGGCACGCCTCGGCCATCGCCGCGGCGGCCGGGCCGTCGGGCGGGGCGATGCGGGCGGCCAGCGCACCGCGGTCGGGCGCGAGGACCGCGCCACCGGCCACCGCGGCGGCCGCCAGCGGGCTGGCGCCGCCGGGGACGGGCGTGCCGGCGCCCGGTTCGCAGCAGGCATGGGGGCAGTCGTAGTCCCACCAGCGTCCGCCGCGGACCAGCAGCGCCTCGCGGACCGGCACGTCCTGCGCGTCGAGGGCCAGCACCAGCTCGTGCACCGTGTCGCGGTGCGGCAGCTCCGGCCAGACCTCGGGGACGCCGACGTCGGGCGGCAGCACGGGCAGGGCCGCGACGTCGGGCGCCTCGGAGACCACTGCGAGCAGCACGGCGTCGGGACCGTCGGTGACGACCTTGGCGGCGAGGGTGCGGGCCAGCGCGGCGGCCGCACCCGGCGGCGGGAGGTCGGCGCGCACGGTCAGGCCGACCCGGCTGCCGCCGGGCCCGCGCAGGCTGACCAGCACCAGCGACTCGGCCGGCCGGAAGCCGAGCAGGTGCGGCAGGGCCGCGGCGACCTCGCCGCTGTCGGAGAGCCGGATGACGGGGATCGGGGGTTCGTCCACGCCGCCGACCCTGGGTCGACGACGGGGCCGGCGGGCCGGGCCACCCCCGGCTGTGGAGCGGCCCGGCCCCTGTGGACGGCCGGGACCCGGAGTGTCAGCCGGCCGTGCCGGCGCAGGTCACCGGTCGCGGCGGGCGTTCCACGGCAGGCGGCGGAGCTCTGCGGCGAGCTCGTGCACCGCCGCCTCGCCGAAGCGACGCGCCCAGTGGCCCAGCCAGTCCTCCTGGTCCAGGAAGAACTTCCAGTCGCTGACCACCCCGTGCCGCACGAAGAGGAACGGCACCGGGGACTGGAACGGCCGGAACCCCCCGTTGTAGATCGCGGTCGACCGGTTGCCGTCGTAGAACGGCCCGAACACGATGCCGTCCTCGACGTAGGACGGCACGGCGATCTGCTGCAGGACGTCGTCGAAGACGCCCTGCGCACGCTCGGCCGGCAGGTCCGGGAAGACGACGACGGTCACGTCGTAGGTGGTGTCGCCGCCGTCCGCGGCCCCGGCCTCGAGCAGCCGGCGCCTGTGGCCCTCCATCAGCTCGACGACGCGGGGCACGCCACCGTCGCCGACCTGCTCGGGAGCCAGCCAGAGCCGCTGCCGTTCGAGGGACGTGGGTACGAAGGGGCAGACGGGGCCCGGGCGGCCGAGCCCGTCGTGCGGCCGGACGACGAAGCTCCGGATCCAGTCGGCGACGGCGCGCAGCGCGTCCCGGTCACGGTCGGCCAGACCACTCGTCCTCCCCTCGCTCTCGAGGTCCTCGAGGAGGAACAGGTCAGCGGTCGGTGTCGACATCGGGGCCTCCCGGGGGCGGAGAGCCGGCGCCGGTCGCCGGTCCTCCCGAGCCTGCCCGTCCCCGGCCGCCCGTCGCCCCCGTCAACGGCCCTGGTTAGCACCCGGGCGTCACCGCCCCGCGCGCACCGGCCTCAGTCGAGCGCGGCGGCCTGGGTGTCGTAGGCCTGCTCGAGCAGGCCGGTGAACGCCGTCGGGTCCGGCCGGCTGCCCGAGGTGTCGGTGGTGAGCAGGACCAGCACCCGCTCGCCGTCCTGCACGACGCCGACCAGCGCCGGCACGGTCACCTGCTGCCCGTCGGGCCCGGTCGCGGTGGTGGTGAAGACGACGCCGGCCGAGCCGTCGCCCAGGTCGGGCACGGTGAGCTCGTCGAAGGCGATGGTGACCGTGCCGACCTGCGGGGAGGTGACCTGCACCGACCGGCAGCCCTCCAGCTGCTCGCCGAAGCCCGCGAGCGCGTCCTCGGCCGGGCCGCCGGAGGCCAGGGCCTGCACCGTGGTGACCGTCCCGAGGACGGCGACCTGCGCGGCGACGTCGTCGTACTCGTCGAACGACGGCTGGGTGCCCTGCACCGCCGGTGCGCACTCCGGCGGGGTCACCTGCACGTCCCCGGCCGCGCCGCCGGCGGCCGCCGCGCCCTGCGCGAGCTGCGCCTCGGTCAGCGGGGTCACCTGCGCGCCCGGCCCGAAGGCGTCCGCGGGCAGCAGGCCCGGCGCGAGGTCGGTGCCCGACGCCGGGGACCCGGACGCCGGGGCCGAGGACGCCGTCGACGACGCGGGCGAGGCCGTGCCCCCGACCTCCCCGCCCGCGCACCCGGTGAGCACGGCGGCGGCCGCCAGGCCGGCGGAGGCGCGCAGACGGAGGCTCACGATCGCGACGCTAACCGCGGGGGGACGCCGCTGCAGGCCGGTTCCCCGGGCGGGTCACAGCTCGTACTGGACGGCGCTGCGGGCGGCCAGGTACGGGCGGACGTGCTCGGCGATCACGGCCAGGTGCACCGGGTCGGTCGCGTAGCGGCGGAACGCCTCGACGTCGGGGAAGTCGGCGACCAGCACCGTGTGCGCGTTGCCCTCGACCAGCCCGGCGTCGGCGGCCACGGTGAACGCCACCGGGCCCGGGACCTGCTCGGGCAGCCGGCGCAGCGCGGCGACGGTCTCGGCGCGGCGGTCCTCGTCGGCGGCGTCGGACCAGGTGAAGTGCACGACGTGTCGGATCACCCGGTCACCCTGTCAGCCGGGCGGACCGGAGGGGGTCGGTAGTGTCCGGCGCATGGGACGACGGCTGCGGATCGCACTGCTGTCGTACCGCAGCAAGCCCCACGGCGGTGGGCAGGGCGTCTACGTCCGGGCGCTCTCGCGGGAGCTGACCGCTCTGGGCCACTCCGTCGAGGTGCTCAGCGGCCAGCCCTATCCCGAGCTCGACGACGGCGTCCCGCTGACCCGGGTGCCCAGCCTCGACCTCTACCGCGAGCCCGATCCGTTCCGCACCCCGCGGCCCTCGGAGTTCCGCGACTGGATCGACGTCGCCGAGTGGGCCGCGATGTGCACCGCCGGCTTCCCCGAGCCGCTGACGTTCACCCTCCGCGCGGCCCGCCTGCTGCTCCCCCGCGCCGCGGAGTTCGACGTCGTCCACGACAACCAGAGCCTGGGCTACGGGCTGCTGCGGCTGGTCCGCGCCGGGGTCCCGACCGTGGCCACCGTGCACCACCCGGTGGCCATCGACCGGCAGCTCGAGCTCGCCGCCGCGCCCACGCTGCGCCGCCGGCTGACGCTGACCCGCTGGTACGGGTTCACCGCGATGCAGGCGCGGGTCGCGCCGCGGCTGGACGCGGTCACCACGGTGTCGGAGAGCTCCCGCCGCGACATCGAGACCCACCTGCACGTGCCCGCGGCCGGCGTCGAGGTCATCCCCGTGGGCATCGACCCCGGCGTCTTCACCCCGCCGCCGGCCGGCCGCCCGCGCGAGGTCGACTCGATCGTGGTCACCACCAGCGCCGACGTCCCGCTCAAGGGCCTGGTGCACCTGCTCGAGGCACTGGCCAAGCTGCGCACCGAGCGTGCGGTGCGGCTGACCGTCGTCGGCACCGCCCGGCCCGGCGGCCCCGCCGAGTCGGCGCTGGACCGCCTGGGCCTGCGCGGCGCCGTCCGGTTCACCGGCCCGCTGCCCGAGGCCGACCTGGTCCGGCTGCTGCAGTCGGCGACGGTGGCCGCGATCCCCTCGCTGTACGAGGGCTTCTCACTGCCGGCCGTGGAGGCCATGGCGTGCGGCACCCCGCTGGTGACCACCGACGCCGGCGCGCTGCCCGAGGTCGTGGGCACCCAGGCCGGGCTGCGGGTGCGGGCCGGCGACGTCGACGAGCTCACCGCGGCGCTGCGGATGGTGCTGGAGAACCCCGCGCTGCAGGAGCAGCTGGGCCGCGCCGGACGCCGCCGGGTGCTGGCCGCCTACACCTGGCGGGCGACCGCCGAGCGGACCGCCGACTGGTACGCCCGCGTGCTGGAGGAGAAGGGCCGCCCGTGCTGACCGTCGACTACGACCTGCTCGACCTGCGGCCCGGAGCCACCGTCCTCGACCTCGGCTGCGGCGAGGGCCGGCACGCCTTCGAGGCCTACCGCCGCGGCGCCCACGTGGTCGCCGTCGACCGGGGCGGGTCCGAGGTGGAGACGACGAAGCGCTGGCTGGAGGCGATCGCGGAGGCCGGCGAGGCACCGGAGGGCGCCCGCTACGAGGTGGTGCGCGGCGACCTGCTGCACCTGCCCTTCCCCGACGCGAGCGTCGACCGGGTCATCGCCTCGGAGGTGCTCGAGCACGTCCCCGACGACGCCAGGGCGATGGCCGAGATCGTCCGGGTGCTCAAGCCGGGTGGGCGGGCGGTGGTGACCGTGCCGCGGTACGGCCCCGAGCGGGTGTGCTGGGCGCTGTCGGACGCCTACCACGCCAACGAGGGCGGTCACGTGCGCATCTACCGCGGCGACGCGCTGCGCGCGCGGCTGCGGGTCGCCGGGCTGGTGCCGGGCCGGCGCCACCACGCCCACGCGCTGCACGCGCCGTACTGGTGGCTCAAGTGCGCCGTCGGCGTGGAGCGCGACACCGCCGTCGTGCGCGCCTACCACCGGCTGCTGGTCTGGGACCTGACGAAGCGGCCGTGGCTGACCCGCACCGCCGAGCGGCTGCTCGACCCGCTGATCGGCAAGAGCCTGGTGGTCTACGCGGACAAGCCCGGCGCCGGTGGCGCGGGCCGGGCCGGTCGCCGCATGGTCACCGCCGCCGGGGAGCGGGAGCGGACCGCTGCGACGCACTGACCTCCCCGAGCTCCCCGGTGTCCTCGACGCCGCCGCCGTGCGCCGCACGGTGGCGGCGATCGCGGCGGAGCAGGGGGCCGACGGCGCGCTGCCGTGGTTCCGCGGGGGGCAGCTGGACCCGTGGGACTCCGTCGAGGCGGCGATGGCGCTGGAGGTGGGCGGCGAGCACGGCCGCGCCGCGGCCGCCTACCGCTGGCTGGCCGGCCGGCAGCGCCCCGACGGCTCCTGGGCCGCGGAGTACCGCGGCGGCGCGGAGACCTCCCCCGCCGTGGAGAGCAACCACGCCGGCTACCTGGCCGTGGGCGCCTGGCACTCCTGGCTGGCCAGCGGCGACCAGGCGCTGGCCGGTGAGCTGTGGCCGGTCGTGCGCCGCGGCCTGGACCTCGTGGTGCGCATGCAGCTCGACAGCGGCGCGGTGGGCTGGGCGCTGCGGCCCGACGGCAGCCCCGACGACACCGCGCTGCTGACCGGCAACGCCAGCCTGTTCCAGTCGCTGCGCTGCGGCATCGCGCTGGCCGGGCTGGTCGGGGACCCCCAGCCGGACTGGGAGCTGGCCGTCACCGGCCTCGGGACGGCGCTGCGCACCGACCCCGGCGCGTTCGCCGACCGGTCGCGGTACTCGATGGACTGGTACTACCCGGTGCTGGCCGGCGCGGTCACCGGCGACGCCGCGCGCGCCCGGCTGGCCGCCGACTGGGACCGCTTCGTCGTCCCGGGCCTCGGTGCCCGCTGCGTCGCCGACCGCCCCTGGGTGACCGGCGCGGAGACCTGCGAGCTGGCGCTGGCGCTGGTCGTCGCCGGCCAGCCCGAGGCCGCGCACGAGCAGGTGGCGGCCATGCAGCACCTGCGCCACGACGACGGCTCGTACTGGACGGGGCTGGTCTACGCCGACGACGCCCGCTGGCCGGTCGAGCGCACCACCTGGACGGCGGCGGCAGTGGTGCTCGCCGCCGACGCGCTGACCGGGGCGACCCCGGCGTCGGGGCTGTTCGCGGACCCGTCGGCGCTGCCGGCGCCGGGCACCGAGGACGCGCCCGGTTCGGCGGCGCCGCTGCCGGGCAGTCGACAACCGTGACCAGCACGACCGAGCACCCCCACACGCCCCCGTCCCCCACCGCCGAGGGCGTCACCGTCGTCGTGATGAGCCGCGACCGCCGTGACGACCTGCTGGCGACCCTCCCCCGGCACGAGGCCCCGGTGGTGCTGGTCGACAACGGCTCCACCGACGGGACGGTGGACGCCGTGCGGGCGGCCCTGCCCGAGGTGACCGTGCTGCCGCTGGCCGAGAACGTCGGTGCCCGGGCGCGCACCATCGGCGCCGGGCACGCCGGCACGGAGTTCGTGGCCTTCGCCGACGACGACTCCTGGTGGGCGCCGGGCGACCTCGCCCGTGCCGCGACGGTCATGCGCGCCCACCCGCGGCTGGCGGTGCTGAACGCGCGCGTCCTGGTCGGCCCGGAGGAGCGGCTGGACCCGCTGTGCCCCGAGCTCGCGGCCAGCCCGCTGGGCACGCCCCCGCACCTGCCCGGCCCGCGGCTGCTCGGCTTCATGGGGTGCGCGGCGATGGTGCGCACCGAGGCCTTCCTCGCCGCCGGCGGCTTCGACCCGGTGGTGCGCTTCCCCGGCGAGGAGGAGCGGCTCGCGCTCGACCTCGCCGCGGCCGGCTGGGACATCGCCTACGTCGAGGCGGTGACGGTGCACCACCACCCCTCGACCCGCCGGCACGACCCCGCGCAGCGGCGGGCGGCGATCTGGCGGTCGAAGGCGCTCACGGCGGTGATGCGGCTGCCGTGGCGCGACGTGGCGCGCACCGTGGGAGCCGCGCTGCGGGCCGGCGCCCCGGAGCGGCGCGGTCTTCGGCGGGCGGTGCCGGACCTGCCGGCCGCGCTGCGCCGCCGTCGCCGGGTGCCGGCGCACGTGCTGGCCGACCTGCGGCTGCTCGCCGGGGACGCCGCGTGACGGCCACGCAGGCCCGCGCGGAGACCACCGGCACCGGAGCCGACCCGCGGGTCGCCGTCGTCGTGATCACCCACCAGCGGCGCGACGAGGTGCTGAGCGCGCTCGCGCGGCTGGTGGCGCTGCCCGAGCGGCCGCACGTGGTGGTGGTCGACAACGGCTCGGCCGACGGCACCGCCGACGCCGTCCGCGAGCGGTTCCCGGCCGTCGATCTGGTGGCCAGCCCGGACAACCTGGGCGCGGTCGGCCGCAACGTGGGCGTCGCCCGGCTCGCCACGCCCTACGTCGCCTTCTGCGACGACGACACGTGGTGGGACCCCGGGTCGCTGCGGACCGCCGCCGACGTGCTCGACGCCCATTCACGGCTGGCCGTGGTGACCGGGCGGATCCTCGTCGAGCCCGGCGGCCGCGAGGACCCGATCGTGCCGGAGCTGCGCGACTCCCCCGTCCCAGGCGCCGACTGGCTGCCCGGGCCGGCGCTGGGCTCGTTCCTCGCCGGCGCCAGCGTGGTGCGCCGGGAGGCGTTCCTGGAGGTCGGCGGCTTCTGCGAGCGGCTGTGGCTGGGCGGGGAGGAGGAGCTCATGGCCGGCGACCTCGCCGCCGCCGGCTGGGAGCTGTGCTACCTGCCCGCGCTGACCGTGCACCACCAGGCCTCGCGGGCCCGCGACTCCCACCGCCGCCGCCGCGACGGCATCCGCAACACGCTGTGGACGACGTGGCTGCGGCGCCCGCTGCGGCCGGCGCTGCGCCGCACGCTGCACCTGCTGGCCACGCTGCCCCGCGACCGGGTGACCGTGCAGGGGCTGCTGGCCGCGGTGCGCGGCGTCCCGTGGGTGGTGCGCGAGCGCCGGGTGCTGCCCCCGCACGCCGAGGCGCGCTTCGCCGCGCTCGACGCCCTCCAGCGGCGCAGCACGGCGCGGAAGTACGTCAGCTGACCGGCGAGGCATAGGAAGCTCTCCGCACGTCTACGGGCTCCAGACGTGCGGAGAGCTTCCTATGCCCGGCGAGTCGCGCAGTCGATGCAGGTGCGGGCGGTGGGACGGGCTTCCAGGCGCTCGGGGGCGATCGGCCGGCCGCAGGACTCGCAGCGGCCGTAGGTGCCGGCCTCCACGGCGGTGACCGCGGCGTCGACGTCGGCCAGGCGGCGGCGCGCCTGCTCGAGCAGCGCCGCCACCTGCTGCCGCTCGAACGCGATCGTGGCGCCCTCCGGGTCGTGCTCGTCGTCGGCGTTGGACGCCTGCGAGGCGGCGACGATCTCGTCGAACTGGCGGGTCAGCGCCTCGATCTGCGCCTGGGCGGCCGCCCGCTCCGCCCCCAGCGGGTCAGCGCTCACGGCGCAGCAGCCGCAGCGAGCCGGTGCCGGGCAGCTCGGTGAAGTCGCCGGTGGCCAGCACCCGGGTGTAGACGCCGAACGGGGCCTGCCCGCCATCAGCCGGGTCGGGGAAGACGTCGTGGATGGCCAGCGTCCCGCCGACGGCGAGCTTGGCCACCCAGGCGTCCTGGTCGCGGCGGGCGGACTCCTCGGTGTGGCTGCCGTCGAGGAACAGCAGCGCCGGCGGGGTCGACCACAGCGGCGCCAGCACCTCCGACCGCGCGACGACGGCGACGACGACGTCCTCGGCACCGGCGTCGGCGATCGTGCGGCGGAACCGCGGCAGCGTGTCCACCAGCCCGACGGCGGGGTCGACCAGCGACGGGTCGTGGTACTCCCAGCCGGGCTGGTGCTCCTCGGAGCCGCGGTGGTGGTCGACGGTGACCACCTGCCGGCCGGTCTCCCGCGCGGCGGCGGCGAGGTAGAGCGCGGACTTCCCCATCCAGGAGCCGATCTCGAGCAACGGCCCGGGGACGGCGACGGCGCGGGCGGCCTCGTACAGGGCGCGCCCCTCGTCGGCGGGCATGAAACCGGGGGCCGCCTCCGCGGCGGCCAGGAGATCGCTCATCGGGCGAACCTCGCACGCAGGGCCGACATCCGCTGCTCCGGGGCCGCGCCCGCCGCCGTCCCGGCCGCGGTGGCGAAGAACGCGCCGGCCGCCGTCGTCACCGGGACCGCCAGCACCAGCGCGATGGCGCCCACCAGCGTCCGGATGACCTCCTCGGCCAGCGCCGAGCTGGTCAGCACGACCCCGGCCGGCTGGGCGTAGATCTCGAACAGCAGCAGCAGCGGCAGCGCGGCCCCGGCGTAGGCGAACACGATCGTGTACACCGTCGAGGCGATGTGGTCGCGGCCCACCGCCATGCCGCGGCGGTAGAGCGCCCGCCAGCCCATCGCGGGGTCCACCTCGTGCAGCTGCCACAGCGCCGAGGCCTGGGTGATCGTGACGTCGTTGAGCACGCCGAGCCCCGCGACGACGACGCCGGCGATGACCAGCCCGGAGAAGTCGAGCGTCGGGTCGTACGTCAGCAGCTGGGTGGTCTCCTCGCTGGTCAGGCCGGTCAGCCGCGCCGCGGCGACCGACGCCGCGCCGAGCCCGGTGACCAGCGCCAGGCCGAACAGCGTGCCCACGAGCGCCGTCGTCGTCCGGGCGGAGAAGCCGTGGGCGAGGTAGAGGACGACGAACATGATCGCGGCCGAGCCGACGAGGCTGACCAGCGTCGGCGAGGAGCCCGCCAGCAGCGCGGGCAGCACGAACTGCAGCAGGACGAAGAACGCGAACGCGAGTCCCACCAGCGCGGCCAGCCCGCGCAGCCGGGCGACCGCGACGGTGACCAGCGCGAACGCGATCGCCAGCGCGAGCATCGGCGTGCTCCGCTCGACGTCGGAGAACTGGTAGCTGGTGCCGCCCTCGGCGCCGGGGTCGCGGGTGAGCACGATGGTGTCGCCCTCCCCGACCCCGTTGGCGACGACGTCGGCCTGCAGGTCGACCTGCTGGAACTCCCCGGCGCCGGACCCCTCGAGCACCTCGACGACGGCGGTCGCGCAGGTGGCCTGCGAGGTGCCGGCCTCGCCGCAGGGGAACGTCTGCAGCGACACGACCCGCCCGTCGGGATAGGTGGTGCCCGGGGGCAGGAAGGTCTCGGCGACCTGCTGGGCACGGGTCGGCTCGTCGTCGGGCCAGAGCACGACCAGGCCGACGACGGTGGCCAGCCCGGCGGGGACGAGCAGCAGCAGCATCAGCCACACCGCCCGGCGCCGGCGGGTCAGCGTCTCGGCGCTCGGCGGCGGCGCGTCGGGGTCCGCACCGTGGGAGTGGCCGTGGGAGGAGGAAGAGGGCGGCACCCGGTCAGGCTAGGAGCCGCGCCCCTCCGGGCCCCGCCCGACACCGGGGGCTCAGGCGCTGCGCCCGTCCGGCCCGTCGGGCCGCCGGGTCTGGGCGCCGGAGGGCGGCGAGCCGCCGCCGTCGGCCGGCCCCGCCTCGGGGTCGACCACCTCGAAGCGCCGCCAGAGGCCGGTCAGCTGCAGCGGCCGGACGACCGCGATCGGCGGCGAGACCAGCGCGACGGTGACCGCCCGCGGCTGCGTCATGCGCTGCAGCTGCACCAGCACCGCCATCCCGGCCGAGTTCATGAACGTCACCCCGGCCAGCTGCAGCTCCAGCCGCGAGAGCGTGGGCACCGAGAGGAGCTGGTCGGTGACCGCGCGGACCAGGGGACGGCGGGCGGCCTCGGTCAGGTCGCCGGTGACGGTCACCCGGCTGACGTCACCGTCGAGCTCGACGGTGACGTCGGGGGCCTCGCCGTCGTGCCGGCCCTCTGCCTCGGGGCCGTGGTCGGCCGCGGCGCCCTCGTCCGGCGGTACGGAGTCGTCCATGTACGCGCACTTCCCGCTGCCCGCGGATCCCATGCCCGGGCGGCCGCCAGGAGCGCCTCAGACCAGCCCGTGCGCGTGGACGGCCTCGGCGACCTGCAGGAAGCCGGCGACGTTCGCGCCGAGGACGAGGTCGCCCGGGGAGCCGTACTCCTCGGCGGTGGCGGCGCACCGCTCGTGGATGCCGCGCATGATCTCCTCCAGCCGGGCCTCGGTGTGCTCGAAGGTCCAGCGGTCGCGCGAGGCGTTCTGCTGCATCTCCAGCGCGGAGGTGGCCACGCCCCCGGCGTTGGCGGCCTTGCCCGGCGCGAAGCCGATCCCGGCCTCGCGGAACACCCGCACCGCGTCGGGGGTGGCCGGCATGTTGGCGCCCTCGACGACGTAGCGGCAGCCGCCCCGGGCCAGGACCGCCGCGGCGTCCCCGTCCAGCTCGTTCTGCGTCGCGCTGGGGATGGCGACGTCGCAGGGCACGTCCCAGATGCTGCCGCCGGCCACGAACGACGCCGACGGGACGCGCTCGGCGTAGGCGCCGATCCGGGCCCGCTCGACCTCCTTGACCTGCTTGAGGACCTCGAGGTCGATGCCCTTCTCGTCGACGACGTAGCCGCTGGAGTCCGAACAGGCGACCACCGTGCCGCCGAGCTGGTGCACCTTCTCGATGCCGTAGACGGCGACGTTGCCCGACCCGCTGACGGTGACCCGCCGGCCGTCGAAGGACTCCCCGGCGGCCTCCATCATCGCCTCGGCGAAGAAGGCCGCCCCGTAGCCGGTGGCCTCCGTGCGCACCAGCGCTCCGCCCCAGCCCAGGCCCTTGCCGGTGATGACCCCGGACTCGTAGCGGTTGGTGATCCGCTTGTACTGGCCGAACAGGTATCCGATCTCGCGGGTGCCCACCCCGATGTCACCGGCGGGCACGTCGGTGTACTCGCCGAGGTGCCGGTACAGCTCGGTCATGAAGGACTGGCAGAAGCGCATGACCTCGGCGTCGGAGCGGCCCTTGGGGTCGAAGTCCGAGCCGCCCTTGCCGCCCCCGATGGGCATGCCGGTGAGCGCGTTCTTGAACACCTGCTCGAAGCCGAGGAACTTGACGATCCCGAGGTTGACCGACGGGTGGAAGCGCAGCCCGCCCTTGTAGGGCCCGAGCGCGGAGTTGAACTCGACGCGGAAGCCGCGGTTGATCTGCACCTCCCCGGCGTCGTCCTGCCAGGGCACCCGGAAGATGACCTGCCGCTCGGGTTCGCAGATCCGCTCGACGGTCTTCATCTCGGTGTACTCGCTGTGCCGGCCGAGCACCACGGCCAGCGACTCGAGGACCTCGCGGACCGCCTGGTGGAACTCCGGCTCCGCGGGGTTGCGGCGCAGCACCTCCTCGTGGATGCGCTCGACCACCGGCGGGAGGCTGTCGGCCACGGCTGTCCTCCACTCCTCGACCGGATCCGTTCCGGATCCGCGACCCCATGATGCCGTCCGGGTACCGGCGTCCCCCTCGGGGGGAGGAGGGCGCCCGAGACGTGCGGAGCCGCCGGCCTGGTCGAGGGGGGCCGGGAACAACATCCGCAGATGGACGTTTACACGAGTGCACGACCGAGGTAATCTCCAGTAGCCACTAGAGGTCCTGCCTCGGGCAGCGAACACCACACGGACACACCAGGAGGTGCACCAGCCATGATGCTGACCGCCTACGACCCGTTCGCCGCCACGTCCGCCGCCTTCCGCGCGCTCGACCAGCTCGCCGGCCGCGGCGGCACCGCCCGCGCGCTGTCGGGCATGCCGATGGACGCCTACCGGGTCGGCGACAAGTTCGTCGCCCACTTCGACCTGCCCGGCGTCGACCCCGGCTCGATCGACCTGTCCATCGAGGGCACCACGCTCACCGTCAGCGCCGAGCGCTCGGTCCCGCAGCTGGAGAACGCCGAGTGGGCCGTGGCCGAGCGTCCCTACGGCGCCTACACACGGCAGCTGGTCCTGGGTCGCAGCCTCGACACCGACCGGCTGGAGGCCAGCTACCACGACGGCGTCCTGACCGTGAGCATCCCGGTGGCCGAGAAGGCGCGGTCCCGCAAGATCACCGTCACCCGTGCCGACGCGCCGACCCCCGTCGAAGGGCGCACCATCGAGCACGACAACGAGCAGCGCGCCGTCGAGAGCTGACCGGCGCACCGATCGGTGACCCGAACGCGGGGCCGGGCCGCGACGGCCCGGCCCCGCGCCGTTCCCGGGCGGTCCCCGGGTCCCCGTCCGACGAGGAGTCCCCGTGAGCAGCGAGGCCAGGCACGCCGCCGGCGACGGCGGCCCGGCCGGGGACGCCGCACCCGACCGCGCCGCACCCGACGACACCATCCGCGACAGCGCCCCGCCCGACGGCGCCGCTGCCGACGCCGTCCGGCGGCTCGACGATCCCGACTACCCCGCGCTGACCATGAGCCAGGCCGCGGCGCTGCTCGGCGTGCAGGCGGCCTTCCTGCGCAGCCTCGACGGCTCCGGCGTGCTGCACCCGCACCGCTCGCCCGGCGGCCACCGGCGCTACTCGCGCCACCAGCTCCTGCTCGCCGCCCGGCTGCGGGGCCTGCTCGACGAGGGCCACCCGCTGGCCTCGGCCGAGGTCATCGTCGGCCTGCAGGACGAACTGGCCGACGCACAGGCCGACAACGACCGGCTCCGCGACGCCGTCGACCGGCTGCGCTCACCCCGCGCCGGAGCCGGGGAGCCGGACGGCACCTGACACACCGGCCCGGCGCCCGCCGGTGCGTGCGACCGGTCAGCGCGGCCGCAGGCCGTCGAGGAGCGCGTCGACGGTCTGCACGAGCAGCGCGTCGACGTCGGCGCCGCGGAGCACGCCGCTGACCGAGAGCGCGGCGACCCCGTGCAGCGCGGCCCACAGCGCCGTCGCGAGGGCTCCGGGGTCGCCGGCGCACACCTCGCCACGGGCCTGCGCGTCGGCGATCAGCGCGTCCGGCCCGGACAGCCCTGGGCCGTCGTGCGACTCGCCGGCGGCCTTGCCGGCGAACATGAGCTCGAGGAGGGCCGGCTCCCCGGTGGCGAAGTGCACGTAGGCGCGGCCGAGGGCGAGCAGCCGGGGCCGCAGCCCGGCCTCGGCGCCGGGGTCGGCGGCGGCCAGGGCGGCATCGAGCCGCTGCCAGCCCGAGCGGGCCAGCGCGGTCAGGAAGGCCTGACGGTCGGGGAAGTGCCGGTTGGGGGCGGCGTGGCTGACGCCGAGGTCGCGGGCCAGCGCCCGCAGGGACAGGTCGGCGACCGTACCGGTGCGCAGCTGGTGCGCCGCCCGCTCCAGCAGGGCGGCCCGCAGGTCGCCGTGGTGGTAGGGCTGCTCGGGTGCGCGCACGTCGGAGGAGCGTAGTCCGAGTAGACGTTGACTACATTGTTGACGGCGACTACATTCACTCGGCATGACGAAGTCCTCGTTCACCGTCCCGTCCCAGGCCGGCCGCACCGCCGTCGTCACCGGCGCCACCAGCGGGCTGGGCCTGGCCACCGCCCGGGCCCTGGCCGCCGCCGGCGCCCGCGTCGTGCTCGCCGTCCGCGACACCGCCCGTGGCGAGGCCGCCGCCGCGGGCCTGCCCGGCGACGTCGAGGTGCGCCGGCTGGACCTGGCCGACCTCGCGTCGGTGCGCGACTTCGCCGCCGCGTGGCGCGGTCCGCTCGACGTCCTCGTCAACAACGCCGGGATCATGATGGTCCCCGAGGCGCGGACCGCCGACGGCTTCGAGCTGCAGTTCGGCACCAACCACCTGGGGCACTTCGCGCTGACCAACCTGCTGCTGCCGCACGTCACCGACCGGGTGGTCACGGTCTCCTCGGGGGCGCACCGCATGGGCTCGATCGACCTCGCCGACCTGAACTGGGAGCGGCGGCGCTACTCCCCCGAGCGCGCCTACGGCCAGTCCAAGCTGGCCAACCTGCTGTTCACGCTCGAGCTGCAGCGCCGGCTGACCGCGACCGGCTCGCCGGTGCGCTCCGTGGCGGCGCACCCGGGGTGGTCGGCGACCGCGCTGCAGGGCCGGACGGAGAACCGGGTCAAGCACGCGGCGATGGCGCTGGGCAACCGGCTGGTCGCCCAGTCCGCCGAGCAGGGCGCCCTGCCCACGCTGTTCGTGGCCACCGCCGACCTGCCGGGCGGCAGCTACGCCGGCCCCGACGGCGCCTTCGAGATGCGCGGCGAGCCGACCCTGGTCGGGCGCACCCGCGCGGCCAGTGACCTCGACCTCGCGGCCCGGCTGTGGGCGGCCTCCGCGGAGCTGACCGGCGTCGACTTCCCGGCCACCCTCCCCGCCGGCGTCTGAGCACGTCCGCGGAAGTGCACGAACTAGAGGGCGGGGAGGAGCAGCAGGGCGGTCGGGACGAGCAGCAGCAGTCCGGCGCCCAGCAGCGCCGCGGCTCGGCCCGCGGGAGGCAGGGGCTCGGGCGGCGCCAGCAGCCGCACCACCCGAGCGGCCACCGCGCTGCCGGCCACCGACAGCGCGCCACTGGGGACCCCGCCACCCGCTCCCCCGGCCGCGACGACGATCGCCTGCGCCAGCGTCCGCCGCGGGTCCGTCCCGCGCAGCGAGGCCAGCGCGCGGTCGTCGGCGCGCATCTCCACCAGCTCCCGGACGGCGGCGTGCGCCCGCGCCGCCGCGGGGAGCACCGGCAGCGCCGCCTCCCACGCCACGAACGGCAGCAGGTAGAGGTGGTGGCGCTCGGCGAGGTGCGCGCGCTCGTGGGCGACGACGGCGGCGAGCTGGTCGTCGTCGAGCTCGGCGACCATGCCCGAGGAGAGCACCAGCAGCGGGCGGGCGCCCGGGATGCAGAAGGCCACCGGCGCGGGGTGCTCGAGCAGCCGGGCGTCGGGCGCGGCGGCCGCGGGCCGGACGACGAGCTCGAGCAGCTCCCGGTGGCGGCGGCGGGTGCGGGTGGTGCGGACCCAGGACAGCGCGAGCACGCCCAGCAGCTCCAGCGCGAGGACGGCGGCCAGCGTCAGGGTGACCCAGTGGTCGCCGCGGACGGGGTCACGCGCGGGGTCGCCGGTGAGCACCGCCGCACCGGCCTCGGGCAGCGAGTGACCCCAGGGCGCCAGGCCGTGCACCAGCAGCGCGCCGATGATCGACAGACCGCCGGCCAGCCCGATCGCCTGCCAGCACACCAGGGCCACGAGCGGGTCGCGGCGGGGCCAGCGGGCGCGGCCGAGCAGTGCCGGGACCGGCCAGGCGAGCGCCGCGGCGAGGACCGCGAGCGCCGCGGCGGTCGCGGGCAGCACGTCAGCGGGTGCCGGCGTCCGGCGCGCTCCCGTCCAGCAGCCGGCGGAGCAGCCGCGCCTCCTCCGGGTCGACGCCGCCGACGAACCGGGCCAGCACCGCCTGCCGGTCACCGGACCGGCCGAGCACCTCGTGCATCAGCTCGGCGGCGTGCTGCTCGCGGGTGGCGGTCGGCCGGAAGCGGCGCGGCCGGGCGTCGTCGTGCTCGACGAAGCCCTTGCCCTCCAGGCGGGACAGGACGGTGTGCACGGTGGTCAGCGCCAGCTCGCGGTCGGCCAGCGCGTCGCGCAGCTCGGCCGCGGCGACCGGTCCCTCGGCCGCCCACAGCACGTCCATGACGGTCCGCTCCAGGTCCCCCAGCGACGCCACGGCTCCTCCTGTCGATCGGTTCTACCCAGCGTAGAACGCTCGCGCCACCCCCCGCACGGAGGCTGTCGCGCACCTCACGCCGACATCTTCTACGCGCCGTAGAGAAGCCGTTCTACGAGGCGTAGAAAGGAGGTGCCGGGAGTTCCGGCAGGTGAGGAGCAGGTGCCGTGGACGTCCTGGACATCGCCCGCTGGCAGTTCGGCATCACGACCGTCTACCACTTCCTCATGGTCCCGCTGACCATCGGCCTGGGGATCCTGGTCGCGGTCATGCACACCCTCTGGGTGCGCACCGGCAAGCCCGAGTGGCTGCGGATGACCCGCTTCTGGGGCCGCGTCTACCTGGTCAACTTCGTGCTCGGCGTGGCCACCGGCCTGGTGCAGGAGTTCCAGTTCGGCCTGGCGTGGAGCGAGTACTCGCGCTTCGTCGGCGACGTCTTCGGCTCGCTGCTGGCGATGGAGGCGCTGCTGGCCTTCTTCCTCGAGTCGACCTTCCTCGGCCTGTGGATCTTCGGCTGGGGCCGCATCCCGGAGAAGCTGCACCTGGCCGCGCTGTGGGCCGCCGTCGTCGGCTCGATCGTCAGCGCGTACTTCATCATCGCGGCCAACTCGTGGATGCAGCACCCGGTCGGGGTCACCGTCGGCCCGGACGGCCGCCCGCAGCAGGTCGACTTCCTCGCGGTGCTGACCAACAACACCGCCCTGGCCGCGTTCACCCACGCGATCGTCGCGGCGCTCATGGTCGCCGGCGCCCTGCTCGTCGGCATCGGCCTCTACCAGCTGCGGAAGCGGAGGCTGGCGCAGGCGCCCACCACCGACGTCGACCACGCCGTCTGGCGGCGCTCGGTCCGGCTCGGCGGCTGGGTCTCGCTGGCCGCCTTCGTGCTGGTCGCCGTCACCGGTGACTGGCAGGGCAAGCTCATGTACCACCAGCAGCCGCTGAAGATGAGCTCGGCCGAGGCGCTGTGCGAGACCGAGGCGCCCGCGCCGTTCTCGGTGTTCGCCTGGGCCAAGCTCGGCTCCAACGAGTGCGACGACGTGCACAGCATCACCGTCCCGGGGCTGCTGTCCTTCCTCGCGCACAGCGACTTCTCCACCGCCGTCCCCGGCATCGAGGACCTGCAGGAGCAGTACGCCGAGGTCTACGGCGCCACGTACCCCGACGACCCGAGCTTCGGCGACCGCGCCGGCCAGCCCATCGACTACACCCCGGTGCTCGCGGCCACCTACTGGAGCTTCCGGCTGATGATCGGCATGGGCGCCGTGTCGGCCGGGGTGGCGGCCTACGCGCTGTGGGGCACCCGCCGCGGGCGCGTGCCGACGTCACGGGTCGGCGTCTACGGCTCGCTGCTGGCCGTCGGGGCGCCGTTCGTGGCCAACTCGGCCGGCTGGGTCTTCACCGAGATGGGCCGCCAGCCCTTCGTCGTCCACCCGAACCCCGACGTCCCGGTGGGCGAGCAGGTGTACTTCTTCACCGCCCAGGCCGTCTCCCCCGGCATCACCGCCGCCGAGGTGTGGACCTCGCTGGTCAGCCTGGGCCTGCTCTACGGCGCCCTGGCCGTGGTGGAGCTGTTCCTGCTCGTCCGGCTGGTCCGCCGCGGGGTCACCACCGGCGACACCACCCCGACGCCGCCGGCGGTGGGCAACTCCCGGCGGGACGGCGACCGGGACGACGACAACAGCGACGACGACGTCCTCTCCTTCGCGTACTAGGAGCACCCGACCATGGACCTGCAGACCCTCTGGTTCGCCGCCGTGGCGGTGCTGTGGACCGGCTTCCTGCTGCTCGAGGGCTTCGACTTCGGCGTCGCGGCGCTGCTGCCGGTGCTCGGGCGGCGGACCGCCGACCGGCACCTCATGCTGCGCACCATCGGCCCGGTGTGGGACGGCAACGAGGTCTGGCTGATCACCGCCGCCGGCGCGGTGTTCGCCGCCTTCCCCGGCTGGTACGCCACCTGGCTGCCGGCGCTGTACCTGCCCTTCGTCGTGGTGCTGCTCGGCCTGATCGTGCGGGCGGTGGCCTTCGAGTGGCGGCACTCCTCGCACGACCCGCGCTGGGACGCCGCCTGGACCCGCGTCATCACCGGCGGCTCGCTGGTGGCCGCGGCCGGCGTCGGTGCGGCGCTGGGCGCCACCACGCTGGGCCTGCCGATCGACGCCGACGGCACCCGGGTCGGCGGCGCGTTCGCGGGCCTGGGCTGGTCGTCGCTGCTCGGCGCGGCGGCGGTGCTCGGCTTCTCGCTGGTGCACGGCGCGCTGTTCCTCGCGCTCAAGACCGACGGCCCGGTGCGGCTGCGGGCGCGGGCGTTCGCGCTGCGCTGGTCGCCGGTGGCCGCGCTGCCGCTGCTGGCCTGGGCCGGCCTGGTGCAGCTGCGCTCGGGCACGGCGGTCACCGCGGTGCTGTGGCTGGTGGCGGCGCTCGCCGTCGTCGTCACCTGGACCCGGGTGCGGCTCGACCGCGAGGGCCAGGCCTTCGCGGGCTGGGCCACCGTGCTGCTGGCCTCGGCGGCCACGCTGTTCGGCGCGGCCTACCCGGTGGTGCTGCCCTCGACGGTCGACCCGGCGTTCGACGTGACCATCGCGGCGGCCTCGGTCAGCGACTACACGCTCACCGTGATGACCTGGGTGGCCGCGGTCGGGCTGCCGGTGGTGCTGGCCTACCAGGCCTGGACCTACTGGGTGTTCCGGAAGCGGCTCACCGCCGAGCCGGAGCACGAGGCGGTGGCCGCGTGACCTCGCGGGGGCCGCTCGCGCCGCTGGCCGGCGTGCCGGGGCTGCCCGGCGCGCTGGCCCGGGCGGCGGCCGCCGCGCTGGTGTCGACGGCGGGGCTGGTGCTGCTCGCCGCCGGCCTGGCGCACGCCGTCGCCCGCGCCGCGGGATACGCCGACGGCGGGGTGACCGGCCCGCTGGCGCTGGCCGCGGCCGGCGCGGTGGTGCGCGCGGTCGCCGGGGCCCTCGGCGAGCGGGCCGCCGCCCGCGACGCCCGCCGCGCCGAGGACGCGCTGCGCCGCGCACTGCTCGACCGGCTGGCCGCCTCGCCGGCCGCGGTCGCCGCCGCGGGCGGTCCGGCACCCGCCGCGGTGCTGGCCACCACGCGGCTGGCCGACCTCGCGCCCGGCCTGGCCGGCTACCTGCCCGCCCTCGCGCAGGCGGCGCTCGTGCCGCCGGTGCTGCTGGTCGTGCTCGCCGCCACCGACCTGCTCTCCGCGGGCCTGGTCGCGGTCACCTTGCCGCTGGTGCCGCTGTTCCTCGCGCTGGTCGGGCTGGCCACCCGCGACGGCACCACCAGCGCCGCGCGAGCGCTGGACCGGCTGGCCGCGCACGTCGCCGAGCTGGTCCGCGGGCTGCCGGTGCTGGTGGGCCTCGGGCGGGCCGCCGAGCAGGTGGCCGCGCTCGCCGAGCTGGGCGAGGCCGCGCGCCGGCGGACCCTGGCCACGCTGCGCCTGGCCTTCCTCTCCGCGCTGGTCCTCGAGCTGATCGCCACGCTGTCGGTCGCGCTGGTCGCGGTCACCGTGGGCCTGCGGCTGGTGCACGGCGACCTCGACCTCGCCGTCGGCCTGACCGCGCTGCTGCTCGCCCCGGAGGCCTTCGCGCCGCTGCGCGCCCTGGGCACCGCCCACCACGCCGGCGAGGCCGCCACGCTGGCCGCCGCCGAGGCCCGCGCGGTGCTCGCGGCGCCGGTCCCGCCGGCCGCTCCCGAGCCGGACGGCGGCGACCCCCGCGGCGCCGACGTCGCCGTCACCGGGCTGACCGTGCGCCACCCCGGCCGGGCGGTGCCCGCGCTGCCGCCCACCGACCTCGTGCTGCGCCCCGGCGAGCTGGTCGTGCTGCGCGGCCCCAGCGGCTCGGGCAAGTCGACGCTGCTCGCCGCGCTCACCGGTGCCCTCGACCCGGCCGCCGACGTCGCCGGCACCGTCACCGGGGTGCCGGCCGGCGGCGTCGCGCTGGTCGCCCAGCACCCGCGGACGACGGCGCCGACGGTCGCCGACGAGCTGCGCCGGCACGCCGCGCCCTCGCCCGGCCCGGACGCCGTCGTCGCCGAGGCGTTCGTCGTCGAGGCGCTGGAGCGGGTGGGCGCGGGCGACCTCGCCGGCCGCGACTGCGCCACCCTCTCCCCCGGCGAGCTGCAGCGCGTGGCGCTGGCCCGGGCGCTGGTGCGGGTCCGCCGCGGCGCCCGGCTGCTGCTGGCCGACGAGCCCACCGCGCACCTCGACGAGGCCTCGGCCGCCCGCGTCGCCGCCGTCCTGGCCGGCCTGCGCGGCACGGTCACCGTCCTGCTGGTCACGCACGACCCCGCGCTGGCCGCGCTCGCCGACCGCACGGTGTCGCTGCCCGGTGCCGCCGTCCCCGCTGTGGCATCGCCCCTTCCCGCGAGATCGGCGGTCTCGTGGCGGTCGGCGCCCGATGGCCACGAGAGCGCCGATCTCGCGAAGGAAGGGAGCAGCAGCACGACGACGGCGCTCGGCTGGCCGCGCCGGGCGCTGCTGCGGGCGATCGCGGCGGGCACGGCCTCGGCCGGCGCCGGCGTCGCACTGACCGCCGTCTCGGGCTGGCTCATCGTCCGCGCGGCGGAGATGCCCCCGATCCTCACGCTGCTGGTCGCCATCGTCGGCGTCCGCGCGTTCGGCCTCGGCCGCGCGGTGCTGCGCTGGGTCGAGCGGCTGACCGCGCACGACGCCGCCCTGCGCATGGCCGCCGACCTGCGGGTGCGGGTGTGGCGTGCGCTGGCCGCGCAGGGCGTGGCCGCCGACCGGACGCCGGGCAGCGCGCTGGCCCGGGTCGTCGGCGACGTCGGGCTGGTGCAGGACCTCTCGGTCCGGGTGGTCCCGCCGGCGCTGGTCGCCACCACCGTCCCGGCGCTCACCCTCGCTGCGCTGGCGCTGGTCTCCCCGGCCGCCGCGGGCGCCGCCGCGCTGGTGCTGGCCGCCACCGCCGCGCTCGTGGTGCTGGCGCACCGCCGCGTCGACGCCGGTGCCGCCCGCGCGGAGGGCACGCTGCGGGTCGCCGCGCTGCGCGAGGTCACCACGGCGCTGGAGGGCGCGGCCGACCTGCGCGCGCACGGTCTCGCCGCCGCGACCGCCGCCGACCTCGCCGCCGTCGCCGCCCGCCGCTCGGCCGCCGCGGCCACCGGCGCCCGGGCCGGCGCACTCGGCAGCGGGCTGGTCGTGCTCGGCACGGGCCTCGCCGCGGTGCTCGCCACCGCCGTCGGCGCGGGCGCCGGGCTGCCCGGCCCGGCGGTGGCGGTGCTGGGCCTCGCGCCGCTGGCGCTGGCCGAGCCGCTCACCGGCCTGGTTCCCGCGCTGCAGCGGCGCGGCGCGCTGGCCGACGCCCGCGCCCGCCTCGACGCCGTCCTCACCGCCCCGGTGCCCGCCGACCCCGCCGCCCCGCGGCCGGCTCCGGCCCCGGTGCGCGACCTCGTCGTCACCGGCCTGACCGCCGGCTGGCCCGGGGGGCCCGACGTGCTGCGCGGGCTGACCGCGCGGGCCGGCGCCGACGACGGCTGGCTGGTGGTCCGCGGCCCCTCGGGCGCCGGCAAGTCGACCCTCGTCGCGGTGCTCCTCGCGGCGCTGCGCCCGCGCGGCGGCAGCTACACGCTGGGCGGCGCCGACACCGCGACGCTCACCGGCGACGCGGTCCGGGCGCGGACGGCGTGGCTGCCGCAGGAGGCGCACGTGTTCGCCTCGACCATCCGGGCGAACCTCGCGCTGGCCGCCCCGCGCGGGGAGCTGGCCGGCGCCGACGGCGCGGCGCGGATGACCGCCGCGCTCACCGCGGCCGGCCTCGGGCCGCTGCTGGCCGGGCTGCCCGAGGGCCTCGACACCCAGGTCGGCGCCGGCGGCACGGCAGTGTCGGGCGGCGAGCGGCGCCGGCTGGCCGCGGCCCGCGCCCTCCTGGCCGACCGCGACGTCGTCCTGCTCGACGAGCCGACCGCCCACCTCGACCCGCCGACCGCCGCCGTGCTGGTGGCCGACCTCCGGCAGGCGCTGGCCGGGCGGGTGGTGGTCTGCGTGACCCACGACGACGCCGTCGAGCGGCCCGGTGACACGGTCCTCGACCTCGGCGCGCGGGAGGCCGTGCCCGCCTGAGGGACGGGGCGGGATCGGTCAGGCCGCCATCGCGCGCGGGCGGAGCGGGCCGCCCGGCGGGACCCGGCGCACCTCGAAGCCGGGGCTGCGGGGCAGCAGCGGGTCGGCGACCACGGGCAGCCCGGCGGGTTCCCCGAGCAGGCCGGCGGCGAGCCCGGCCGGGCGCAGCTGGCCGTGCAGGCGGTCGAGCAGCTCGGGCCGTACGCGGATCTCGCGCGGCGGGGCGGCGCCGGGCTCCCAGGCGACGGCGAGCAGGTCACCGGCCAGGCGGGAGCGCTCCGGCGCGACGATCGGGGCGACCGGGGACACCGGCGTCACCGGGGCGGCGGTGTGGACGGCGAGGGTGGCGGTGGCCATGGCGAGCCTCCTGGGCGGTTCCCCGTGCTCGGTCCAGCTGTCTCCTGTGAGGTCCTGCCTACCCCTGAGGTGTGACAGTTCCGGGCTGATACCGGGTCAGCGCGGGACCTCGACCGGGACCTCGACCGGGATCTCCGGGCCGAGCGTGGCGCCCTGCAGCAGCCGCAGGTCGTCGCCGGACCAGAAGCTGCCCGGGTCGTACCAGTTGCGCGGCCGGTCGGCCGGCAGCAGGCCCATCGCGGTGTAGGTGGCGGCCACCAGCTCGGCGCAGAACACCGTCTCGGCGGCGGTGCCCCGGCGCAGCCGCCCGTTGAGCCAGCCGCCGACCAGCCCGCGGGTGGTCGGGAACGGCCGGCCGTCGAACCGCGCGACGGTCCGCAGGACGGCGTCCTCCATCTCCCGGGTCACCCCGCCGTCGTCGGCCGGGCCGACCAGCTGCCGCAGCCAGGCGCGCTGGCCGTAGCGCTGCCGCCAGGTGCGGACGGCGTCGCGCAGGTCGTGCAGCTGGACGCCGCGCTGGTGCTGCCCGGTCCAGGCGTCGGGCAGCGAGCGGCCGAGCTCGGCGTGCCACAGCAGCGGCGGGAGGTCCTCGAGGACGACGGCCATGCCCACGTGGTTGACCGGCGCGTTGGTCAGCGCCCGGATCGCCCGGTCGGCCACCGAGGCGCCGCGGAACACCCAGACGTCGCCGGTCCGGGTGAGCTCGACCGCCTCGTCGAGGGAGAGCGCGCGGGGCCGGGACACGCGGCTACGTTAGGCGACCGTGCGGGTACCCAGGCGGACGTGGAAGCTGCTCGGCCTCGCCGGGCTGGCCGGGGTCGCGGCCACCGGCGCGGTGCTGGCCCGGGACGAGCGCCAGCGCCGGGCGCACACCCCCGAGGACGTCCGTGCCCGGCTGCACGAGCGGCACGCCGCTGCCGCGGCGGCCGTGGGGGACGGCGGGCCCGGCGACGAGCCGCCCGGCCCGGTCGAGGCACCGCCGCGCCGCCGGCTCCCCCGGATCCGGTTCCGGTCCCACCGCGTTTGACCCGTCGGAGGCCCGGTCATGCCCAGCGGGTGGCCAAGGACGGGGCGAGCGACGGAGGCGGGGCGTACCGGGCCCTGCGCGACGTCGAGGGCCGGCACCCGGCGGTCGAGAGCGTCGGCGAGCGGCTGCTCGGCGCGCTGCTCGACCGCGCCCACCTGATCCCGCCGCGGCTGGTCGGCCCGCTGGTCGCGCAGGAGCTGCACCGCGCCGGCGCCGAGGAGGTCGCGATCCTGCTGCAGGACATCGACCAGGTCGACCTGCACCCCCTGACCGGGCCCGGCCTGTCGGGCAAACCCGTCCCCATCGCCGGCGGCCCGGCCGGCGCCGCGTTCGCCGGCGACCGGATGGTCGACGAGCCGCTCGCGGACGGCCGGGTCCGGCTGCACCTGCCGATGCTCGACGGCTCCGACCGGGTCGGCGTGCTGTCCCTGGTGCTCCGGGCGCCGACCGAGGCCGACCGGCGGCTGGCGCAGCGCGCCGCCGGACTGGTCGCGGACCTGCTGGTCACCAAGGACGCCTACACCGACACCTTCGCCCGCGTCCGCACCCGGCAGCCGATGACGCTGGCCGCGCAGCTGCAGTGGCAGAGCCTCCCGCCGCTGTCGATGACCACCCCCGACGTCGACCTGTCGGGCATCCTCGAGCCGGCCTACGAGGTCGGCGGCGACAGCTTCGACTACGCGCTCGACGAGCACGTGCTGCACCTCGCCGTCTTCGACGCCATGGGCCACGGCCTCACCGCGGCGGCGATGGCCTCCGTCGTCCTCGCCGGCTACCGGCACGGCCGCCGCCGCGACCTGTCCCTGACCGAGACCTACGCCGAGATGGACCGGGTCGTCGGCCAGCTCTTCCCCGGCCGGTTCGCCACCGGGCAGATCGGCCGGCTGGACACCGAGACCGGCGAGCTGAGCTGGGTCAACGCCGGGCACCACCCGGCGCTGTGGGTGCGCGGCGGCCGGGTCGTCGGCGAGCTCACCGGCCGGGCCAGCCGGCCGATCGGCTTCGGCAGCGCGGACCCCGAGGTGCACACCGTCGGGCTCGAACCCGGCGACCGGGTGCTGTTCTTCACCGACGGCGTCGTCGAGGAGCGCCTCGACGGCGGTGAGCAGTTCGGCGAGGCCCGGCTGCGGGAGTTGATCGAGGCGACCACGTCCGAGGGCCTGGCCGCCCCCGAGACCGTGCGCCGCCTCTCCCACGCGCTGATGGCCGCCCGGGCCGGCCGCACCAGTGACGACGCCACCCTGCTGCTCGTGGAGTGGAAGGCACCGCCGCGCGACGACGAACTGGCGCCCGACATCCCGGAGGCCAGCCCCACGGGCTCCGACAGCCGCTGACGACTCCCCGGACGCCCCGGCGGACGCAGCGCCACCGCCACACCGGGCCGCGCGCCGGCCCCTCCTCCCGCTCCCCCGCCGGGCCGACACTGCTCGCGCCGTCACGGGGGACCGTCCTCGGGAGGGAGCGCACCGTGTCCGACCACCCCAACCTGATCCGCATGCGCGAGGGCTACGAGGCCTTCGGCAAGGGTGACCTCGACCGCCTCCGGGAGCTGTGGCGACCGGACATCCGCTGGCACGAGCCCGGGGACAACGCACTGTCGGGCCGCTACACCGGCGTCGACGAGGTCTTCGCCCTCTTCGGCCGGCTGTTCGAGATCACCGAGGGCAGCTTCCGGGCCGAGGTGCGGGCGACCTTCGCCGACGACACCGACGGCGTCGCGGTCGTGCGGCTCACCGCCCACCGCGGGGACCGGGACATCGACGTGGTCGCCGCCCACCTGTTCCGCTACGACGAGGACGGTCGCGTCGCCGAGTTCCAGGAGGCGCACACCGACCAGGCCGCGGTGAACGCGTTCTACGCCTGATCCTCAGCCGGAGGGGAGCGCCGGGCCCTCGTCCTTGAGCGCGACGCCCGACGCCCCCAGTTCCCGCGCGGCCGACAGCAGGGCGGCGACGGTGTCGGCGGCCTGCGCGTAGGACAGCCCGTGCGGCGGGCGGACGTTCGAGACGCAGTTGCGCTCGGCGTCCACCCGTCCCGGCCGCGGGTCCCAGGTGAGGTAGACGCCGAGCGAGTCCGCCGAGGACAGCCCCGGCCGCTCGCCGATCAGCACCACGACCGCGCGGGCGCCCAGGGCCTCCCCCACCGCGTCGCCGAGGGCCACCCGCGCCTGGGTGGCCACGACCGGCGGCGCGAGCGTCCAGCCGAGCAGCCGGTCGCGCAGCGCGGCGACCAGGCCGGGCCCGTGCGCCTGCACCGCGCGGGGCGAGAGCCCGTCGGCCAGCACGACCGCCAGGTCGGCGTCGGCCCGCGGCAGCGCCGTCCCCTCGGCGAGCCGCCGGCCGAGGTCGGGACGCTGCAGGTAGGTGGCCCGGTCCGGCGCGGCCGAGGCGACGACGAGCACCTCGCCGCCGAGGTCGGTCCGCAGCGCGTCCACGTCGAGCGGCGAGTGGACGGCGTCGCGGGCGGCGGCGTGCGCGGCGCGGAACTCCAGCTCGCGGGCGGTGGGCAGCGCGTCACCGGCGCGGCCGAGCGCCACCCGCGCGCGGGTCGCCGACCGCAGCACCGACCACGGGTCGTCCCCGACCACGGTGCCATTGTCGCGATCAAGGCTCTCCTGGGTGCCTTTGTCGCGGTAAAGGCTGTTCTCGGTCACGGGGTCGCCGCCGCGAGCAGGGCGCGGGCGGCGGGCGCGTCGGGGGCCAGCTCGCGCACCCTGCCGCCGTCGTCGAGCAGGTCCATCCGGGCCAGCCACGCCTCGAACTCCGGCGCCGGCCGCAGCCCCAGCACCTGGCGCGCGGTGAGGACGTCGGAGAACGACAGCGACTGGTAGTGCAGCATCACGTCGTCGGCGCCCGGGACGGCGATGACGAACGAGCAGCCGGCCGCCCCGAGCAGCAGCGTCAGCGTGTCGGTGTCGTCGCCGTCGACCTCGGCGTGGTTGGTGTAGCAGACGTCCACGCCCATCGGCAGGCCGAGCAGCTTGCCGCAGAAGTGGTCCTCCAGGCCGGCGCGCAGCACCTGCTTGCCGTCGTAGAGGTACTCCGGGCCGATGAACCCGACGACGGTGTTGACCAGCAGCGGCTCGAAGTGCCGGGCGACGCCGTAGGCGCGGGCCTCCAGCGTCTGCTGGTCCACCGGCCGCCCGCCGATCCCGAGGTGGGCGCCCGCCGACAGCGCCGACCCCTGCCCGGTCTCGAAGTAGGTGACGTTGTCGCCCACCGTGCCGCGGCCCAGCGCGAGCGCCCCGGCGCGGGCCTCGGCGAGCAGGTCGAGGGTGACCCCGAAGCCGCGGTTGGCCTCCTGCGTGCCGGCCACCGACTGGAACACCAGGTCCACCGGCGCGCCCTGCTCCAGCGCGCGCAGCGTGGTGGTCACGTGGGCCAGCACGCACGACTGGGTGGGGATGTCGTAGCGGCTGATGACCGCGTCGACCAGCTCGAGCAGCGCCACGGTGCGGGCCGGTGAGTCGGTGGCCGGGTTGATCCCGATCACGGCGTCGCCGGAGCCGTGCAGCAGCCCGTCGAGGATCGAGGCGGTGACCCCCACCGGGTCGTCGGTCGGGTGGTTGGGCTGCAGCCGCGACGCCAGCCGCCCGGGCAGGCCGATGGTGCTGCGCAGGGCGGTGACCACCCGCGTCCGCCGGGCGACGGCGACCAGGTCGGCCGTGCGCATCAGCTTCGACGTCGCGGCGACCATCTCCGGCGTCAGGCCGGGCGCGAGCGCGCTGATCGCCGCCTCGTCACCGGCCGCCGTCCAGGCGAGCAGCCGGTCGCGGAACTCCCCCACCGTCAGCGACGCGACCGGGGCGAAGGCGGCGGCGTCGTGGGTGTCGAGCACCAGCCGGGTGACGTCGTCCTCGTCGTAGCCGACCACCTGCTCGTCGAGAAAGGTGGCCAGCGGCAGGTCGGCCAGCACCGTCTGCGCGGCCACCCGCTCCTCCGCCGACTCCGCGGCGCACCCGGCGAGCACGTCCCCGGAGCGCGGCGGCGTCGCCTTCGCCATCAGCTCCACCAGCGACGGGAACTCGTAGGTGTGCCCGCCGAGGGTGGCCCGCCGTCTCACCGGACGTCGTCCTCGGCCTCGGCGAGCAGCTCGAACTCCTCCTCCGGCGCGGAGGCCACCAGGTGGTGCCGGCTGTAGAGGGCGAACCAGGCGAGGAAGACGACGTAGGCCGCGAGCGTCCACAGTGCGGCGGTTACGTCGACGAGGAAGGTGGCCACCACCGCGGCGGCCGCCAGCACCAGCGCGACGCCGGTGGTCGCCGTGCCGCCAGGGGTCCGGTACGGCCGCGGGAGGCCGGGCTCGCGACGGCGCAGCACGATGTGGCTGACCATCATCAGCACGTAGGAGACCGTCGCCCCGAAGACGGCCATGTTGAGCAGCATCGCGCCCTGGCCGGTGAGCGAGAGCACGAAGCCGATCGCGCCGGGGACGAGCAGCGCCAGCACCGGCGCCTTCCGGGAGTTGGTCACCGACAGCGCGCGCGGCAGGTACCCGGCGCGGGAGAGCGCGAAGGTCTGCCGCGAGTACGCGTAGATGATCGAGAAGAAGCTGGCCACCAACCCGAACAGGCCGGCGTAGTTGACCACCCGGGTGAGCCCCTCGGAGGCGCCGGCGCCCGCGAGCGCGTCGACCGGCGGGTTGCCCGAGCCGGCGATCGCCTCGGACCCCGCCGCGCCGGGGGTGAACACCAGCATGAGGACGGCGAGCACGACCAGCACGCCCATGGCCGCGACGATCCCGCGCGGCATCGACCGGGCCGGGTCGCGGGCCTCCTCGGCGGCCAGCGGCACGCTCTCGACGGCGAGGAAGAACCAGATCGCGAACGGGAACGCCGCCCAGATGCCCATCAGCCCGTACGGCAGGAAGGACGAGGCGCCGGCCGCGTCGGTGGGCGCGATGTCGAGCAGGTTGCCCGCGTCGAACTGCGGGATGGCGCCGACCAGGAAGACCACCAGCCCGGCGAGGGCGACGACGGTGACGGCGAACATCGCCTTGAGCGCCTCGCCGACGCCCATCAGGTGGATGCCGATGAACAGCGCGTAGACCACGAGGTAGACCCACCAGCCGTCGGTGATCCCGAACAGCCCGAGGGACTCGACGTAGGCGCCGATGAACGTGGCGATCGCCGCGGGGGCGATGGCGTACTCGATGAGCACCGCGACGCCGGTGGCGTAACCGCCCCAGGGGCCCAGCGCGCGCCGGGCGAAGGTGTAGCCGCCACCGGCGGTCGGCAGCGCCGAGCCCAGCTCGGCCAGCCCGAACACCATGGCGGTGTACATGACCGCCATGAGCACGGTGGCGATCAGCAGGCCACCGAAGCCGCCCTCCCCGAGGCCGAAGTTCCAGCCGGCGTAGTCACCGGAGATGACCGCCGAGACGCCGAGGCCGGCCAGCAGCAGCCAGCCCGCGGTCCCGGTGCGCAGCCGGCGCCGCTCGTGGTAGCCGGCGTCGACCCGCTCGGCCTCGACTCCTCCGTGGGCCGGCCGGGCCGGAGTGGGACGGGCGGTGGGATCGGCGGTCATGGGCGCTCCCGACGTCGGCCCGCCGTCGGCGGGGAGCGCCAGCCTGGTCCCGCGCCGGGTGCCGGGTCAACGGGGTGCGACGGAACGGAACGTGCCGTTCACGCAGCCGGCCTCAGGGGATCCCGTGCCACCGCCCGCTGGTCGCGTTGCCCTCCGGCCTGGACTCGAAGACGTTGCCCGCCGTCGGCGGGGTCCGGTCGTCGTCGGCGAGGGCGAAGACCCGCAGCAGCGGGCCGACGAGCGCGTCGTAGAGCGCGGGGAACAGCCGGAAGCCGAGGATGACGACCGGGTTGGCGAAGCCGGACTGGACCAGCCGCCGCGGCCGGTCCAGCCGGGCCACGACCGAGCGGGCCACCCGCTCCGGGGAGTAGATCGGGATCGGCGGGCGGCCCTTGAGCCCGATGTAGCTGCCGGCCTGCGAGTAGATCGGCGTGTTGACCCCACCCGGTGCCACGGCGGAGACCGAGATGCCCGGGACGTCCCGGGTCTCCTGCTGCAGCGTCCGGACCATGGCCAGCTGACCCCACTTGGCGGTGGTGTAGCTGCCCATGAGCGGGGTGGTCACCGACGCCAGCAGCGAGCTCACGACCACCAGGTGGCCGGCGCCCTGACGGCGGAACACCGGCAGCACCACCCGGGCGAGGTTGCCGGTGCCGTGCAGCGTGGTGTCGACGACCCGCTCGAACACCTCCTTGGGCAGCTCCTCGAGCCGCCCGTAGGCCACCACCGCGGCGGAGTGCACGACCACGTCGAGGCTGCCGAAGCGGGCGACCGTGCCGTCGACTGCGGTGCGCAGCGCGTCCTCGTCGAGCACGTCGGCCGGGCAGACGACGACGTCGGCCGCGCCCTGCGCCTTCACCTCGGTCGCGGTCTCCTCCAGCGCCTCCCGCCCGCGCGCCAGCAGGACCAGGTGCGCGCCGCGCTGGGCGAACAGGCGGGCGGTGGCGCGGCCGATGCCGCTCGAGGCCCCGGTGATCAGCACGGTCTGCGGCATGCGGCGACGTCTCCTCGGCTCGGGTTGCCGGGGAGGTGGACGGGCCCGGCGCGGACGGACCGGGAGCGCCTACCCCGATCCGTTGTCCGCCATGCGATCGAGCACGTCGAGCAGTCGGCCCGGGCCGGTGACCGCCGTCCCCTCCGGCAGCCGGGCGCGCAGGCCGCGGTCGGCGGTCACCGCGAGCACCGCCCGGCCCTCGTCGGCCAGGTCGGCGGCGGTGCGCGCCAGCGCGTCGTCACCGCTGCCGGCCGCGCGGACCATGCGGACGCCGTCGGGCGCCGGGACGTCGCGGGCGGCGCCCTCGACGACGACCACCACCTCCTCGACCAGCGCCCCGTCGACCCGCCGGCCGGGCACCCCGGCGAGCCGCCGCAGCAGCCGGGCGGTGGCACCGGCCCGGTCCCGCCACCAGCCGTCGGGGCGCGCGCCGACGACGTTGGCCGCGTCGACGAGCAGGACCGTCACGGCGCGGCCTCCTGTCGGGTGAACGCGGCGGGGCTCCGGTTCGCGGTGATCACCGCCGGGTACCCGCAGGTCAGCGAGGCGGTCCCGACGGGCCGCCCACGAGACGAGGAGGACCGGGTGGCGACCAACGACCGTACCCAGTACGACCACGACGCGACGATGACCGGCGAGGGGGCGCACGCCACCCGCGGCCCGGCCCGCGACGCCGTCGCCGCGCAGCGCGACCGCTTCGGCGGGATCAAGTGGGGCGCGGCGTTCTTCGGCTGGCTGTCGGCCAACGGGCTGGCCGTGATCCTGATCGCCCTGGTGTCGGCGGCCGGGGTGGGGCTGGGCCTCGCGCAGGGCGTCGACAGCGTCGGCGAGGCCACCGACCAGGCCGCCGGCATCGGCCTCGGCGGCGCGATCGCCGCCCTGGTGGTGCTCTTCCTCGCCTACCTCGCCGGTGGCTACGTCGCCGGGCGGATGGCGCGCTTCAGCGGGGTGCGCCAGGGGCTGGCGGTGTGGCTGATCGGCCTGCTGGTCGTCGTGCTGCTCGCCGTCCTCGGGATCGCCTTCGGCGCCGAGTACAACGTGCTGCAGCAGCTGAACCTGCCGCGCATCCCGGTCGACGAGGGCACCGCGACCACCGCCGGCATCGTCACGCTGGCCGCGATCCTGGTCGCGACACTGGTCGGGGCGCTGCTCGGCGGCAAGCTCGGCACCCGCTACCACCGCCGGGTCGACCGCGCGGGCTACGGGATCTGAGCGCCGACCGCGGGGCCGGACGCGAGCCGGCCCCGGGGGGGGCCGCCGCCCCCCGCGCCCCGCCGCCACCAGCCCCGCGGGGGGGGGGGGGGTCTTGTTTTATAAAAAACCCCCAACAGCACCC